>CAXTVC010000112.1:0-8564 GCA_964247615.1 uncultured Acidobacteriaceae bacterium
TCGCGATCGGTGGTGACGCGCGAGGTGCAGGACCAGGTGATGCCGAGCGGTTTGAGCTTGGCGCAGAGCTCGACGGTACGGACCTTCTGGATGTTAAAGGTGTCGTCGTCGAAGAAGAACTCCTTGACGTGCGGGAAGTTTTCCTTGGCCCACTTCATCTCGGCGGCGACGTCATCGGTGGAACGCTTGCGCCAGGCGTGGCCGGAAAGGGTCTGCGGCCAGAGGCAGAAGGTGCACTGGGCTGGGCAGCCACGTGTGCTGTAGAGCGAGATGTAGGGGTGCAGAAGGAACGGGACGTTGTACTTCGTGACGTCCATGTCGCGCTTGTAGATTTTGGTGGCCCAGGGCATGGCGTCAAGATCTTCGGCCTGCGGGCGGTCGGGGTTGTGCTGGATGACGCCCGTGGAAGGATCCTTGTAGCTGATGCCGAGGATCTCGGGGAGAGGCTTGCCATTGGCGAACTCCACCACGGAGAAGTCGAACTCGCGGCGGCAGATGAAGTCAATGGCCTCGCACTCATTGAGTGCGCGGTCGGGGTCGGTGGTCACCGGGGGGCCGACAAAGGTGATTTTGATGGAGGGGTTCGCGGCCTTGATGGCGCGTGCGAGCCCGTGATCGCCTTCCCAGCCGACGGTCGAGGTGAATAGAACGAGGAACTCGAAGCTCTTCGCGGTCTCGATGACCTCGGCGGCGGAGACGTGGTGCGGCGGGGCGTCCAGCAGCTTCGAGCCCTCCAGCATACCTGCGGGATAGGCGAGCCAAACCGGGTACCAGTAGGACTCGATCTCGCGGGTAGCCGGCCAGCGCGAACTCGCGCCGCCGTCGAAATTCTCAAAAGAGGGCGGATTCAGAAGCAGGGTTTTCAGGGGCATAACTCTCCTAAGTTTACCATCCAGTCACGAGGCGGGAACCAGTGGCAGTGCAGGTCCCTTGCGCCCGGCTTCATGGATGGGGTGTGCCTGAGGGCGTGGAAGGGGCAGGGGTTGGGCTGCCGGGGGAGGGTGCTGTCACCGGTGAAGATGGCAGCGTGGAAGGTGTGGTGCCGACTGTTGGCACCGTAGCCGGGGCACCGCCCGGCGCTGCGCCGCTCGGTGCGATGCCGACCGTAGGCGGAACCGCGACAGGGGCACCGGGGACGATGACGGTTCCGGGTGAGGCAACCGAGGATGGCACCGCGGTGAGCCACTTGGTGAGGGTGCCTTCCTGGCGCATGAAGGAGACCTCGGCCTGCCCCAGCTGCAGTTCGGCGGCAAGCAGATCGAGTGTGCGCAGGCGCTCCGCGAGACGGGCGTTGGCTTCGTCCTTAGGGGTTAGCTGCTCACCCTGTGCAGTACCTGCGCTGGCTTGCAGGCGAATCATCACGGTATCGAGTTGATCCTGGGCGAGGTCGCGGTCGAGCTCGGCGAGGTGCGCACGCGCGGCGAGTTCAGCGGCGCTATGGCGGAGCTTGCTGCGTCCTTCCAGGAACTGCATCTGCTGGGCCTGGGCGTCGTAGAGGCTCTTGGCGGCATCAGCAGCGGCCTCATGCGCCCGGGCTCGCCGGGCCATGTCCAGGATCGGCAACGTGAGACCCACGCCGAGGCTGAGCGAGTTGAAGCTGTTGTTGGGGGCGCCGAAGCCTGGGTAGTACTGGGTGTAGCTGGTGAAAGCCGTGGAGATGCGGCTGTAGTTGGCCGAAAAGGCGACCTGGGGGCGAAGGAGGTAACGCTTTTCTCCGTGGGCGGTGTATTGCTTGGCGCGGGCCGCAGCGAATGCTGCGGAGATGCCAATCATCTGGCTGGGATCGTTCGCTGCGTCGGGTTCGGAGGGTGCGGGCACCGCCAGCGTGGGGATGGAGTCGTGCACGGTGGTGAGACCGTGGGTTCCGAGCCCGATAAGACGGCCCAGGTGGTCCGCGTTGTTGGCGACCTCATCGTCGATCAGCAGCTGTTGCAATTGGATCTGAGCTTCGGTGTGGCGGGCCTTGGTGAGCTCGCTGTGCGGGTCGACCCCGGCGGCGAGGCGCTCTTCGGAGATACGCACCAGGCGATGCGCGAAGTCGAGCGCTTCGGCCTGTACGGCACGGCGACCGAGCGCACTGTCGAGCGCGACGTAGGTGCTCGTGACGTCCTCGACGGTGTCGCTTTGCACGGCGTCCAGGGCCAGTTGCGCGGACTGCACGCCGGCCCGTGCCGCGCGGATGTAGTCCAGCTGTGAGGAGTTGAAGACCAGCGATTGTGCGGCCACGCTGAAGACGACCGGCGGATCCAGCGGCGCGCCGGTGGACTTGCCGACGCCTCCGGTTGCCGAAATAGCAGGCACAAAGGCATCGCGGCTCTGGGCCTGCACGGCCTGTGCCCGGGTGACGTCGGCCTGCGCCGATTTCACCTTGGGGCTATTCTTCAGGGCCAGGTTGACCGCGGTGGAGAGGGAGATCTGGCCGATGGCGGGCAGGCAGCTGGCCGTGGCGACGAAGCAGGCTAGCAGGCAGAAAACGCGGCGTTGCGAAAGGGGACGTGGCATTAGAGGGAGTCCAATCCTTTCCGTGCCGGCGCGTAGTCGGAGGCCAGAGCCAGGGCCGCACCGAACTCCTTCCGCGCGTTTGCCTTGTCGCCGGCTCGGGCGAAGATCTCGCCAAGCAGCGTATGCACGCGGAACGCTGGGGCTGCATCGCTCATGTGGCCGTGGTCGAGGTAGCTGCGCAGAACGGGGATTGCCTGACCGGGCTGGTGCGCATCGTTCAGGGTGCTTGCGGCGTCGACGACGTTGGCGTCCAACATGCGGTCCAGAGCGATGGCGCGGCGGGCTGTGGCAGCTGCCTTGTCCAGGGCCTCGCCCCGCATATAGAAGAGGGCCAGATCGACATACGCACCGGGGGACTGGGCTACCTGGGTGGCGGCGAGGAACTCCCGCTCAGCCTGGGTTTTGTCGCCGTGCTTTTCCGCAATCAGGGCGCGGAGACGATGGGCGATTTCCGGCATCGAGGACTGGATCTGATCGGCGAGCGCGGAGGCCTTGTCGATGCCGCCGCCCACGATAGCGGGCGCGCTTACGTAGTATTCGCCGAGGTCGTTGGCCGCGGCCGGGTTGCGCGGATTGAGTTCAAAGGCCGTCTTGAAGGCCGAGCGTACCTGCCCGGCGAGCTTGAGGCCGGTGATGGGACCGGCATGGTCGGCTTCCATGCCAAAGGCGCGACCGGCCCAGTCCTGCGCGGTGGAGTCGTTTGCAAGACCGGTTTTCAGAGCAGTGCGGCACTCGGCTGAGGCCTCGCTGCCATGCAGCTTTGAAAGGTAGGCACGGCATAACAGGAGGTGCTCCGCGCTGCTATCGGGTGCCGACCGGAGTGCAGCGATCGCGGCGTCGGCTCGTCCCTGCAGAAGGCTTTGCTCCGCTCCATGCAGGTCCTGGGCAGTGACCGATTTGACCGTGATAGCGAAAAGGAGGAGTGAGGCCGCGCGCGGCACAGGAAGAGGCCGCCGCCTGCGGGCGGAGTGCTGTACAGGCTCTGGAGGAGAGGTCATGGCCGGCATCCTCAGCGCTGCGCCTTGACGCGCATGCCGTCCGTGAGGTCGACGTCCGTTGTGGCTTCCAGCGCTACGAGGTCGCCCTGCTGCAGCCCGCCGCTGATGCCCACACGTGTCAGGTTGATGTCACCCTCGTGTATGGTGACTGCGGTCCTGACCAGCTTGCCAGCGACCACGCGGTACACGTAGTTGCTGCCGCCTTCGGGGTGCAGGGCCTCGCGCGGGACGCTGAGCACGTTGAGGTGCTCCGAGGTGGTTACGCGCACCGTGACGTTGATGTTGGGGATGAGTTCGCCATGGGCGTCGTCGATGCTGATGAGACAGACACCGACGTTGCGCGTGCCGTTGTAAGTGATGACGGTGGTGGGCGCCTGGGTGACGGTGCCGTGCCAGATGCGATTGGGCTTGGCGTCCCAGCGAACCTCAACGGGCTGCCCGGCAACAAGACGACCGATCTCCGGCTCATCAAAGTAGGCCCGCACCTGCAGACGATTCAGATCAGCGATGCTGACCAGGGCATCGCCCGCAGGAACAAAGTCGAACTGGTTGTAGGGCAGAGAGTAGACGGTGCCACTGATAGGCGAGTGGACGTCCATGCCGGCGTAGCCGCTGCGGGCTGCGGAGAGCGTGGAGCGTGCCTCGCTGACCTGCGCGCCCTGCGTCGCCAGGTCGGCACTGCTGTACCGTCCACTCGAGCGCGTCTGAAGCTGCGTGACCTTGGCACGGGCGTCGGCGACTCTCTGTTGAGCGGCGGCGACTTCGTTGGCGGATGCTGCCCCCTTGGCCTGGAGAGCCTGCAGGGAAGCAAGCGATTGCGCGGCATCACGGGATTGGGTCTGTGCCGCGGCAAGGTCGGCCTTCTGGCCCAGGAGCTCGTCCTGCGTGCCCCCGGATCTCATGTTGTTCAGCGTGGCCTGGGCGCCCGTCAGGGTGGCTTCCGCGGCGGCGATTTTGCTTTGCGCGTCGCTCGCTTCGAGGCGAACGAGTTCCTGTCCGCGGTTTACCTGCTGCCCGAGCTTCAAGGGCAGGTACTGGATCTCGCTGGCGATGGGTGCGCGGGGTTGAAAGTCGACGAGTGGTTCCACCCTGCCGTTGGTGGAGACGGTGTTAACGAGCGATTGACGCTCGACCCGGGCGGTGCGAACCACGACCTTATCCCGAGAGCCACGCAGGGCGTAATAGAGCACACCGGCCACTATCAGGAGAGAGAGAATCGTAATCCAGATGCGGCTTCGGTTCCTTGGGGTTTCAGCCATACGCGAATCGTCAGTATATAAGACACGGGTCGCGTGCCAAGGCTTCAGTTTCTTCGCCCGTCCGACTTCGGTGCCTTTCCGGACATTTCGACGTGCTGGATCTCCAGCTCCCAGCCGCCAAATTCCGGATGCCAGTTGCGGCTGAGGCGAAAGGCCAGGTCAAAGCGGCAACCGGGTCCCCAGGCCTCAAGGCGAGCGCGTTCGGCCCAGTGTGTGCGCCGTCCCCAGGCGGTACCGCGCCAGGTGCGAGGATGGCCGTCTGCAGCGAACTGCAGTGCGAGGTGGCGTTCCTTGAAGACGCGTGGCTCGGCGCAGAGGCGCAGGTTCCGCACCAGAAACAGCGGCTCCGGATGCCCGTTGCCGAAGGGGGCGAAGCGCTCATAGGCGGCAAGGAAGTTCGCGTCGAGATCGGAGAGCAGGACCTCGGCGTCGCAGCTCTGGCTGACGGTCATTGAGGCGGGGTCGAGAGAGGCGGCGTGCCGCTCCATGCGCTCGCGCAGGAGAGGGACGCGCTCGGAGGGCAGAGCGAAGCCCGCGGCATGGGCATGGCCACCAAAACGGAGAAACAGCGGCTCGGTCTCGGCACTGTGAGCGGCTGTGAGGGCATCGAGGAGGTGAAAGCCGTGCACGGAGCGGCCCGAACCGTGGGCTTCGCCGCCTTCATGGGTGAGCACAAGGGCGGGGCGGCCCGTGCGTTCGACGACGCGGGAGGCGAGGATGCCGATGACACCGCGATGCCAGGGGTTCTCGGGGGTGTCATCCAGAACAACGCAGCCAGGCAGACCTGCGGGGGCTTGTCCCATGCTTTCCAGGCGCGCCTCGATATCGGTCAGGGCGCTGGCCTCGGTGGCGCGGCGGTCGTCGTTGAGGGCATGGAGCTTTTCGGCGAGGGCGCGCGAGACATCCGCGTCGCGGGAAAGGAAGAGCTCGACGACATCGGAGGCGATGTCCATACGGCCGGCGGCATTGATCCGCGGGCCGAGGCGGAAACCGACGTCGGTCGCGGTGATGGGACGGTTGAGGTCGATGCCAGCCAACCGCATGAGGGTGCGCAGCCCGGACTGTGCCGGCTGTTGCAGCGCCCCGAGTCCAAGGGCGGCAATGACGCGATTTTCGCCAACGAGGGGCACGGAGTCGGCCACCGTGGCGATGGCGAGCAGCTTGAGATAGGAGGGCAGCGTCTTCTCGCGCAGACGCCGGAGCTCGGCCCCGTCGCGGGCTGAGCCTTCCAGCAGAGCCTGCGCGAGTTTGAAGGCAACACCTGCACCGCAGAGGTCCTTGCAGGGGTACTCGCAGCCAGGCTGGTTGGGGTTGAGCACGGCAACAGCATTTGGGATACCACCGACGCTGTCGGGGAGATGGTGGTCGGTGACGATCAGGTCGAGGCCACAGCGGGCGGCTTCGTCGGCGGCGGCAAAGGCGCGAATGCCGGTATCCACCGAGACGACCAGGCGGACGCCTTCGGCGGCGGCATCCGCGATGCGGGTCTCACGCATGCCGTAGCCTTCGCGGATGCGGTGCGGTATGTGGTAGCGGATGTCCGGGGGGACGCCGAGCGAGGCTGCGGCCCGCTCCAGGGCGGTTTTGAGGAGAACGGTTGCGACGGTGCCGTCGACGTCGTAGTCGCCGTAGATGAGGATCGGCTCACGCGCCAGCAGGGCAGAGCGCAGGCGCTCCAGGGCAGGCTGCATGCCGCGCATCAGGAGAGGGTCATGCAGGAGCTCGGGTGCAGGACTCAGGAAGGCCGAGACCGCGGATCCCGTACGCAGGCCGCGGCACCACAAGACCCTGGCCAGCGGCAGAGGCAGGCCGTTGGCGGCTGCCAGCAGGCGTACCGCGGAGAGGTCGCAGGGGGCCTCCGTGAACCCGTCGGACGCCGGGGAGAGGGTGCTGGGAGGCGCTGTCACGAACGCGGTCTATTCGTCCTCGTGGTCATCCACGATGATGCCGCCCATGTCGCCGACTGCGTCGAGCAGGGTCTGGAAGCCGTCGTACCACTCGGTGGCAGTTTCGTAGAGAAACATGACGCCGCCATGGGCAAAAGCGAGCTGCAGATAGCCCGTTTTCCCCACGTGCCGCATGAGCGCCTGGGCCTCTTCGAGCTCGGTCTCTTCAGGATCGGGGTAGCTGGCGTCTCGCAGCTGGGCGATGAGCGCGGCGACGTCTTCGGGTTCGAGCAGAACGGAGTTCATGGTGATGAAAGGGGCGTCGGCGGCCTTGGCGTGCTCGACGAAGTCCTTCCAGCTGTCCAGGTCGTCGTCTTCAAAGGCTACGGTGGGCACGTCCTCCGGCACGAAGGCGTTCATGCGCCTGAGCCCAAGCCCGGCGATGAAGGCGATCATGTCATCTTTCAGCGTGCTGAGATCGTCAAAGGTCATCCGGTCCATTTTGACAGATCGGAGGGGGCGCGTGCGGACTCCGCCGGAGGCTTCTGCTAACCTGAGTGGGCCCATGATTTTTTCCAAGGACTACCTCGGATACATTGCGCGGCAGACGACCAAACACCTCGTCGACGCCAAGATGATCCGGACTGACAAGCCTGCTCAGGTGGACGAGCGTGTCGCCAACGCCCTTATCGACGAGATGTCTCTCGAAGACCGCATCAACGAAGAGGTACGCGTCATCCTGGAGGCATTTCAAGATGACATGCTGAAGACCGGTGCGAGCTATCCCGAGATGTTCAAGAAGGTCAAAAACGAGCTCGCCCGCAAATACAAGGCGGTGCTATGAGAATCAGCCGCGACAAGCTGAACAAACTGGCGCACGTGGTTGCGGACACCCTGGCGGACATCGACTCGGTCGAGTTCCAGGAAGATCGCAACACGATTCGGCAGGAGGCGCGGAAGGCACTGGAAAAGCTGCTGACCGAAGAGTTGCGGATCGATCAGGCAGCGCGACTGAAGATCAGCTCGCAGCGCAAGATTATCCTGGAAGGCTCGCAGGAGTGGGACATCCTTTATCGGAAGTATTACAACGATGAGGTGAAGAAGCTGGGGATCTAGTGAACGGTGAGTAGGGAATAGTGAAGCCGGTATGTTCGGCGCCTTCCTTCCTTCCTGGCTCTTCACGGCATACTTGGCTTTTGCTATACTCGGAAAGTTGCGACGGGCTGCCCAGCCTGTTCTGTGGCGATATGGTGTAACTGGTTAACACGTCGCCCTCTCAAGGCGAAGAGTTCGGGTTCGAGCCCCGATATCGCTACCACTTCAAAATCACAATCACAGCTGTTCCATGCGGTTTGCCTTCCGTCGCGTGATCCTTTTATGCGTTGACCGCGCGGCCTTTCGCCATGCTCGCGTCGAGCCACCGTGTTCTCCCTGGTTCGTTGTGGTCGCTGCTACCAGCTCTTCGCTAGGTGAGGCGTCACCTCCTCAGCGATTCCTCATCGCCCTCTCCCCATCGTATTCAAGAAGGCCCCAGCGGCTGCCCGCGCGAACCCATCGAGGAACCGGCACCCGCTTACGAATCCCTCTGCGACGGTTACGGGATAGATCACGTACCCTCTGCGATCAAAGGAAGCTACCCAGGATCGGCTTTTAGAAGCCCAGCGAGCGCGTGAAGGAGGTCCAGGAGCGCTGCTTATTGAACGGAACGTACTCGAAGGCGTTTGATCCGAGCTCCAGCGCACGTCTGCCGATTGCGAAAAGTCACGATCCGCAGTTGATCGTGTTCTGTTCCGAGGGTCACACCTCAAGCCTTGCGGCCGCGGCGTTGCAGGATGTTGGGCTGTCGGTGGCACTGCTGGACACGGCCGGCGTCAGAGCGGCGTTTGGCGTAGAGATTGGTAACGATGCCGTCGGTAACA
>CAXTVC010000113.1:0-8494 GCA_964247615.1 uncultured Acidobacteriaceae bacterium
CGCTGACATCTTCTCGGTACACTTGAATCGAGCCTGTCCCCAAGGAGTTCTTCGTTGCCTTCCTCTTCACCTTCATTGAGACGAGCGTTCCGTCGCGCGGCCTGCGCTGCCCTGGTCCTGCCGGCTGCCCTTCCAGTCTCCCTGCACGGCCAGTCGTCGTCCACGCCGATCACCCTTGCGGTCGATCTTACGGATGCGCCCCGTCGCATCCTGCACGCCACCGAAATCCTTCCCGTCCAACCCGGCCCCATGACGCTGGTCTACCCCAAGTGGATCCCCGGTGAGCACGGCCCGACAGGCCCCATCGACAACCAGGCCGGCTTCATCCTCACGACGAACACGGGCGAGCGCGTGAAGTGGGAGCGTGACCTCCTGGACATGTACACGTACCACCTCACCGTCCCGGCCGGTGCCACCTCACTCACGGCAAAGATGGACTTCCTTGCAACCTCCGCCGCGTCGGGCTTTTCCGCGGGTGCCTCCACCAGCGCCAACCTCGCCCTGCTCAGCTGGAATGAAGTCGTCGTCTACCCCGGCGGCGCCAATGCCGCCGATGTCATGGTGACGCCCTCCCTGATCGTCCCGGCCGGATGGCACTTCGGGACAGCCCTTGAGCCCATCAGCAGCTTAGGGGAGAGGCCCAGCTTCAAGCCCGTCTCGCTGGAGCAACTGGTGGATTCCCCCGTGCTCGCGGGCCGCTGGTTCAAAGAGATCCCGCTCGCCCCCGAGATCACCCCGAAGCACTACCTTGACCTCGCCGGCGATGGCCCGGAAGACATCGCTCTCTCGCAGGAACATATCGACGAGTTCTCCACGCTCATTCGTGAGACAGGTGCGCTCTACAAGTCGCGTCACTACCGCGATTACCACTTCCTTGTCACGCTCAGCGACCAGGTCGCGCACTTCGGTCTGGAGCACCACGGGAGCTCGGACGACCGTGTGCCCGAGCGCACCTTTGTCGACGACAACACGTTCATTGCCAGCGGCCTGCTGTTGCCGCACGAGTTCACGCACTCCTGGAACGGCAAGTATCGCCGCCCCGCCGGGCTCGCCACAGCGAACTACCAGCAGCCGATGAAGGGCGATCTGCTGTGGGTCTATGAAGGCCTGACGGAGTACCTCGGGGATGTGCTCGCCGCGCGCTCCGGCATATGGAACAACGCGATCTATCGCGACCGCCTCGCCACCGTCTGGGCGCAGTACAACGATGCGCGTCCCGGACGTGAGTGGCGCGATTTGCAGGACACCGCCACCGCCGCGCAAACCTTGTACACGGCCGGAGGCGCCTACGACAACTGGCGGCGCGCCACGGATTACTACGACGAGGGCGAGCTGCTTTGGCTTGAGGTCGACTGCACCATCCGTCAGAAGACTGATGGCAAGAAGAGCCTCAACGACTTCGTTGCACTCTTCCACGGGCTGGGCGGCAACACCGGCCCGAAAGTCGTCCCGTACACGTTTGAGGACGTGGTGAAGGGACTCAACACGATCGTGCCAAACGACTGGGGAGCGTTTCTGCGCTCACGCCTTGACGCAAATCAGCAGCACGCGCCGGAGAGCCCAGGCCTCAACACCCTCTCTGGCTACAAACTCACCTACTCGGACAAGCCCGACTACTGGACGCAGCTCGTAGACTCCGAAAACAACGGCGTCGATGCGCTCTACTCGATCGGCCTCGCCGCGGGCACCAACGGCACCCTCTCCGACGTCATCGTGGATGGCCCGGCCTACAAGGCAGGTCTGGCTCCGGGCTTCGTCATCGTCGCCGTCAACGGCCGCGCCTTTCAACCGGCGCTGCTGCGTGCTGCGATCCAGGAGGCCAAGGGCCACGGCCCGGCCATTGACCTGATTGTGGCCAACACGGGGTACTACAAGGTGATCCGCCTCGAATACCACGAAGGCGAACGCTTCCCACAGCTCGAGCGCGTGACCGGCACCAAGGACTATCTCGACGAGATCCTTGCGCCCATGATCCCCACGAAACAGAAGTAAGACGGGTTCTAGGTTGTAAGTGAAAAGCGAACCGCCTCTCCACTTACAACTTAGAACCTATAACTTACAACCTTACTGTCCCTTCTCACTCGCCTGAATAAACGCCGCCGTCCGATCGTGCAGATCGTGCAGCGCCTGTTCATTCACGTAGACCATGTGTCCGGTCGGGAAGAACTTGTACTCGATATTCTTTTGCAGATCGACAGGCATGGGCAGGTGCTTCATCTCGTACGTCGCCCCGAAGTACAACGTGCCCAGATCGAAGTAGCCGCCCATCAACAGCACGTGCATATGCGGGTTCACCTTCATCGTGTACGCCAGGTCCGGTGAGACGTTGGCATAGGTGCCGGGCCATCCGCCGCCAGGTCCACGATGCTTCATGTCCCAGTTGAAGCCGGGCTCACGGGCGCTCTGCTTGTAGGTCATCTCACGGCCAAAGTGCAGCGTCTCGTGCGCGTAGGTGTTCTGCGCCGCAAGGATTGCGCTCTCGATCGATTCAGTAAACGGATCATAGTCGGCTTCCTTGCTGAACGGATCCATCACGGGCCCCTGGAAGCGCGAGTCAAGGCGGCCGGTGGTGATGTCGGCGCCGTCCTGCAGAAATTTCGAGAACTCACCGCCCGTGATGCGCAGGTTGCCCTTGATCCACGTGGCGGCGGGCACACCGGTGTAGCTTTCCAGCTTGGCGGCGATCGCAGCCTTCTTCGCGGGGTCCAGGTCAGCACCTTGCAGCAAGGCAGCGGCATACTCACCCAGGGAGAACTGCTCCACCTCGTGGATCCAGGGTTCCAGCTGCGCCGGCTGATTGGCTACCTTGTGGTGATACCAGGCTGTTGCCGCATAGCTCGGCAGCGCGAGAAAGAAGCCGTTATCCGTGCCCGGATTGCCGTCCGAGCCATCGGCCGAGTTATTGAAGCTCAGGATCTGCGACAGAAACACGATGCCATTCAGGTCCACGCCATGCTGCTGCAGCTGTGCGCCGAGAACCGCATCGCGCGTCGTGCCGTAGCTCTCACCGAACAGGTACTTCGGCGAGGACCAGCGGTTGTACTTGGTCAGAAAGCGGCGAATGAAGCGGTCGAACGCCGCGGCGTCCTCGTCGATGCCGTAGAAGCTCTTCATCGCATCGCGGCCCTGTACACGGCTGTAGCCTGTGCCGGGCGCGTCGATGAACACCATGTCCGTCGCATCGATCAGCGACTGCGGATTCGGTCCCACCTTGTAGGGCCCACCGACAGGATGCTGCAGGTCAGGCAGCTGCACACGCACCGGCCCCAGCGAGGTCATGCGCAGATACATCGTCGCTGAACCCGGGCCGCCGTTGTAGAAGAACGTAATCGGCCGCGTCGCCGTGTCGGTGCCCTTGGCGAAATACGCCGTATAGAAGAGGTGCGCGGTCGCCGGCTGCTCCTCGACCTTGGGCGCGAGATCAATCGCCGCATCGGGCAGATATTTGCCGTCGAGCCCCAGCATCGCATCCTGCGAGTCGCTTGCTCCTACCGCAAGCAGCCCGGCAACGGCGGTGTACGCAACGGTCTTTCCGGACGCCAGCGCCACAGACCCATCGCTGGTTGCATCCGCGGGTAGAGGGCCGGGCGTCTTCTTATCCGCGGCAGGCTCCACCGTGGTAGTCGTGGTGGTCTTTTCGGCATCGGGCGCGGGATGATGTTGCGCGACGCCGGAGACGGACGAAACAGCGAGGGTGGCGAGCGTGGCAGCGCCCAGCAGGCGCCGCGAAATGCAATCCAAAGCCATGTGGGCTGAGGCTCCTTGCGGATAGAGGATGTCGTTACTCTACGCGCTCAGGCAAGCAAAGGACGTAGTTTCAGCGTGACTGGCCGTTACGCCGGTTGCAGTGCTGGCTGTAGCTGTTCCGTGTGGCTGGCGGGAATAGCCACAACGTCGATCGTCAGCACCGTGATGTCGTCCGTCTGGCCGAAGCTGCGGGCAGCCTCTGCGATCTCGCCCGCCAGCTTCCGGCTAAGCTGACCGGTGCGCTCAAAGCCGAACAGCTCCCGGTGGTGCATGGCCTCGGGCACGCCGTCCGTCAGCACGGTCAGGTGATCGCCGGGGCTCAGGGAATAGCGCACCTCTTCGTACTCCGCCTCGGGCACAAGGCCCAGCGGCAGATTAGGCTCTGTGCGCAGCTCAAACCCGTTTACATAGGGGGCAATATGGCCGGCATTGGCAAAGGTCAGCACGGAGCGCGTGGCCGAAAGGCAAAGCGCCAGGCAGGTCGTGAACCCTGGCCCGCGCCCCTGCAGTGCTCGGTTCAGGGCCGCCAGGATCTCCGCAGGCGAGGTTGTATAGTCGACCACCGCACGCAGCGTGCCCACCACCAGCGACACCTGCAGCGCCGCGGGCAGGCCCTTGCCCGCCACGTCGCCGATCACGATCAGGGTGTCCCCGGTAGTCAGGGGCAAAATCTGGAAGAAATCACCGCCCAGCTCCTGGGCAGGGTGATACGCGGTGTTGATGGAAAGCCCGGAGACCCGGGGCAGGCTCTCCGGCACCAGCACCTGCTGCACGGAGCGTGCCGCTTCAATCTCTGAGTGCACCCGGTCCTGTTCGCGGCTGCGCAGGGCAAAGCGTCGCAGCAGAATCAACAGCATCGCGGCCAGAAAGATGACCTCTGCCAGGTCGTCCAGGGTCAAGTAGAACGGGTGCCGCCAATGCACGCTAAGGCGGTTGGCCCAGATCAGCCCAAACGTCTCCATCGTCCAGAGAGATTGGGTATAGAGCGACGAAAGGAACAGAAACGTGATGGGGCCACGAAGCATGCGGGCATCCGGCTGACTGCGTTTCGCTTGCTGCCGCACAAACAGAACAATCCACCCGAACACCGGCAAATTCAGGATCAGGGTGAACAGATTGGCTTGCGCCGCGCTCAGGGCGCCCGTCCACATCAGCGGGTTTGTGAGTGCCCCCAGGCCGCAGCACGCCAGCGCGAAGACTAGGCCGTTACCCCACTTGCCCCCGAACAGGGCCTTGATGAAGAGCAAGGCCGAAGCAAGGCCACCCGTACCCGCGATCGTCGTGAACAAGTTGAGCAGGATTACGTGGTGCGCATGCAGGTGATCCCATGCCGTCAGAAGATGCCCAATGCCCTGGCACAGGGACAACAGCGTAAACCACAGGAACTCGCGCTCCGTGCGTCGCGTCAGATACAGCGCAAACGCCACCGCGGACGCCAGCAGCTCCAGTGCGGCCAGGTCGAGATCGTCACTGTACTGCCACAGATGAGCTTGTTCCTGCGTGTTGAACTGCTCGTGCACCAGGTCGCTGCGCCCCACCTGCGCCATCCCCTGCATGCCGCCATGCCGGTACTGGCTCCACATGGGGTCATGCCACACGCGCAGCGCTACCGTCAGTGTCTCCGGTTGCAGGCGCTGCGCCTTCAGGGGCAGATCCACCACCAGGGGCCGGGAGCGAAAGCTGCGCGGATGCGGCGGCATCACGCCCTGCATCAATAGCAGCCGTCCATTCACATACAGCTGGTAGGACGTGTAAATCGCAGGCAGATACAGGCTGTACGACTCATCCCCGGAGGGCACCGTCAGGTGAAAGCGGTACCATCCCAAGCCATCCAGGTGGTGGTATCCCACGGCGTCCCAGTCGCCGCTGCTGCTGACCAGCGCCCAGTGCGCGTCGTCGAAATCAGGCTTCGCCCAGCCGGGGTCGTCGCCCGGCTGAAAACGCCATTGCCCTTCCAGCGATGTGAGGGGCTCGCGTTCGGTCTCCAGGGAATAGGTCGTCTGCGGGTCGGTGTCGGGCACCGCTGATACCGCAAGCGGTGCTGCCGGGACACTCCGCGCGGTGGGAGCGCTCGCGCAAAGGGCAGCTGGCGGGGCGAGAACACCGAGAAGCAACGCGAACTGGAGCAGGAAGCGCTTCATGGGAAGGACGATTGGCCCGAGTGTACCCGACCCTGTCCCCCGGCGGTTCACTGAAGTACGCCCGAACGAAACGAGGAAGCCGCTCGCATCATAAAATGGCGGCGCTGGCACTTACGGCAATCGCCGGCAACAGACACGGAGGAAAAAGAGCAATGCGAGTCGGTCTGATGACGCGGGAGTACCCGCCCTATGTCTATGGCGGTGCGGGTGTGCACGTGGAGTACCTCTCACGCGAGCTCGCAAAACAGATCGAGGTCGAAGTCCACGCCTGGGGCAGCGTTCCCGCCCACGAAGAGATCCCCGGCCATACAGAGCCCCCCAATCCCAATCTCGAGGTGCACTTCGAGCAGCCCTGGAGCGCCATCACCGACGGCACAGGCGCAAAGTTCAAAGGCGCGCTCGAGGCACTGTCCCTGAACCTTCTCCAGCAGCTCCATCTGGACAAGCTGGACGTCGTCCACACCCACACCTGGTATGTCGCCATGGCCGGGTTCTGGGCCAAGAAGCTCTACGGGGTCCCCTTCGTGCTCACCACGCACTCGCTTGAGCCGCTTCGGGCCTGGAAGGCCGAGCAGCTCGGCTCCGGCTATGCGCTCAGCTCCTGGATGGAGCGCACCGCGATCCTTGACGCCGACGCGATCGTCGCCGTCTCCAACGGCACAAAGGCCGACATCCTCAAGGCCTACCCGGACGTCGACCCCGCGCGCATCCACGTCATCTACAACGGCATCGACCTGCAGCAGTACCAATACACCGAAGACACCTCCGCTTTGGACAAGTACGGTGTCGACAAGACCCGCCCCTATGTTCTTTTCGTCGGCCGCATTACCCGCCAAAAGGGCGTCACGCACCTCGTTGATGCCATCCAGTACCTTCCGCCCGGCACCCAGGTCGTGCTCTGTGCCGGCGCCCCGGACACCCCCGAGATCGCGGCGGAGATGCGTGAGAAGGTCGAGGCCGTGCGCAAGATGACCCCCGGCAGCCAGCCTGCGGCCGTCGAGGTGCACACCCCGCCGGGCGTTCAGCCCGAAGGCCACGCCATCGCCACTGGCGATCCCCGCGGCATCGGCCACAACATCGTCTGGATCGAGCAGATGGTCACCAAGGAGGAGGCGATCCAGCTCTACTCCCACTGCGCCGTCTTCTGCTGCCCGTCAGTTTATGAGCCCTTCGGCATCATCAATCTGGAGGCCATGGCCTGCGGCGCCCCGGTCGTCGCCTCCGCCACCGGCGGCATACTGGAGGTCGTCGTGGAGGGTGAAACCGGGCACCTCGTGCCGTTCACGCAGGATCCGGAAACCACCTTTCCGCTCGATCCTGAGCGCTTCGCAAAGGACCTCGCCGAAAAGCTTGTCGCTCTGCTGGGCGACCCCGAAAAGGCTAAAGCCTTCGGCACTGCAGGCCGCAAGCGGGTCGAAGCCCAGTTCAGCTGGACTGCCATCGCCGAGCAAACAGCGATGCTCTACGGGCAGCTGATTGACGCCCGGAAAGCGTCGGATCACCCGGTCGGCGGGAAGTAATGGGACAGAAGCGTGCGCGAGGGTTACGGAAATGCGACAACCTTCGCGCGCCCGGCATCCTATAATGGTGAGCCTAGACGCCGCCACAGGCGCGCCCACACACAGGAGTTCTGCAATGGCCAATTTTCTCGATCAGCTTAAAACCATGACTACAGTGGTCGCCGACAGCGGCGACATCAACTCCATCAAGGCATTCAAGCCGACAGATTCGACGACCAATCCCTCCTTGATCGCCGCAGCAGCCGAGATGCCGGAGTACCAGTCCATCGTGGATGACGTGCTGACGCAGGCCCGGGAAGCGCTTGGTCACGATGCTGAGGATAAGGAAGTGGCCGCTGCTGCTTTTAAGACGCTGGCCGTCGCGTTTGGCCGCAAGATCCTCGAGATCGTTCCCGGCCGCGTATCCACAGAGGTCGATGCGCGCCTTAGCTACGACAGGGAAAAGACCAAAGAGCAGGCCCACGACATCATTCACCAGTACGACCAGGCCGGTATCGGCCGCGAGCGTGTGCTCGTAAAAATTGCCTCCACCTGGGAAGGCATTCAGGCCGCCAAGGATCTGGAGGAAGAGGGCATCCACTGCAATCTGACCCTGCTCTTCGGCATGCATCAGGCAATCGCCTGCGCTGAGGCCAAGGTCACCCTCATCTCGCCGTTCGTCGGCCGCATCCTCGACTGGTACAAGCACGACACCGGCAAGAACTACGAGGGTCCCGCCGATCCCGGCGTTCACTCGGTGACGGAGATCTACCACTACTACAAGAAGTTCGGTTACAAGACGCAGATCATGGGTGCCAGCTTCCGCAACATCGGCGAGATTGAACAGCTCGCCGGCTGCGACCTCCTTACCATCGCTCCCAAGCTCCTCAAAGAGCTGCAGGAGAAGGAAGGCACCCTCGAACGCAAGCTCGATCCTGCCAAGGCATCGACGGAAAACATCGAAAAGATCACCATGGACAAGGCGACCTTCGAGAAGATGCACGAAGCCGACCGCATGGCCCACGACAAGCTCAAGGAAGGCATCGAAGGCTTCTCCGAAGCTCTGGAGAATCTCGAAAACCTCCTCGCCAAGCGCGTTTCCGAGCT
>CAXTVC010000114.1:0-1443 GCA_964247615.1 uncultured Acidobacteriaceae bacterium
TTGTCGACGCCGGGCTCGCACCAGCAGTCGCGGCCCCAGTCGCGGAAGCTCTCAATGAGCACCTTCAGCGCGGGTTTGTCGGTCAGCACGGCGCCGCCCTCACCCATGGTGATGTGGTGCGCGGGATAGAAGCTGACCGTCGCGATATCGCCAAAGGTACCGACCTTCTGGCCCTTCCAGGTGGAGCCCAGCGCATCGCATGTGTCTTCGATCAGCCACAGGTTGTACTTCTTGCAGAAGGCCGAGACCGCCTCGACGTCGAAGACATTGCCCAGCGTGTGGGCGATCATGACGGCCTTGGTCTTTTCGCTGCGTGCCTCTTCCAGCTTCGTGACATCGATCTCGTAGCTGGGCAGGGAGACGTCAATAAAGACGGGGATGCAGCGGTTTTGCAGGATCGGGTTCACCGTGGTGGGAAAGCCTGCGCCGACGGTGATGACCTCATCACCCGGCTTGATCTGCCGATCGCCCAGCTTGGGCGAGGTGAGGGCGCTGAAGGCGACCAGGTTGGCCGAGGAACCGGAGTTGACCAGGCTGGCCGAGCGAACACCGACAAACCGCGCCAGCTTGCGTTCAAAATCCTTGGCCCAACGACCGGTCGTGAACCAGGCGTCCAGTCCGGACTCGACGACCGCACCAATATCATTTGCGTCGATCACCTTACCGGAGACCGGGACCGCTGATTCTCCGGGGACGAAGGTCTTGTGGGGGAATTGCTCCGCGTGGAACTCGTGGACGAGGGCGAGGATTTGCTGACGGAGCTCTTCGGAGCGCTGACTCATAGGTGCAATCAGGATACCAAAGCGGCCCCGCTAGTTGCGCTACCATATGGGGCAGCACCTGACCCAAATGCCCCGCTTTCCACAACGTGTTTTGACGCGCACGGAAGGCATGAAGGATCTCCAGCAAGCCCATGAAAGCAGTGATTCTCGCCGGTGGCCTCGGCACCCGCATCGCGGAAGAAACCAGTCTTCGCCCCAAGCCCATGGTAGAGATCGGCGGCCGGCCCATTCTCTGGCACATCCTGAAGCTCTATTCGCAGCACGGCATCAACGATTTCATCATCTGTTGCGGCTACAAGGGGTACATCATCAAGGAGTTCTTTGCGAACTACTTCCTGCATACCTCGGACGTCACCTTTGATATGACCGCCGGTTTCGGCGATGGCAAGATGACCGTGCACAACTCCGAGGCCGAGCCCTGGCGGGTAACGCTGGTGGATACCGGTGCGGATACCGGGACCGGCGGCCGTCTGCGCCGCGTGGCCAAGTATCTCCAGGGTGAAGACACCTTCTGCATGACCTATGGTGATGGCGTGGCGGACGTTGACATCACTGCCTCAATCGCCTTCCACAAAGAACATGGCAAGGCCGTCACGCTGACCAGCGTGCAGCCCGTGGCGCGTTTCGGTGCGCTCGGCTTGAAGAATACCGAGATCTACTC
>CAXTVC010000114.1:1543-6949 GCA_964247615.1 uncultured Acidobacteriaceae bacterium
CCATGGAAGACCTGGTAGTGCCCGAGCCGACCCCTGGAAGCGGGATATGGCAGGGCAAGCGCGTCTTTATCACCGGTCACACTGGCTTCAAGGGCGGCTGGCTCGCGTTATGGCTAGCCTCAAAGGGTGCGAGCGTCCGGGGTTACGCCCTTGATCCCTACACCACGCCCAGCCTCTTCGACGCGGCTCGTATCGGGTCAGTGGTGGACGATGTACGAGGCGATATCCGCGACGGAGCGAAGCTCGAGCAGGCCCTGAGTTCGTTTGCGCCGGAGGTCGTCTTCCATATGGCCGCACAGCCGCTGGTGCGTCACAGCTACGTGGACCCAATCGGCACCTTTGAGACCAACGTGATCGGCACGGCGCGTGTGCTGGATGCGGTGCGCCGCACCCCGACCGTGCGCGCGGTCGTCAGCGTGACGACAGATAAGTGCTACGAGAATAAGGAGTGGCTCTGGGGCTATCGCGAGACCGATCCGCTGGGCGGGTATGACCCCTACTCCAGTTCCAAGGCCTGCGCAGAGATTGTCTCTGCGGCCTATCGCCAGAGCTACTTCCCTACCGGTAAATTCTCGGAGCACCACTGCGGCATTGCGACAGCGCGGGCCGGCAATGTGATCGGCGGGGGCGACTGGTCGACCGATCGACTGATCCCTGATCTCGTGCGCGGTTTTGTCGCTGGCGAACCTGCGCTGATTCGCCGCCCGGGTGCGATTCGTCCATGGCAGCATGTGCTGGAGCCGCTTCACGGCTACATCACTTTGGCGGAGAAGCTGCTGAGCGGCCAGGCACGATTGGCCACGGCGTTTAACTTTGGCCCGTCTGACGATGACGCGCAGCCCGTGGGATGGATCGTGGAGCGAATGGTTCACTTCTGGGGTGATGGCGCGCAGTGGGTGCTGGACCCGGAGCCAGGTGTGCACGAGGCAGGCTACCTGAAGCTGGACGCGAGCCGCGCCCGTGCCGAACTGGGCTGGATGCCGCGGCTGCGTCTGGAGACCGCGCTGGAGTGGCTGGTCCGATGGTACAAGGCGTGCGCTGCCGGAGCCGATATGCACCAGTTCACCCTCGAGCAGATCGCGGCCTATGAGGAGCTGGGTCCCGGTTGATAGGTCGTCTTTTTGCAAAGTGAAAGCCCCTGCTCGACTCTGCGAACAGGGGCTTTCGCTTTGGGCTGTACGTGCCCTACACGGTGCGAGACAGATGTTGTTTTACGGCTTCCTTGGCATACGGCTCCACGCCATCGCTGTACACACGGACGGTACGGGCACCAAGAATTACGTTGTCGTGAACTTCGCTTTCGGAGAACGGATCATCGATATTTTCTGTATCCAGGACCTGTCGCCACGGAGTTTCGTTGGGCGCCTGCGGAAGCACATATTCGACTCCATTGTCTGACGCATTGACGAGGATCAGGAAGCTATCATCCACAACCTGGTTGCCTTCGTCGTCCATGCTTCGGAGCGTCTTGCCGTTGAAGACCACGCTGATGGACTTGTTGCCATCATGGTTCCAGATTTCATCAGGAACCTCGGTTCCATCGGTTCCATACCAGGCCACAGCACGAACTGTTTCACCACGAATCTGACGATCCTGGAAGAAGCGGCGGCGGTGCAGATTGGGATGATCCTTACGCAGCTGAATCAGCTTTGAGGTGAACTCAAGCAGTCGCTTACGAGGCTCGTCGAGGTTCCAGTCATACCAGGTCAGCTCGTCATCCTGGCAGTAACAGTTGTTGTTACCCTGCTGCGATCGTGCAAACTCGTCGCCGCCCGTCAGCATGGGCACGCCCTGGCTCAGCATCAACGTTGCCAGGAAGTTGCGGGTCTGCTTCTCCCGGTCACGGTTGATGCTTTCGTCGTCCGTTGGGCCTTCCGCGCCCATGTTCCACGAGTCGTTGTCGTTGGCGCCGTCATTGTTGTCGTCGCCGTTGGCTTCGTTGTGCTTCTCGTTGTAGCTGACCAGATCGCACAGGGTGAAGCCATCGTGCGCAGTGATGAAGTTGATCGAAGCCGAGGGTGCACGTCCATCGCCCTTGTAGAGGTCGCTGGAACCGGTGAGGCGATAGGCGAAATCTGACAGCTGGCCGGCGTCGCCCTTCCAGAAACGGCGAACGGTGTCACGGTATTTGCCATTCCACTCAGCCCACAGGATGGGAAAGTTACCCACCTGATAGCCACCTTCACCGACGTCCCAGGGCTCAGCGATCAGCTTGATGCCGGCCAGTGTTGGGTCCTGGTGAATGGTGTCGAAGAAGGCACCCAGCTTGTTTACGTCCGCCAGTTCACGGGCCAGCGTGGAGGCAAGATCGAAGCGGAAGCCGTCGACGTGCATCTCCGTCACCCAGTACCGGAGGCTGTCCATGAGGAGCTTCAGCACCTGCGGGTTGTACACGTTCAGCGTGTTGCCCGTGCCTGTGTAATCCATATAATGACGCGGGCTGTCGGCGACGGTGCGGTAGTAGGTCGTGTTATCAATGCCCTTCATTGAGAGGATCGGGCCCTTCTCATTGCCTTCACAGGTGTGGTTGTAGACCACGTCCAGGATGACTTCAATGCCTTCCTTATGCAGGCGCTTCACCATCTCCTTGAACTCGCTTACCTGGTCGCCGGTGTCTCCGCTGGAGCTGTAGCGCGACATGGGCGCGAAGTAGCCCAGCGTGTTGTATCCCCAGTAGTCCCGCAGGTTGCGATCAATGAGGTGGCCTTCATCGATGAAGTGGTGCACGGGCAGCAGTTCGACGGCGGTGACACCCAGCTTTTTGAGGTACTCGATGCTGGAATCATGCGCCATGCCGGCGTAGGTGCCGCGCAGGTTCTCAGGAATCTCCGGGTTGCGCTTGGAGAAGCCGCGTACGGAGACCTCATAGATGATGGAATCCGCAATCGGTGTCTGGGGCCAGCAGTCCCCTTCCCAATCGAACTTGTTGCTGACCACGATGCTCTTTGGCACAAAGTCCGCGTCGTCGGTCTCGTCCTTTTTCAAGTCGTCACCCGAGTTGACGTCATAGGGGTAGATCGGTCCCTTGGGATCGGGCAAGGTGGGCTTGGTCTCATCCGGATGTTGTCCGGTGATCGCCTTTGCGTACGGATCTACAAGAAGTTTTGCGGCATTGAAGCGCTTGCCCTGTTCCGGCTCCCAGGGGCCGTCGACGCGATACCCGTATTGTTGGCCGGGCTTGATGTGGCGTACAAGACCGTGCCAGACAAAGTGGGTGATCTCTCGCAGAGCGATGCAGTCGACTTGCTTGCCCTCTTCGTCAAAGAAACAGACGCTGACAGCGGTGGCATTCTCGGAGTACAGGGCAAAATTGGTGCCAAGCGAGGTGGGAGTGGCTCCAAGCGGGTAAGGTTTCCCGGGCAGCAGGGTACGCGACATTCTGTATACACTCTTTCTTTTGGCCCGGCAGGTGCCATGGGCCGTCTTTCGTAAATGACCTGTTCGGGTCATGTCGGTAGATGCGCGGAGGTGGACCTCACGCTGCTTTGCTCTCCGGCAACCTGCGGGGGCTTGCGCAGGGTCTCACTGTTGGACCGTAAGCGTTAGTGGGACAGAATGACTGACAACAACGCCCGCGAGATTGGTTCCCGTGCCGGTAGCCTGCAGCGCATAGCTCTGCGAGATCAGGCCTGTGGTTGCTTCGCCCAGCGTTCTGGCGCCACAGCCAGAGAGCAACGCGGTCGTACCCAGCAGGCAAAGCCACGCACGTTTCGGCCGTCGCCGTGCGCCGCCCCAACCGAAAAGGGCGAGCAGCGCAAAGCCGATGCCGGTCGGGCCGGATCGCCCGCGCAGGGCCGCCAAATTTGAGGATGGTGCGGCAGTCTGCACTGTCACGGTCACCATCGCGGAGCCCGCGCCCGGAATCACCTGGGGCGGAGAGAAGTATGCGGTTGCGTGAGCTGGCAGGCCGGCGATGCTGAGATCGACAGCCCCGGTGAAGGGCCCGGGCTGCGCGCTCACGATCAGGGTGAAGGTTGCCGTCCCCCCGGCTGCTGCCGTGGCGGTCTGCAAACCACCGGGCGCAACCGCAAAGTCCGGGAGCGCCATCACCGCGACCATAGTGGGCGAAGAGGAGCTGGGGAGAAAGTTTGTGTCGCCCGAGTACTGCGTCGAAAGGGTCCGGGTACCTCCTGGCGGCGCGGCGTAAACCGCCGTGGCCACGCCGCCGGCCAAGGTGCCATTCGCGACGACGAGGTCCCCGTCCAGGAACTGCACGGTCCCGGTGGGCTCGCCGCGGTCCGCGGGGGCAACCCTGGCGGTCAAGGACAGCGGCACCCCCGCAAAAGCCTGGGAAGCAGGCAGCAGGCTCGCCGCGGTGCCTGCCCTGGTAATCGTCAGCTGGCCGGACCCTGGGGACAGATTCACGGTGTAGTTCCTGGCTTTAGCTCCGGTGAGCGTTGCCAGGATGGGGTAGGAGCCGACCGCGGGCAGCTCAGCTGGGGGCACGGCGAAAGCCGCCGAGACCGCCCCTGCGTCCTGCGGCAGCACGCCAGCGAGCACGCCCGTCAAGGCTGGCAGCGTGGATCCGTAGGCCATGGTCGCCGCGTCGGCAGTTGCCGTCAGTGTCCCTGGCGACACAGAGGCGCTTACCGTGCCGTCCGCCCCCGGGTTCAAACCGTCCCCCATGTACCTGACCACAAGAGTGTGCGTGCCTGCATTCAGGGAACTCAGGTCAAGGGACGCGGCCCCGACCTTCAGGGCGGCAGAAGCAAAAGCCTGACCAGCCTCGGTCACCTGCACCTCCCCTTGCGGCACCCCGAGCTGACCGCTAACCGTAGTCCCGAGCGCATTTTGCCCGTAGATTAACGCCAGGGAGGACGCCAGCTTGAGCTCAGACTTGCGACCTGGACTGAATGCAGCCGGATAGAGCATCTGTCCCGCCGACCATTCCGCGACCGCCGCATTCCCAGTGTCAGCAACTACGGCCAGATCGAAGCTGGAGGTCGCAACGGAGCGCGGAGCGTGCATGGAGGCCGTCCTGGCTGGCGTGCCGTCCGCACTGCTGCCTTCCCTGCCGGTGCCGGCAAGCGTGGAGATGGTCCCCGCCGCGTCCACGCTGCGTACGCGCTGGTTGCCCGTATCAGCGACCAGCAGGGTTCCATCGGCACGCAACGCCAGGCCCCGCGGGGCTGAGAGTTGCGCCAGGGTAGCCGATCCACCGTCCCCGGCAAAGCCAGGGTTGCCGTTGCCCGCAAAGGTGGTTATCACGCCCGAGGTGGAGATAACGCGGACGCGATGGTTGTGCGTATCGGCGAGGAAGATGCGACCCGCAGCGTCGACGCTGACACCCCCGGGAGAGTCCAGTTCGGCTGCGGATGCCGGACCGCCGTCGCCGCTGAAGCCCTGGGCCGCGGAGCCGGCGACCGTTACGATTGTGCCCGCGTTTACCTGGCGAAGCCGGTGATT
>CAXTVC010000114.1:7049-8440 GCA_964247615.1 uncultured Acidobacteriaceae bacterium
GGCCACCGTCCCCGGCAAAGCCCTGGGTGCCCGTACCTGCCACGACGACCAGCGTTCCTGCCAGTGTGGCCTCGAAGACCCTGTGGGTTTTGGCATCGGCTATATAGAGATTGCCGGAAGGATCGTACGCAATCGCTGAGGCGCTGCCGAGAGACGGTGCGGCAACCTGGCCGGCAGCCGCCATGCACAGGGCAAACCAAAGGCAGATCAGCAGGCTAAGGACGCGAAGGTCCCTGCCGTGCGCGTGTGCTGCGCCGCCGCCCAAAGATCCTCCTCTGCTATCAGGCGAAAAAGCACGATTTCGTGTCGAAACGATCGTACCGGAAGCTCCGGCCGTCCCCCGTACACCTATCAGGGGATCGCGAGGCGGCTTTTGCCTCGATTCGAAGCATTCCTGGCAGATGGTCAGCGCGATGAGCGGGACCGACCGCTAAGCTGGTAAGTGATGCAGCTCTATACAGAATTTCTTCTCTCGGCTATGAGTGCCGAACACTTCCCCTCGACCTCCCGCACGGGTGACGCGCCCGAGGTGGCCTTTCTCGGGCGATCCAACGTGGGCAAGTCCTCGCTCCTCAACAAGCTGGTTGGCTCCGCCGCGGCCAAGGTGTCGTCCACACCCGGACGTACCCGGGCCATTAACTTTTTTGCGCTCTATGAGGGCAATCAAAGCAAACACAAGTTCCAGCCCGAGCTGATCTTTGCCGATCTGCCCGGCTACGGCTACGCCAAGATCTCGAAGTCGATCTCCGCCGAGTGGCCGAAGTTCATTGAGCCCTACATCAATGAACGCGAACGGCTGGCACTGTGCGTGTGTCTGGTGGACTCGAACATCCCGCCGCAGGAGAGCGACACGATGCTGATCAACGCGCTGCGCCAGCTGGACAGGCCGCACGTCGTGGTGGCCACCAAAACGGACCGTCTCTCCGGCAACAACCTGGCCAAGTCCCTGGCCGCGCTGAAGCAGGCTCATGGCGAGAACCGCATCCTGACGGTCTCGTCGAAGTCAGAGAACGGTGTCAAGACACTTTGGCCGGAGATCCTGAGCGTGGCGGGCCAAAGCTAAAAGCGAGCCGGCACGTCAGCATTGGTATCGCTGACTTGCCGACTCGCTTCCCTGCTGGTTGAAGCGCTGCTTACTCGCCGTAGTACTCCAGACCCAGGTGCGTGATCAGGTCTTCGCCCATGATGTGGCGCAACGTGTTTTTCAGCTTCATCGACTGGATGAAGAGATCGTGCTCCGGGTAGACGCCCGGGGCGGAATCAGGATCCTTGAAGTAGAAGCTCAGCCACTCCTGGATGCCCAGACCGCGCAGTGCGGGGGTACGCTGCGCGAGATCCATGAACAGGCAGAGATCGAGCGCGAGCGGCGCGGCAAGAATGGAGTCGCGGCA
>CAXTVC010000115.1:0-8340 GCA_964247615.1 uncultured Acidobacteriaceae bacterium
CAGCCAGCATCTGCGGCAGGGAGGATCGAGCGATCCGGTAGCTCTCGGCGACAGCCTCTGCCGTTAAGGGGCGGCTTCCTGATCGTCGGTCGTCGCGGCAGGTGATGCCGTCCGCAACGGGGGACCACCATACCGTCGACCCTTGCAGGTCAAACCCACAGACGACGCAGTGCCCCAGCTCCGGCGACCAGCCCATGAGCCGGTTCATCCATACGCAGAAGTAGGTCAGGGGTAGCCAGATCGGGTGATGTTCCATCGCTTGCAGGGCTGCCAGCGCGAGCCGGAACACGTTGTCCTCCGGCGCCATCTCCGGCAGGGCCTGCTCCACTACCTCGAGCACCAGCTGCATGCCAGCCATGCGCTCGCGGTCGATGGGGGCGCGCAGCGGCGACCAAAGGATGTCGAAGCTGTCCAGCCGGACCAGATCTTCCCGCGGTCGCTCGGCGTAGTGCGCCATGACCTCGGTGCCAGGCTCCAACGCCCCTCCAAAGCGGCGCCGGCTGCGCATTGCATGGCGTGCCACGCCCTTCACCACACCTTGTTCCCGCGTCAGCAGGCTGACCAGCAGGTCAGCCTCGTGGAACGGCCAGGTCCGGAGCACGATCGCTTCGCTGCTGTGCGGGATGGTCCTGACTTTGGCCATGTATGTCCGAACAAAGCAAAGCGCGCGGTCTAAGCCGCGCGCTGCTTCCAAACTTAAAGGTGTTACCGCCCGAAATGAGCGGAGTTCTTCGTTGCGAAATCGACCCACTTGTCAGGCAGATCATCGCCGGCATAGATTGCCGAAACCGGGCACACCGGAACACAGGCACCACAATCAATGCATTCGACGGGATCAATGTAGAGCTGGTCTACGTCGCCGTAGCCTGTCTCATCCTTCTTCGGGTGGATGCAGTCCACCGGGCATGCATCGACGCACGCCGTGTCCTTGGTACCGATGCAGGGTTCTGCAATTACATACGCCATAAGATTAACCTCCAAAAAATGCGCGCTGGGGCGAGCTTCAGCCCGAGCTGAGCCCATCTCTGGCGTCTCCCTCAGGTCTTTTGCTTCTCCAGCATAGCAACAAAACGGGTGCGCTCCAAACACCGGAATGGCCGGAGTCTTTACTGGACAGTCTTGTTTTCCTGAGGTTTTGCGTAGCTCCACACCCGGCCGGCGATCTCCCCCAGCCCGTCCGGGTAGACCTTGTCCGTCCGTGTGGCGAAATCCTCAGGACTCCACCACCGGATCTCCTGCATTAGACGAATTTCATCACGCGTGACCCCACCCAGCTTCGGCGCATTGCGTTCGCAAACTGTGGCGAAAAAGACGTCCTCGTTACTCACCTTTTCGCCCAGATGCACGTATTCGCTGCCACTCTCTTCGTGAACCGGGCCTGCCAGCGGGAGCCCGAGGCCAAGCTCCTCATACAGCTCCCGTCCAGCAGCCTCTTCCGGCTCCTCACCGGCCTCAATTTCGCCGCCGGGTGTCACCCAGAAGTTCACGGTGCGGCCGTTGTTCTCGGCACGGAAGCGGATCAGCAGTAGATCCCCGCTGGGATCAAACACGAGCACGCGGGCAGAACGGCGCAGACGCATGATCGCCACCTACCGATCCGACTGGCCCGCAGCGCGGCGCGCCGCGAACTCCTGCGGTGTGGGAATCGGCTGCAGGTTGCGACCGGCGAACATGTCCTCGAAGAGCGCCTTCATCTCGTCGTGGATCAGGCCGTTGGTCGCAAACACCTCGGCGGAGTCGAGCAGGAACTTGCTTCCATCGAAGCGCGTGATGGTGCCACCCGCCTCTTGGACCAGTAGAGATCCCGCGCTGGTGTCCCACGGGTTCAGCTTGAACTCCCAGTAGCCATCCAGACGGCCTGCGGCCACATAAGCCAGATCCAGCGCAGCGGAACCGGCGCGACGCACGCCGTGGGAGCGCAACGTGAACTCCTGGTAGAAATGCACGTTGGGATTCCGATGGCGCTTCTGGCTAGGAAACCCTGTTGCGATCAATGATTCCCCCAACGCCGTAATGCGGGACACATGAAGGGGTTCCCCGTTCAGTTGCGCACCTGCCCCAAGGGCGGCGGAAAACATTTCGTCACGCAGTGGATCGTAGACGACCCCCGCGACCATTTCGCCATCCTGCTCCGGCGCAAGCCCTGCCTGCCGGCGCTCGCAACCGAGCACCACACAAAACGCGGGAAAGCCGTGCGCGAAGTTGGTCGTTCCATCGAGCGGATCGACGTACCAGCGGTACTCGCTGTCAAGCGCGGAACGCGTGCCTTCTTCGCCGTACACGCCATGCTCCGGGAGTGCGGCGCGCAGCCGTTCCGTAATGAGGGCCTCACTGGCGCGATCGGCCTCCGTCACCAGGTCAACGTCGCCCTTGTACTCCGTGCGGACCCCGCGGCGGTAGAATTCGCGCAACAACGCTCCCGCTTCGCGTGCAATGGGTTCAGCTGTCGACAGAAACTCGTTCACACAAACACCTTTCTTCGAACTGCGTCAGCGTGCTGCGCCTTCTTCACGAACCGTTGCGGGCTTGCGAAGCCCCGCGCTTGTGCTCTCGGTGATGCTGCGTATCTGCGTCTTGTAGATAAAGAGGTTTGGCTTACCTTCGCGCGTCAATCGCACCATCATGTCGTCGAAGTACTCGATCCAGCCGCTGACCTGCTCGCCATCGCGGAGCTTCAGCACTACTGCGACCTGACGTTCACTCAACGATTTCAGGTAAAGCGCTTCCTGCCCGGTCTCACCCGCGGGAGGATTCTTGCCATACCGCTTCTTGGTTGCCATAGGGCGATTGTACGGGGTGAGCACAGCGCCTCCATATCACCTGCTCCGCTCACCGGCGGGCGTAGTACGAGGTGCGATACCGCAGGGTGTACTTGCCTCGCAGCGCTGGGTCTTTGAGCTGCAGCCCGATCTGCCGCAGTCCGGAGACATCGCTCCCCTTCTGCGGCGCATAGTAGCCGATCGTGTATTGCGTCCGCAGGTCCTCAGAGACATGCGCGAACGCTGGCTGCAGATCGTGCTTGTCCTCGACGTAGTAAAACTTGCCCCCGGTGTCGTGGGCCATCTGGATCAGCGCGTGTTCCCCACCCTCGTTGCGGCCCGCGTCGGCGGCAACCGGCACAATGATCAGCGAGTAGATCATCGCCCCGGCGCGCTGTGCCGCCTCCAACGCAGAGGCGTAGTTGCCGCGGCTGCCCGTGTTTTCACCGTCCGTGATCAGCACCACCACGCGTCGCTCGCCGGCCAGCGTCGGGGCCTGGCTTAGCCTCTGGCTGGCCAGGTACACCGCGTCATACAGGGCCGTGGACGATCCCCGCTCGATGCGCCCGATGCCGCTCTCCACCGCGTGCACGTCGTTGGTGAAGGAGACGACCTCGTCCACGCTGTCGGAAAACGCCATGAGGTCGACACGATCCTGCGGGCGCACCAGGCCGCGCAAAAACTTCTTCGCCGCCTCGCGCTCCAGTCCCCGGTCACTCAGCACGCTCTCGCTGGCATCAATGGCCAGCACGATGCTCAAGGGTGTGGACGATTCTTTCTCAAAGATGGCGATGCGCTGCGGCTTGCCGTCTTCCAGCAGTTCGAAGTCGTCCCGGGTCAGACCGCCAACGGGCGTCCCATGATCGTCCACGACGTTCAGCGCCACGTTTACGAAGCGGCTCTCCACCTGGATCGTCTGCGTCGGCTGTCCGGTCGGATCGTGGCGCTCGATGGGGGCAGCCGCAGGCTTTTGCGCCCGGGTAGAAGCAGCGAGAGCAATGGCCAGCAAGGCAAGCTTTGGTGCCGGGCAACTCACCTGGCAGACTCCACGAGGTCCTCGGGGAAGGGCTCGCCGTCGGACCACACCGCGCCGTCGACAAACTGTTCATGCTTCCAGATCGGCACGGTCTTCTTCAGCGTGTCGATCACCCAGCGGCAGGCGTCAAACGCGGCGCCACGGTGCGCCGATGCCACGACGATCAGCACGCTGGTCTCGCCCACGACAAGCCTGCCCAGGCGATGCACAATCGCGACCTCTCGCACTTTGAAGCGACTCAACGCTTCGGTACGCAGGCTCTCCATCTGCTTCAGCGCCATCTCGCGGTAAGCCTCATAGTCCAGATGCAGTGTCTGCCTGTCGCGCGTGTTATTCCGCACTATCCCATCAAACACGCACAAAGCACCGTCTTCTCCTGCCTTGATCCCGCGCAGAATGCCCTCCGTATCGATAACGTCGTCTACGATCGCAATCTGCGGTTCAGTACCTCCACTCACCGGGGGCAGGATGGCTACCTCATCCCCGTCTCTGAGCGGATGATTGGGCCGGGCATACTCCTGGTTGACGGCGACCGCAGCCGATTGCAGCGCCCTTGGGGAAAAGCGGCCACCCGCTCGCAGGCTGTCCATAAGGTCAGCGACGGTGTTGCCGTCGGGCAACTCGCGCCACTCGCCGCCATCCGGCAGCAGAGCTCGCAATGGGCCAAAAGAAAGTAATCGTACTTGCACAACCGTTGGACGCACGTAGAGACGCCTACGGCTTACCTCGGTGACCAGAGTGCTTCGTTGCGAGCAGTTCTTCCCTGATGCCGCGCCATCTTGGGCCGGGAGGTTACATTCCTTCAGAATTGGGCGTGTCATCCGGCCAGCCGCTACAACCTTTGGGGCCTTGAAAACCAGACCAGGAAATGCCGGAGGGCTGCGGTATACTCGCCGCAGTTTTCGCGACACTCAGAAAGACCCGAAGGAGCAAGCCTTGATTAAGGGATTCCGTGATTTCATCCTGCGCGGCAACGTAATGGACCTCGCCGTCGCCGTGATTATCGGTGCCGCGTTCACCGCGATCGTCACTGCCCTGACAGCCAACATCATCAATCCGTTGCTCGGGGCCGTCGTCGGCAAACCAAACTTCGATTACCTGGTCGGCCATGTCAACGGTGGCGAGATCAAGTACGGCACCTTCCTGACAGCGGTCATCAACTTTCTCCTGATCGCCGCAGTTGTGTACTTCCTGCTGGTAGTGCCGACACAATACCTCTTGAAGAAGTTTCATCCTATTATCGCCAAGACCCTGGCGACACGGCCCTGCCCTGAGTGCCTGGGTGACATCCCCCTGGCCGCTCGACGATGCCAGTTCTGCGCTCAACCTGTCTCGCCAACTGTCGTTTAACGCAACTGCATTCCCTTGTCTCCTGGAGGTTCCATGATTCGTCTCCGGACGGCATCTGTTGTTCTCTTGCTTGCCGCGAAGACCTGCCTGGCCCAGACCTCAGCCACGCCGGGCAGCGTCTTTGGCTTTGCCGACTTCTCGCAGCAGGCGAAATGGGATCGGCTTTTCATGGCTGTACCGGATGCGAAACTTGCCGGCGAGCACCTGAAAGAGCTGACCAAAGCGCCCCATTGGGCCAGCTCCCCGGAAGACTACGCCACAGCAGAGTATGTCGCGAGCAAGTTCCGTGCTGCCGGTCTGCACACCGAGATCGTGCCCTACAAGGTCCTGCTCAACAAACCGGTAAAGATCGAGATCACGGCGACCGACGCGAAGGGAAAGCAGCTCATGAGCGGCCCCACCCCGGAGCACGTGGACCCCGAGGACTACGGCGGCGATCCCTACCAGAACGATCCGCGCATCCTGCCCGCGTTCAATGGATCCTCTGCCTCAGGTGACGTAACCGGGCAGGCGGTATACGCCAACTACGGCACGCTTGAAGATTTCAGGCAACTCGCCAGGCTGGGCGTCGACCTGAAGGGCAAGATCGTCCTGGTGCGTTACGGCCAGAACTTCCGCGGCGTAAAGGCCTATATTGCTCAGCAATTTGGGGCAGCTGGCGTGATCATCTTCTCCGATCCGGCCGACGACGGCTACGCCCGCGGTGACAAGTATCCACGGGGCCCCTACCGCCCTGATTCAGCAGTTCAGCGCGGGTCCGTGCAGTTCCTTCCGCTCTATCCCGGCGATCCTGAGACCCCAGGCATCGCGTCAACGCCCGATCTGCCGGACTCCAAGCGCATCACCGATCCTGCGAAGATGAATCAGCCGTCGATCCCTGTAAACCCGCTCAGCTACAAGGATGCCTCACCTATTCTGGCGGCCCTGGGCGGCGCAGCCGTGCCGCACGACTGGCAGGGAGCCCTGCCCTTCACCTACCATCTCGGCGGAACAGATGCGGTGAAGGTGCACATGCACCTCGAACAGGATTACCAGCTGCGCACGATCTGGGACGTCGTCGGCACGATCGACGGAACCGACCCCGAGGACCCGAACGCATGGGTCGTCGCCGGCAATCACCGCGACGCCTGGGTGTACGGCGCCATTGACCCCAACAGCGGCACCGCCGCCATGCTGGAAGCCGTGCATGGGCTGGGCGGCCTGCTGAAGGGTGGATGGAAGCCCAAGCGGCGCATCGTGATTGGCTCCTGGGATGCCGAGGAAGAGGGCCTGATGGGCTCAACCGAATGGGCCGAGGATCATGCCAGCCCCCTCGCTCACGCCGTCGCCTATTTCAACACCGATGTCGCGGTCTCCGGCACCGAGTTCAACGCCTCCGCAGTCCCGTCCCTGAAGAGCTTCATCCGTGATGTCACGCGCGAAGTGCCCAGCCCCAAGGGCGGCACCGTGTTCGACCAGTGGACCAAGGCGCAGACGGAAAATCCACGCCGTCGCGGCACCGCGGCCAACCCGTTCTCGGGACCCTCAAATTCAAGCGTGGCGAGCACAGACGTTCGTGTAGGCGATCTCGGCTCCGGCTCCGATTACACCCCGTTTATTCAGCATCTCGGCGTGCCGTCGACGGATATCGGTTCGGACGGACCCTACGGCGTCTACCACTCCGTCTTCGACAACTACAACTGGTTCATTCGCAATGCGGACCCGACCTTCGTCTATGAGCAGCAGATGGCACGCGTCTTCGGCCTGGAAATCCTGCACATGGCCGATGCGGATGTCCTGCCCTATGATTACCGCGCGTATGCCAAGGAGATCCTCGACTACATCACTGCGGCACAGAAGCGTGCCACAGATGCCAAGCTCAGCGCCTCGTTCGACGGCGCGCTGACGGCCGCAGCGCGCTTCGGAAACGCAGGACAGCGTATCTATATGCGACAGACGGCCTTCTCCACCCCGGGCACAACGGGTGCTGGAGACCAGGTGAAGACCCTGAATGTCGCATTACGGGACGCGGAAGGGGCTCTCCTGAACGATGCCGGACTGCCAAAACGTCCGTGGTTCAAACACACCATCTACGCACCCGGTGAGTTCACGGGATATGCCGCGGTGGTCATTCCCGGCGTGAATGAAGGCATAGATGCTGGAGATTCCGCAAGAACACAGACCCAGCTTGAAGCGCTGACTGCTGCGCTGAACCGGTCTGCAGCGATCCTGGAGACCGCTTCGAGGTAGTTACCTTTGTGTGCCACCAGGACGAGGAAGTGAAGTATTTCTCAAATCTGCCGATAGTGAGTGTACGGGCGAACTTCACGCCCACGGAGATCAGAGATGTACAACTTGTTCCTCGCTCTTGCCGTCGTTCTGGTCGTCTTCTCGCCGCTGGCGCTCGATCTGTACCTGACCATCTGCGAAAGCCGGCATGGGCGACAACGCTTAAACTTCGCCCGAAAAGCGGGAAGCCCAGGCACAATCGCCTGGGCCTCCGCTCGCGTCCGATAGCGTACCGGCCCTATCCGCGCAACGCCATCTGTTCGGTCACAATCTGGGTCAGATCCGGCTTCTTGAGGCCGTGGAACTCCTCATTGAACTTGTCTACTTTGCTCGACCAGTTCATAGAGCAGAACTTTGGCCCACACATGGAGCAGAACGCTGCCTCCTTGTAGTAGTCATCCGGAAGGGTCTCATCATGCATGCCACGCGCCGTTTCCGGGTCGAGCGACAGCGCGAACTGCTTGTCCCAGTCAAACGTATAGCGGGCGTGAGAGATTGCATCATCGCGGTCACGAGCCCCCGGCCGGTGGCGGGCGATATCGGCCGCATGTGCCGCGATTTTGTAGGCGATGATGCCGTCCTTCACGTCCTTTTCGTTCGGCAGCCCGAGATGCTCTTTCGGAGTCACGTAGCAGAGCATGGCCGCGCCGTGCCAGCCGATCATGGCCGCACCGATGGCAGAGGTAATGTGGTCGTAGCCGGGAGCGATATCCGTAACCAACGGTCCAAGAACGTAGAACGGAGCGCCGTCGCAGAGCTCGACCTCTTTGTCTACCTGCTCTTTGATCTTGTCCATCGGCACGTGGCCCGGGCCCTCGATCATGACCTGCACGTCGTCCTTCCAGGCCTGCCGCGTCAGCTCGCCCAGGGTCTTCAGCTCGGCAAACTGTGCCTCATCCGAAGCGTCCGCCACCGAGCCTGGCCGCA
>CAXTVC010000116.1:0-6451 GCA_964247615.1 uncultured Acidobacteriaceae bacterium
ACTGGATCGCCGCTCTAGGCGACAGCTAGCTCTACAACTCAACACAATGCGACTTTTCATTACTGATCATCACCACAGCCGGCTCCCTCAGCAGCGCTCCGGAGAAGAAATCATTTTGCCGGAGCGAACCAAGCGTTCAGAATCGTGCCATTCCTGACCTCGTAGATGACCAAGGTATCGGGCATCTGCGGTGCGCCAGGTGGCAGGCCGCGCATATGCTCCACGTTGGCGATCGTCGGTCCAGTGATGGTCTTCATGACAATATCGACACCGAATCCCGCCTCTGCAGGGAGAATTCTCCCCAAGAATGCGAACTCATCGCGGAGCGCCTTCTTGCCCTTTACGGGTAACTTGTGGCCATCGAGCCAGTAGACCGTCGCATCGTCGGCATAACAGCTTAGGAATGTTTCCACATCATGCTTGTTGTAAGCATCAACCTGCGCCTGCACCACGGCGGCGGGGTCGGACGAACTGCTGCACGTTGGCGCTGCCCAACATGGGGCCGCCACCGCCAATACGAGAACAGCCACCACGAACCGGAGGCATGTCATGATGAATTGGACCTCTGGCGTCAATCCTCGCAGACAGCCCGTTTCTCCGACAACGAAATAGTGCAGCGACCCTGTTCCACAATGACCGTCCATCAGCTTCTTTGAAGCATAGAACGTAAGTCCTCATAAACGCGGTTAGCGGAAGTTAGCTCGTCGGAGCAGAACCACGGTTGCACTCCAGATGCCTTCACAAGCAAAAAATCCGTTCGCATCAACAGTGCCTACACACCATCAACACGAACGGCCCTTGCTCTTCCAAAACTTTCAACCCCTACATATTCGTCAAACCACCACGCATATCCTCGTTAAACGTCGGCTTGATGAACGCCAGCGCCTCGGCCACCTCGGCCTCATACACCTCGCGCTCGCCGATCAGCTTGGCTGTAGCGGTCGCCCATTCCCCATCGCCCGAGAGCACAATGCCACCGTCCGCAGCCAGTTTCTTTGCCGCCGATTGCATCGCTTCCGCCGTGGTGTTCAGGTACTGCGCATCACGGGGATCCGCCACCCACACCGGCGCGCCCGCGCCCAGCACATGGCTCATCCAGTACACATATCCCGCCAAAAACTGCTCCCGCTGGCCTATGTCCGTGTCGTTGAACACGAATCGCCCCTGCTTGGCGGAGTAGTACCGCGTCGTCACCGGCACCGGCTGCCGGTTGCCGCTCTTCACCAGCTCCAGCTGTCCCTGGTCCAGCGTCTTGCGCACGGCGTTGTAGATGAAGTCTTCGGCAAAGGGCTGTTCCAGCGCGGCGATGATCTCCGCAAACGTCTGCGTCAGCGAAGCTGACACCTTGGCATGCAGAATGGCTTCCTCGCCCGTCTCCAACCGGATCTCGCCGTGCACGATAAACGTATCCGCGCCGCTGGTCGATCCATGGAACGGCCACACGAACTTGCCGAACGACACCGGAAGACCCAGCATCGTCAACGCACAGTCCGGGCGAGGATTCCGTAGACGCTTCGCGGTCCCGTTGAAGAACGTGCCCATCTCTCCCGCATAGCGGGGATCGGCTGCGTCGAACTCCTGCCCAAGCTCCAGGAGCAGGGTCTTGTCCGGATTGCCCGACAAGCTCATGCTGAAACGCGAGGTCGGCTCCCCACTGAAGCTCACGCCCGGGTCCAGCGGCTGTAAGGCAAGCCCGGCAGTAAGCGCGGCAAGTTGAAGTTGGGCGAGGGCATCGTTTGTAACTGTGCTCATGATGGCAATTCCTTAGAGAAAGCTGACTCCTCCATTCTAGATGGGACTGCGGCCGGCACGCGCTTCGCGCTGAGGAGCATGTATAAGGCATGGAGGGAGAACGTCTTGCGCCATCGCCTCATAAGCCTGCTCTTCAGCTGTTTCTGTGCCGCCCATGCCACGCCGGTTCATCTGCAGGTCGAGCACCAAGCGCGGCCCCTCGCCATCGACGTCCCCACGCCGCGTTTCTCCTGGCGCAGTGATGCCACGACTCCCAACTGGACGCAGAGCTCCTACCAGCTCCTCATCGCGTCGGACGCCGCCAAGCTCGCACACCCGGACGTCTGGGACTCCGGCCGCGTCAACGGCTCGGCTTCAGTCGACATCGCCTACACCGGCCCAACCCTCACCCCCGGCGCCCACTTCGCCTGGCAGGTCAAAACATGGGATGGGAATGGCCACGCCACGCTCTCGGCTCCGGCGTTCTTTGACACCGCACCGTCCTCCTGGCAAGCGAAGTGGATTCGCCCCGACAATAGCGCCCAGGCAAGGGAGCTCAGCGAGACGCAATGGGTTTGGCTCCCCCATGCGCCGGCAGACCATGTGCCCGCGGGCCAGAAGGTCGACTTCCACTACAACCTGCACGTGGCCGCGAACCCGCAGTCGGCCACCCTGCATGTCGTCGTGCAGGGCAACTACGTCGCTACGGTGAACGGCGTGACGACAGGCACCCACACCGGCTGGAGCGCCTTTGACGCCGAGCCCATCACCCACCTGCTGCATCCCGGCGACAACGACATTACCGTGCACCTGGAAGCCAACGGCAGCGACACGAAGACCACCTCCGCAGCCTTCGCCGGGGCGCTCGACATCACAGGCGCGGACGGCGCCACGCAGCACCTCACCACCGGCACCGCCGCATGGACAGGCCGCGCCGCGCCGAACCTCCCCTGGGAGCCGGTGCAGACTCTCGGCCCGCTAAGCCTGCCCTTCTCCACTGGCGTTGACCGTCACAGCGCTGTCGCCGGTCCTGACCGCATCGCCACCCGCGCCGCGCTGCTGCGTAAGACCTTCAACCTCGATGCCCCTATTCAAAACGCGAAGCTCATCGTCACGGCCATCGGCGCCTACCGCGCCTATCTGAACGGGGAGGTCATCGGCAACGACCATCTGCTCGACCCCGGCTTCACGGACTTTCACAAGCGCGTGCTCTACCAGACGTACGACGTCACCGGCTCCCTGCACAAGGGTCCGAACGTCCTCGCGGCACTGCTCGGCGGCGGCTGGCACGGTTCGCCGATGACCTGGCAGGGAACACGCTTCTTCAGCGGCCCCGAGCTCCTCTTCGCGCAGCTGGACATCACCCTGGCCGATGGCCGCCACCAGATCATCGCGACCGACGGCACATGGAAGACCGCACCCTCCCCGATCCTCTCCTCCGAGATCTACGGTGGTGAAATTTACGATGCCCGCCTGAACAATCCGCAGTGGGCCTCCACCGGCTTGGACGACACGAGCTGGTCGCCTGCCGTCGTAGCACCTGCACCGTCAGCCACGATGACCGCGCAGCCCGATCTCTCCATCCACCACACCGAAACCATTCACCCTGTCTCGGTGGCAAAAGTCGGTGACGTCTACGTGCTCGACATGGGCCAGAACATGGTCGGCAATATCGCGCTGCACGTCGCGGGCCCGAATGGCGCCACCGTTCGCATGCGCTACGCCGAGCGCCTCAACCCTGACGGCTCCATCTACACCGAAAACCTCCGCAACGCCGTCGCAACGGATTTCTACACCCTCGAGGGAGGCGGCGCAGAGACCTACACGCCGGCCTTCACCTTCCATGGCTTCCGCTACGTGGAGCTGAGCGGCTACCCAGGCAAACCCACAACGGCGGGCGTCGACGGCCTCGTCTACAACAGCCTGCCCGACACACCGTCCCTGCGCTTCACGAGCTCCAGCAACCTGCTGAACAGCATGGGCGAACTCGGCTTCTGGGGGCAGCGCGGCAACTTCGTTTCCATCCCCACAGACTGCCCGCAACGCGACGAACGCCTCGGCTGGATGGGCGACGCAGGCGTCTTCTGGCGCACCGGCACCTATAACTTCGACATCGCAGGCTTCACCCAGAAGTTCATGCTCGACATCGGCGATGCGCAGCAAACTTCAGGCGACTTCAGCGACGTATCCCCCGACATCCTCGACTGGGGCGACGGCGCGCCCGGCTGGGCCGATGCCGGCGTCCTGGTTCCCTATGCCGCATGGCTGCAGTACGGTGACACCGCCACGCTACAGCGCCACTGGGAGCAGATGAACCACTTCATGGACTTCATCGCGAAGACCAACCCCGACTTCCTGCGCAGGAATCACCTCGGCAACAACTTCGCCGACTGGCTCGCGCCCGACCCACGCACGCCCAAGGACCTCATCGGCACCGCCTACTGGGCCATCCTTGCAAGCGACATGGGAGAGATGGCCAAGGCCCTGCACGATGACACCCGCGTCGCCCAGTACGGCACGCTCTACAACAACATCCGCGCTGCCTATGCCAAGGCCTACATCCATCAGGACGCGAGCGTGCAAGGCGACACCCAGTCCACCTACGTGGTCACGCTCTACGCCGCGCTGGAGCCCGAATCCATGCGCTCCGCCATGACAGCTCGCTTGGTTAAGGACATCGAGGCGCACGGCAACCACCTCACCACCGGCTTCCTCGGAACGCCGTTCCTGATGTTCGTGCTCGACGATAACGGGCGCTCCGATGTCGCCTTCAAACTCCTGCTGCAGGACACCTATCCCTCCTGGGGTTACATGGTGCGCAAAGGCGCCACCACCTGGTGGGAACGTTGGAACGGCGACACCGGCGACCCGGGCATGAACTCCTACAACCACTACGCCTTTGGCTCCGTGATGGCCTGGGTCTTCCGTCGCGTCGCGGGCATCGACTCCACCGATGGCTCCGGCTTCCACCACATGACGATCACACCGCACTTCGACCCCGCCCTGCCGCAACTGCATACCGAATACGACTCGCCCTACGGCACCGTGGTCACGGACAGCGATGGCGCACGCTTCGCAGTCACGCTCCCCGCCAACACCTCCGCTACCCTCACCCTGCCCGGTGGCAAGACGCAAGAGATTGGCAGCGGCGCCCACACCTACAACATCCACTAAGGACACACACCGGCCACACAACAAAGAGAGCCCCGCACAGTGCGGGGCTCTCTTTGCTCTGGGCAGACAACAGCTTTACGAAGCCTTGCCGATCAGGTTATGCGGATCCAGCACGTACTTCTTCGCCGCACCCTTGTCGAAGTCCTTGTAACCCGCGGGCGCCTCATCCAGCGAGATCACCGTCGCATTGACGATCTTCGCAATCGGCAAGCGATCATGCAGAATCGCCTGCATCAGCTGCCGGTTGTATTTCAACACGGGCGTCTGGCCCGTAAAGAAGCGGTGCGACTTGGCCCATCCAAGCCCGAAACGCATGCTCAGGTTGCCGGTCTGTGCAGCTTTGTCTTCGGCACCGGGATCATTCGTCACATACAGCCCCGGTATGCCGATGGAACCCGCCGCACGCGTGATGGTCATCAACGAATTCAACACGGTGGCCGGTGCCTCGGCGCCATGCTGCCCATGCGCCCGCGCCTCAAAGCCAACGGCATCAATCGCCGCATCCACCTCGGGCTTGCCCACGATCTGCGCGATCTGGTCCTCCAACGACGCGTCCTGCGTCAAGTCGATCGGCTCATAGCCAACTGACTTCGCATGCGCCAGCCGCTCCGCATTCATGTCGCCGATCATCACCACCGCCGCGCCCAGGATGTACGCCGAAGCAGCAGCAGCCAACCCCACAGGGCCGGCACCCGCAACGTACACCGTAGAGCCCACGCCAACACCCGCGTTCACCGCGCCATGGAAGCCCGTCGGCAGAATGTCCGTAAGCATCGTGAGGTCACGAATCTTCTCCATCGCCTGCGCCTTGTCAGGAAACGCAATCAGGTTGAAGTCGGCATAGGGCACCATCACATAGTCCGCCTGCCCGCCAACCCATCCGCCCATATCGACGTAGCCATACGCTCCACCGGCGCGGCCGGGGTTCACGTTCAGGCACACGCCGGTCTCCTGCGCGCGGCACGTGCGGCAGCGTCCACAGGCCACGTTGAACGGCACCGTGACGAGGTCGCCCTGCTTGATGTACTCCACATCCGAGCCGCACTCGATCACCTCACCGGTAATCTCATGGCCAAGCACCATGCCCGCAGGAGCCGTCGTACGGCCACGCACCATGTGCTGATCGGAGCCGCAGATGTTAGTCGATACAACACGAAGGATGACGCCATGATTGATCTTGGTGCCGTTCGGGTTCTCCAGCTTCGGGTAAGCGATCGATTGCACCTCAACGTGATTGGGGCCAAGAAAAACAACTCCTCGATTAGAGGCCATGGTGATTCCTTTCTGAAGAATCCATAGGTAAACGTGCGTTCGTCTGGTGTCTGGGCTTGTGCAAGAGAAGAGAGGTTGAGCCTGATCAGGCGGCCGGCCGTGTTGCCCATATGTCGTGCGGTCTGCATGGTGCCTGCAGCGGGTATTGGGCGCGTTCCCCACGCTCGTTCGGATTGGATGCGCCAGCATCCGCCAGAGTTCTTCTGACACCCTCACACCTGGCATCGCGCTGCAAACACAGGCTTCGCTTCGGCAACACAGGCTTCGCTTCGGC
>CAXTVC010000116.1:6551-8163 GCA_964247615.1 uncultured Acidobacteriaceae bacterium
AACACAGGCTTCGCTTCGGCAACACAGGCTTCGCTTCGGCCCTATCCTGTGTCTGTAGACTTCTTCGATCTTCAGAACAGGGCCAACCCACACATGCCTTCCCCGAACTTCTCACGCGCCATGACGCTCACCGGCACCCGGGTACACTCGGTCCTTCTGCTTGCCATGCTTACTCTTCTGATCATGCAGGCTCCCGCCCGCGCGCAATCAGCAGTGCCCGTGCTCATGCTGTCAGACATCCACTTCGACCCCTTCAATGACCCAGGCAAGCTGCCGCAACTCCGCTCCGCCCCGGTCGAACGCTGGGCGGCCATCCTCGCCTCTGCCCCATCTCCCACACAGTCCGCCGATCTGCAAGCGCTGCAGACCAGCTGTCACACACGCGCACTCGACACAGCCTGGCCACTACTGAAAACCGCAGTCACCGCGGCCCACGACGCTGAGCCCCATCCCGCCTTCCTCACCCTCTCCGGCGACCTGCTCGCGCACGAGTTCCCCTGCCGCTTCGCCCACCTCGCCCCGGGCTCCACGCCAGACGACCTCTCCGCCTTTGCCGCCAAGACCGTCGCCTTTGTTCTGCTGCAGCTCCACGCAGGTTTCCCGCGAGTTCCCGTTTACGGCGCCCTTGGCAACAACGACTCAAGCTGCGTCGACTACCGCGAAAGCGCAGGCGACGCCTACGTCAAGAGCACCGCCGCGAGCCTCGCCCTCGCAGCGGGCAACAACGCAACGACCGCTGCAACCCCCGAAGGCGACTACAGCGTCGCCCTGCCCGCTCCGATAGCCGGCACCCGCCTCATCGTCCTGCAGGACATCTTTGAAGGCCGCCAGTTCAACACCTGTGCCGCCGCGGCCGATCGCGCCCCGCAAAAGGCCCAGATCGACTGGCTCCGCGCCCAACTCGCCGAAGCCCGCGCGCAAAACCAGCACGTCTGGGTCATGGCCCACATGCCCCCTGGCGTCGACGCCTTCACGTCCTACCGCCGCTTTCTGCTCCAGCCCGCCGGCCTCTGCAACGCGGAAACCCGCCCCTTCCTCGCCGACACCAGCCTCGCCGACGCCCTGCTCGACTACGCCGATATTGTCCGCCTCGCCCTCTTCGCTCACACCCACATGGACGAGTTCCGCCTGCTACGCCGCAAAGACTCCGGTGCCTCCATTCCCGCCAAGCTCGTACCCTCGGTCACATCCTTCTTCGGCAACCACCCAGCCTTCCTCGTAGCCTCGGTAGACCCACAAACGGCCGTGCTGAAGGACTGGCGCACGATCGTCTCCCCCGGCCCCGAAGGCTCCACCCCACCCTGGACCGAGGCCTACCGCTTCACCACGACCTATCACCTGCCGGACTTCTCAGCTGCCTCGGCGGCGAAGCTCGCCGACGGCTTCACTGCGGACAAAACCGGCCAGTCCCCGGAGAGCACGGCCTTCCGCCAGCACTTCTACGCCGGCGACCTCGGCCTCTACGCCATGGGTCTCGCACAGCTCTGGCCCGCTTACGCCTGCGTCATTCGCGAAGACCGCCCCTCAGCCGTCCACGACTGCCTCTGCGACACCACACCCAGACCCGCAGACGGACAAAGCCAACCCTGAGCCGACGTTAGCCTCTAGCCTC
>CAXTVC010000117.1:0-8107 GCA_964247615.1 uncultured Acidobacteriaceae bacterium
ATGAGCTCGGAGGTGTAACGGCGGGTCATGCGCTCGAGCTCGCCCTGCGACATGTTCTTCGGGTCGCAGATGACACCACCCTTGGCGCCGCCGAAGGGAATGTTGACGACGGCGCACTTCCAGGTCATCCAGCTGGCCAGGGCGCGCACCTCGTCGAGCGAGACGTCCGGGGAGTAGCGTATGCCGCCCTTGGCGGGACCGCGGGCGACGGAGTGCTGGACGCGGTAGCCGGTAAAGACCTCTACCTGGCCGTTGTCCATCAGCACCGGAATGTGCACGATGATCTCTCGCTGTGGGTAACGGAGGACCTTCCAGATGCCGGGGTCGAGCGCGAGTTTCTGTGCGGCGGTGTCAAAGCGGGCGGCTTGCGCCTCCCAGGGGTTGGTCTCCTGCGCGAGCGAAACCATGTTGGTGCTGCTGACTGCTGAAGCCATGCTGCTGTTTCCTTTTCCTGCGGGTACCGGACGTGCTGCGAGTGAGGCAGGCGTCGGCACCAGGTTTTCAATAGCCATTTCGTTCTCCCGGCTTGCCAGACCACCCTTGTTTGATGTTCCAGGGGCGCAAGAAGCGCATCACTCCGCTGCGCTGTCCGGTGATTCCTTCAATCGAACCGGGGCGATAGTAGGCCCCTCCGCCCGGCCTTGGCAAGGCACGAAGGTGGTACTCGGTTGGATACTATGAGACCTATGTCCGAGTACGAGACAACACCTGGTTTGCCCGAATTTTCACGTTTGGCGGAGGTCTACACGCTGGTGCCGGTCACCCGGACTGTCGCCGCGGATCTGGAGACGCCGGTGGGGGCCTTTTTGCGTGTGGCTGCCCATGAACCAGAGGCCTTTCTGCTGGAGTCGGTTGAGGGTGGCGAAAAGATCGGCAGGTACACCTTTATCGGCGTGCGCCCATACCGCACGTTGACGTCCTGCAACGGCGAGGTAACGGTACGGCAGGGTGGACCGGCTGCAGTGCCCGCGCAAAGCTACGCGGCGGATATCTTTGCCGAGCTGAAGGCGGCTCTGGAAGGGCATCGGCCGGCCAAGCTGCCTGGCCTACCGCCGTTTACCGCGGGAGCGGTCGGCTTTTTCGCCTATGACGTGGTGCGGCGCATCGAGCGTTTGCCTGAGCTGGCGAAGGATGAACTGCACCTGCCTGACGCGCACCTCATGTTCTTCGACCAGGTGCTGGCGTTCGATCATGTGAAGCAGGCAATCCATCTGATGGTGACGGCGGGGGCGCGTGCGCCGTTAACGGCGAACAATGCGGCTGCTGCCTTTGACGATGCCGAGGCGCGCCTGGATGAGATGGAGGCCCTACTGGAGGCCGCGTTGCCGCGGATGCCGAAGGAGAAAATTGAAGCCCCGCTGGCGATCTCTCCCCGGACTGAGGCCCAAGATTTTTTGGCAGCGGTCGATAAGGTCCAGGAGTACATCGCGGCCGGGGACGTCTTTCAATGTGTGCTCTCCCAGCGGTTTGACTGCGTGCCGGAGGTGGACGCCTTTGAAATTTATCGCTCGCTACGGGTTGTGAACCCGTCGCCCTATATGTATTTTCTACGCTTCAGTTTGGAGCAGGTCGGAGGTGGAGAGCGCCGCTGCCATATTGTGGGGTCGTCGCCGGAGCTGCTGGTCCGTGTGAAGGATCGCCGTGTGGAATACCGGCCCATCGCGGGCACGAGGCCGCGCGGCGGGGATGAGGCCAGCGATCTGCGCTATGAGAACAGCTTGCGCGAGGATGCCAAGGAGGTTGCCGAGCACGTCATGCTGGTCGACCTGGGCCGGAACGATGTGGGCCGGGTAAGCGAGTTTGGGTCGGTGCGGGTGAAGGACCTGATGTTTATCGAGCGCTACTCGCACGTGATGCACCTGGTGAGTGCGCTGGAGGGCAAGCTGCGTGAGGGACTGGCGCCGCTGGACGCCTTCCGTGCCTGCTTTCCGGCGGGTACGCTGTCCGGCGCGCCGAAGATTCGTGCCATGGAGATCATTGAAGAGCTGGAGCCGGTGCGGCGCGGAGTTTATGGCGGTGCGATCGTCTATGCCGATTTCAGCGGGAACTTTGACTCGTGCATCGCCATTCGTACGCTGTTTCTCGATGGTGAGCAGGGGTACATCCAGGCGGGTGCGGGCATTGTGGCGGACTCAGTGCCGCAGAGTGAATTTGAGGAGTGCGGCAACAAGGCAAGGGCGGTGGTGCGGGCCATTGAGCGCGCTCGTCGCGGGGCCTAGGGCGTTGGTTGTTCCCATTTGAAACACTCCCGTCTTCCAGGGGCTTCGGAGACCACGCAAGTTGTAGCGGGCAAACCTTCGATCGTGGCTCCCCTGCGCTATGGTGAAGAAGAAATGGCCGGCGAACTGGAAGATCAGCTACAACATCTGGAGCGTGCCCTGGGTCACCTGCGGCTGAACGCCAAACAGGCATTTGGTTTTGTCGAAAAGGTGGAGTTTGAGGGCGTGCATTTTGACGTGAGCCGGCGCGCGGTGATCGCGGACCTGTCGCCACTGTTCTTCTCTCACCTTATCGAACACATCGACAAGGATGGGGTGGGCGCCGCGGTGAAACGGCTGCATGAGCGGCTGGCACCGCTGTTGACCTGCCGACACCAGTGGACGCCGCTCAGGCGGGCGAGTGACGACCAGGTTCGCGGCATGGCGCGTACCGCCTCAGGGGACGTCTGCACGCCGCACATCTGCAAAAGCTGCAATGCTTATGTGCTGGGACTGGACATGCCTGTGCTGGGCCGGCAACTGGCTCCCTGACACGCGAGCCACCTCGGGCCGTACACTTGGAGCATGGTCTTCGTGCTTGATAACTACGACTCTTTCACCTACAACCTCGTGCAATATATGGGGGAGCTTGGGGCGGAGGCCGGCGCAGTCAGCCAGGAGATCATCGTGCGGCGCAATGACGAGATTACCCCGGCGGAGATCGTCGCGATGCGGCCAGACCGCATCCTGCTGTCCCCCGGACCATGCACCCCGCAGGAAGCGGGTGTGCTGATCCCGTTGATCGAGCACCTCGCCCAGCTGCCCGCCGACCAGCAAATCCCTACACTGGGTGTCTGCCTGGGCCACCAAGCCATTGGCGCGGCCTTTGGCGGCCAGGTGATCCGGGCGCCGCAGCTGATGCATGGCAAAACCAGCACGGTGGAACACGATGGCCAGACAATCTTCGCGGGGCTGCCGCAGCCGATGACCTGCACCCGCTACCATTCGCTCATCGTGGAGGAGAGCACCGTACCGGCCGAGCTGGAGGTATCCGCGCGGGTCGCTGGCGAGACCACGATCATGGCCCTGCGTCACCGCACGCTGCCGATCGAAGGTGTCCAGTTTCACCCAGAGAGCGTGCTCACTGCTCACGGAAAACAGCTGATTGGCAATTTCCTGAGGCGATGATGGCCATGTGTCCCAGATTGAGACATCAAGCGGTTTGCGTCGGCGTGGCAGTCTTAAGCCTTTCCGGAGCGCTTGCTGCGGCGCAGCAGCCAGCGGATGCCATGGGTTCCGTGGCGACGCGGGATGCGCGGGTGAATGGCGGCCTGGAGGTGCAGGGGGAGGTCGCGCGCCTGCTCTCCAATGTCAGTGTGACCGCCTACGATCGGGATGCGCCGGTGGCGCTGCATCGCGGCGGCCATGTGCTGGTGTGTTCCACCAGCGAGTTTCATCTGCTGCGTTCCGGAGCGGGTGGTGGGTTGATCTTTGGGTTGGATCGCGGTGCGATCGAGATCGCGTCTGACAGCAAGCTGCAGGATGCCGTGCTGACTCCCGATCTGAAGTTTGTGCCTGTAACGAAAGGCCCCCTGGACCTGAGGGTGCGGGTTACGCGCGAGGGCGATACGTGCGTGGACAACAGCGGAGCCGGTGCGCCCGTACTGAACGTCACGGACCCATTTTCCTCGGCAAATTACCGCATTCTGCCCGGGCAGCACCTGCTGTTTGTGGCGGGCGATGTGCACAGGGTTGTGGACCATGAACGGAGCTCCTGTGGCTGTCCGCCGGTCGTCGCTCCCAGGATGCTGGCCGGCAAGCCGGGGCAGCCAGCCAACGCTGATCAGGCGGCAGCGGCGCATCCGTTTCCCCAGGCGCAGAGCGAAGGCCTGGCACCGTTGCCGGCTCCGGGCAACGCCGCGCCGGCCGGTACGCCAAGCTCCCAGGTAAGCACGAGCTTCAGCTACGGCGAAAACGAGGGCCGGCCACCCAGCGTGGGCGATACACCTGGAACGGGGGTCGCAGGCACAGCGGCTACCACGGCTCCGCGCAAGGGGCAGGGTGGTTTCTTTCACGCTGTGGGGCACTTCTTCCATCGCCTGTTTGGCGGATCGTAGCTGCCAGGCCAGAAGTGTTGCCAAGGGGTGGTGGGCTACAATCGTGAGGTTGGGCGCGGCCCAGGCTGCAGGTCCTTACATCCATTCCCTTTCATAATTTCAGGAGTTTTCTATGGCGATTCCGGCCACGCAGATGCGCCCCGGCATGATCATCAAGTTCAAAGACGACCTGCACCTGGTCTTTTCGGTGGAGCATCGGACGCCCGGCAATCTGCGCGCCTTTATTCAGGCCAAACTGCGCAACGTTCGTACCGGTTCCATGTTCGTGGAGCGCTTCCGCTCGCCTGACCCGATCGATCGCGTGATCGTGGACGAGATCAAGATGGAGTATCTCTACAACGATGGAGACGACTATTACTTCATGGACCAGCAGACGTATGAGCAGACCAATCTCAAGCAGGATGTGCTCGGGGCTGCGGTAGACTACCTGACCGCCAACCTGTCCGTGTCCGTGAGTTTCTATGATGGAAAGGCTGTTGGTATCGACCTGCCACCTTCAGTCGAGATGACCGTTGTGGAGACAGAGCCGGGCATCAAGTCGGCTACAGCAAGCTCGGTGACCAAGCCTGCCAAGACAGAGACGGGCCTTGTGGTGCAGGTGCCCCCGTTCATCAACGAGGGCGAGAAGATCAAGGTGGACACGGCGGAAGGCGCGTACATGAGCCGCGCGTAGTCATCCACAGATAGAAAAGTCGAAGGGCACAGCAGTTTCGCTGTGCCCTTTGCTCTTTGCTTCGTCAAGCAAGCTTAGAAGCGATAGAACGCGCTGATTGCGGGCTCCATCGTTACACGCCAGCCACGGGTGCTGAGGGCGGCGTTGTAGAAGTTGGGCTGCCGGTAGTAAAGCGAACGGCCGGATACGCGGAAGCCGATGTGCTGGTTTTTGACCGGTAGATCGAAGCCGGTCTCCAACAGGCCCGCACCGCGGAACTGGTTGGAAGCGGTAGAGGGAGCAAAGTCGATGGCACCGCCACCTATTTCCACGTAGGGCTGGAAAGGGATGTGCTTCGGATGGAGCAGATAGCCGCCTGTAAACTCATGCGCGTCTGTTGGTACACGTGTCTCACCTTGCGCGTTGTTGCTCGCGTACTGGTAGACAAAGCGCTCCTGGTAGTGGGTGAAGCCATAATTCAAGGCAACACCAGCCCACGGCGCGGGGTGGAACTGCAGCGAAGTCACGAAACCCGCAGACCAGGTGGTGTACTGCTGCTGGTTAAAGACCGAGGTTGTCGTTGTGCCATTCTGAATCGGGTAAGTGAAGGGCACATAGCTCGGATCGCTGACCAAGATGCGGTCAAACTGCCCTGTGCCGCCGACGGACAGGCTTGCCCCGTGTGTCTTCAGGTACTGTGCCTGTCCTGTCAGGGACGCGGCGGCTAGGGCAAGGATGGCAGGGATTGTGCGGCGAAACGTGGGCATCATCTGGAAACTCCTCATAAGTGGTTCAGGGAGAGAACGACGCTGCATTCCACGTAGTGGGGCCTGGGGGCACAGCGGCGTTCTCGCTTTCAAGCTCTACAACAGCGAGACGTGCAGTGCTGTTGGCCGGGGTTCGTGTTTCATATAAACAGACGCTCTGAGTACAAGCTCGGTTGTCTTTTCTTTTGCGCTTCCTCGCTCGCTTGCGTGGTCTTGTAGCGCTCTGAGACACTAAAGGTTCATGGTGGCTCATTTTCTTGTGCGAGGCCGGGTGCAGGGCGTCGGGTTTCGCTGGTTCGTCCACCGTGAGGCCGCGGCCCTTGGGCTGCACGGCTCGGTCCGCAATACGGACGCCGGAGCGGTGGAGGTGATCGTCGCAGGCGAGCCTGATCTTATCGCTGAACTGCGAGCAGAGCTGCACAAAGGTTCCCGTGGCAGCCGAGTGGATGCAGTGGTTGAGCATGAGCTGGAAGCAAGCGAAGGCGAGTCCCTGGGGCCGTTTCAGATTGAAGGAGCTTGGTAGAACCGATGGCTGATGTTTCCGTATGTGAGCCGCTGAAGGCACTGATTCGTACTGTTCCGGATTACCCGAAGCCGGGAATTCTGTTCTATGACATCACTACGCTGTTAAAGGACAAGACCGGCTTTGCCCAGATGATCGATGCGTTTGCGGGGCACTATATCGGCCTGGATGTGGACCTGGTGCTGGGCACGGAGGCGCGCGGGTTTATCTTTGCGCCGGCCATTGCGTATCGCTTGAACGCGGGTTTTGTGCCGGTGCGCAAGGCGAACAAGCTGCCCGCGGAGACGGTGAAGGTCTGCTATGACCTGGAGTACGGGCAGGATTGCCTGGAACTGCACCTGGATGCCATAAAGCCAGGTCAGAAAGTGCTGCTTGTGGACGATCTGCTGGCTACTGGTGGCACGATGCAGGCCACGGTGGAGCTGGTGGAAAAGCTGGGCGGCGTGGTGGTGGGTATTGCCTTTGCCATCGAGCTTGATTTTTTGAAAGGCCGCGATAAGCTGGCTGGGCATGAAGTCTTCAGTCTGTTGCACTACTCGGAATAAGGCAGCCCTTTGCCTTCTCTTCCTGGGGCTCTCGGGAAAGTGGGTCGTGGCCCAGGAGCCGGCGCCAGCAGTTCCGGCTCCCGCTCCATCGGCCGCGAGCGATGTGGCTAAAGTACCCACCAGCCCGGATCTCTCTCCGGCAGCTATTGTGAAGGCCAACACGCTGCAGGTGGAGGGCGGGCTGCCATTCCATTTGAAGATGAACTTTCAGGTCTCTGACCTGAAAGGAAAGCCCGGTGAGCAGGGCACCATCGAGTACTGGTGGGCCGGTCCTGAGGGCTCCCACCTGGACATTTCGGCTCCCTCATTGGGGACAGTTCACAACACGGGGTTGGATGAACTTTCCGGGCCCGAAGCACGACGCACCCTGTATCTGGCGACCCAGCTTCTGCATACAACGTGTTACCCCGGATCCAGTCTAGGGTTGCCAAAGGCGCAGGTGGAAAGCGAGGAGCGGGTGATTGGCTCGACCGTGCTGGAGTGCATGCACCAGGTGCCATCATCGCCGCCGCCGAGCGGTCCCGTGCAGCCCGTCATTGCCAGTCAGGTTTGCGCCGATGCGCAAACAGGCACGATCCGCTTTCTGCAGACGCCGCAGTACGATATCGTCCGCAATCGGGTCGCGAACTTCGGCAAGACGCGAGTTGCGCTGGATACAACGATCGAGTACGCAAGTGTTGTTTCCATCAAGGGGCAGGTCACGGAGTTGAAGAGCTTTCACCCTGCAGGGACAACAACGGTTGATTTGGAAAAACCCAAGCCTCCGGAGGAGACCAAGGCCTCGTCTCCCGGCACCATCAGGCTCGCCGGTGGAGTGATCGCTGGGCGTAAGACTGGCGGCAATACCCCGGACTACCCATACAGCGCTCGCCAGATGGGTCTTTCCGGGACGGTGGTGCTTATGGCCGAGATTACAAAGCAGGGTACGGTCAGCAATCTGTTTCCCGTAGCGAGCCCCGACCCTTCTCTGACCCAGTCTGCGATCGCGGCAGTTAGCAAGTGGACCTACAAGCCCTATCTGCTGAATGGGGAGCCCGTGAGTGTTTCGACCACCATCACGGTGAACTTCAATCTGAACCAAAGGTATTGATCTGCGGCGCCCCAGTCCTAGCCAGACGCTAAGCGCATCCAAAGCCTCGAGGACACACATGACGAAGAGCTTCGGTTACGCTGCACAATCCAAAACAACACCCCTCGCCCCCCATGCGTTTGATCGGCGTGAGCCCGGGCCCAAGGATGTTGTGCTCGATATCGCCTATTGCGGCATCTGCCACTCGGACATTCACCAGGTGCGCGGGGAGTGGG
>CAXTVC010000118.1:0-8068 GCA_964247615.1 uncultured Acidobacteriaceae bacterium
CCGTCGCGGGTGGCGGCAATGAAGGCGACGCCGGGGGTGTTCTCGATCCGCTGCAGCAGGCTTTGCACGCCCGGGTAATGCCCGTCCGTTGTGGTGGGGATCTCTTCGACTGTGAACAGACGCTCGGCGTCCATGGCAAACTGCCGGCCGTTGAAGTGCGGGAGGCCGAAGACGACGCGGTGGGTGGGCAGGATGGTAATGCCGGGCGCGTCCATGTTGACGAAGGTCATCATCATGGCGGCTTCCGGGAAGGGCGGGGTGGGAAGGCCTGTAGTTTCAGCAGGTGCTTCTGTGTTCACCGGCAAGGGGAGGCCAAGCTGCCCGGCGCGCTCCTGCATGTAGCCGACGGAGGTCTCGTAGCGATGGTGACCGTCGGCGATGATGAGCTTTTTGTCGCTCATGTTTTCCAGGATTTTGCCGATAAGGGTGGGGTCGGCGAGTTTCCAGACCCTGTGCACGACGTCGTACTCGTCCGTGATCTCGAGATCAGCGGGGCGCGCCTCGCCCGTGGGAGCGTCAAAAATCAGGTGTTCCGCGGTGAAGGTCGGATCGGAGTAGAGCATGTAGATCTGTTCGGGATAGGCACGCAGGGCTTTGAAGAGCGCCAGGCGGTCGGATTTGTGCTTGGGAAAGGTCTGCTCGTGGCGGTAGACGATCTGCTCGGCGTAGTCGTAAAGATGGCCGAGGGCAATGAAGCCACGTCGCTCGCGGACTTCTTCGGTGCCGGGGACGGTATAGGTCTGCGAGTAGCCGTACAGGGCGGGCTCGGCTTCTTCGCGGAGGATGCCCTCGTCGCGCCACGCATGGTAGGTGTCGGCGGCGCGGGTATAGACATTTGTTGCGTCGTCGTCGGTGGCTTCACGCTTGCCGAGCACGATGCGGATCAGGTTATAGGGGCTTTGGGCGTAGTAGCGCGCCTGCATCTCCGGGGTGATTTTGTCGTAAGGCTGGGTGACGACATCAGCCATGTTGACGCGTTGGGTATCGTAGCGGAGAGCGCGGAAAGGATACAGGCGAGCCATTGCTCCCATTGTAGGAGAGGGATGCCCCGGTTTTCTGTCCCATTTCGGCACGCCGTCCGCATCGTGTGAGTGGGCGGGGTTTGAAGTGCTGTAAAACGACGTCGGGCTGCAGCCTGTAGGGAATAGACGGCGAATACGGGCTGCGGTAGTCTAGGGTGCACGCAAAGCAAGGTAGTTCCGCCACGGGGTTCGCGGAGGGGCCAAATGAGCGTTGGAGTGAGTCGAGCGTGGCGCGGGCTGCTGCTGCCCTGGTTGCTGGCGATGAGTTATGGCTGGGCGTGTGCCCAGGAAAGTCCCCTGGATACAGTGCATACGGCACCGCCCCCACTTGCCGCGTCGAAGGATCCGCGCCCGGCTGTGACCGGCAACGATGTGGCTTCAAAGGCAACTTCCTCGCAGGGCAGAGCGATCCAGGTGAACGCTGACCTGGTGTTGGTGCCGCTGACTGTGACCGATCCGCAGAACCGTCTCGTGACCGGTCTGGAGCGCAGTAATTTTCAGTTGTTCGACAGCAACTCACAACAGATCATCAAGAGCTTCGCCACAGAGGATGCGCCGCTCTCGATCGGCATTGTGTTCGATCTGAGCGGGAGCATGCAGTCCAAGTTTGTGCGGGCACGCAAGGCGCTCAGTGAATTTCTACACACCTGCAATCCGCAGGACGAGTTCTTTGTCATCGGCTTCAACGACCGGCCGGCGGTGCTGGTGGACTATACCTCTGACGTGGAGGATGTGGAAGCGCGCATGGTGATGCTGCGACCGGAGAACCGAACAGCGCTCATTGACGCCATGTACCTGGGCGTGAACAAACTGCGGGATGCGAAGTATGCCCGCAAGGCGCTACTGGTGGTATCAGATGGTGGCGACAATCGGAGCCGCTATACACAGGGAGAGCTGAACCGGCTTGTGCGTGAGAGCGAGGTGCAGGTGTATTCGGTAGGCATCTTCGACGCCTATGCTCCCACGGTGGAAGAGCAAAACGGGCCGCAATTGCTGCATGAGATAGCGGAAACGACCGGCGGACGTCTCTTTGTTGTGCATGACATTCAGGATTTGAGCGATATCGCGCAACGGATCAGCGAAGAGCTGCGTAATGAGTATGTGATCGGGTACACGCCGACGGATCATCGCCGCAATGGCGCCTGGCGGAAACTGAACGTGCGATTGATGCCACCGCCGGGGCTGCCGCTGCTGACGGTGCATAATCGTGAGGGGTACTATGCACCGTCGCAGTAGCGATCTATGGAAGAGGCTGCCTGCGGCGATTGTTGTTTGCGTGGCTATGTCGTTCGGAGTGTATGGGCAGGCACCCGGTGCTCCTGCGCAGTCTCCTGCAGCTATACCCGCTGCCAATTCTCAGGTTCCACCCGCAATCGACAGCGACCCCGTGCCTTCACCGGACGCTGCGGAGCCGCTGCCTAAGGCACAGGTGTCAGCCCCTGGTCAGACCCAAAATGGACAGGGTGGCCAACCAGCAGCGGGAGGGCAGGGTACACCGGGATCGGTGTCGCAGGAGGGTGGCCGCTATACCTTGCGCGCCGAGGCCAACGAGGTCCGACTGGACGCGTCAGTGTATGACGGTTCGGGGCGCGGGGTGGAAGATCTGCCCAAAGACGCTTTCCGGGTATACGAGGATGGCGTACCGCAGAACATCATTGGTTTCCGACACGAGGATTTGCCGGTCTCGCTGGGTATTCTGATCGATAGTTCAGGGTCGATGTATGACAAGCGGTCGGCGGTTGATGCCGCGTCGCTGGATCTGGTGCGTCTATCGAATCGCGAGGACGAGGCCTTTTTAGTGGATTTCAGCTCCGAAGCGTATATCGATCAGGACTTTACGGGTGACATCCGCAAGCTGCAGCAGGGTTTGAGCTACATCAAATCCAGCGGTGGAACGGCGTTGTATGACGCCGTGATTGCATCGGCTGACTACCTGGCGAAAAACGCGAAGCGGCCGAAACAGGTGCTGCTGGTGGTCACGGACGGGGATGATAATGCCTCGAGTGCCACGCTGGAACAGGCGATTCGACGGGTGCAGGAGCTGGACGGACCCGCAATTTACTGCATCGGTCTGCTGTTTGGCGAGGACTCTGTGCGCAGCGAAGTCCGGCATTCACGGCAGGTATTGACCGAGCTCGCGCAGCAGACAGGCGGCCAGGCGTACTTCCCGCATGCGTTGAAGGAAGTGGATGGCATTACGCAGGAAGTGGCTGGAGACATCCGGAAGCAGTACACGATCGAGTACCGGAGCACCAAACCACCGTCACAGGGTGGGTACCGCCAGGTGCATGTAGAGGCCAAGGGCAAGGGGTTCGGGAAACTCCAGGTGCGCACCCGGGCAGGCTACTATCCGCGGACAGCGTCCGCTGGAACGGGAACTCCCGGCGGGGCTCCCGGGAAATAGCCTGGGTTTGCGTGGTCTATCGCCCTTGTCAAACCATAGGGGGACAGCGAAGAATGCATCTCAGCGTAAGCATGCAAGAATCTGCGTGACAGAACTGCCTGGTTAGGAGCACGATGCTGGATCTTTCAACACTGAATGACGTGTTTGCGCGCGTGGCGGCACGCGGCGGCGAAACGGTTGCGCAATATAAAGAGGGTGGCGAATGGAAGCCCATCACCTCGAAACAGATGTACGGCCGCGTACGGGCGATTGCCGAGCAGTTGCAGGCCTGGGGCATTAAGAAGGGTGACCGCGTTGCGCTAGTCGGCGAGAACCGATGGGAGTGGCCCGTGGTGGACTTCGCCGTGCTGGCCATCGGCGCAGTGGATGTACCGCTGTACCAGACGCTGACTCCGGAGCAGATGGTCTACATCCTGAATAACTCAGGTTCCAAAGTCATTTTCATGTCGAGCAAGGATCAGTTCGACAAGCTCCTTAAAGGTGCCGACAAGATCACCACGATCGAGCATGTGGTGATCTGGGATCAAGGCGAATATACGGGGGCTGAACCCCTCGCCAACATCCTGAAGCGAGCACCCGAACTGGAAGAGCGCGACCAGGACTTCGACGCGTTGATGAAGTCGGTGAAGCCCGAGGATCTGGCGTCCATCATCTACACCTCGGGCACGACGGGCGATCCAAAGGGTGTGGCCCTGACGCACGACAATATGGCCTCGAATCTGCAGCACTCGACTGATGGCCTGGGGATTGTAAAGGGAGACAGCTCACTGTCGTTTTTGCCCCTGAGTCATGCGCTGGCGCGGCATCTGGACTACGCGATGTATTCGCACGAGTGCACGATTTCCTACCTACCGAAGTTCGATGATCTACCCAACGCCATGAAGGCGGTCCGGCCGACGATTTTCCTGGCGGTTCCGCGTGTGTTCGAGAAGGTGCGGCAGGCCTCGGAGTCTCGGGCAAAGGGATTTCAGCTAAAGGTCTTGCGGTGGGCGCTGAAGCAGGGCGCGGCCCACAAGGACGAAGTCGCGCAGGGCAAGACGCCCGGTTCGCTCGGCTGGAAGCTTGCGAACTACCTTGTCTTCGGCAAGGTGAAGGAGGCTTTTGGCGGGCGGGTAAAGCTGTACATCTCCGGTGGGGCGCCACTCGGCAAGGAGACGACCGACTGGTTCCTCAGTGCGGGAATCCGCGTGGTCGAGGGGTATGGCATGACGGAGACCTCCCCGGTCATCGCGCGCAGCACCTTTGAGGCTTTCCGGCCCAACACCGTGGGCAAGGTGATTCCGAATCTGGAGACGCGTCTGGCACCGGATGGCGAACTCGAGGTTCGGGGATCGTCGGTGTTCCAGGGCTACTGGCAGAACGAGGAAGCGACCAAGAAGGAGTACACCGAGGACGGCTGGTTCAAGACGGGCGACATTGGCAAGTTCGAGGACGGCTTTCTGACGATCACCGATCGCAAGAAAGAGTTGATGAAGACTTCGGGCGGCAAGTACATTGCGCCACAGCCGGTAGAAAGCAAGCTGAAGTCGGATGGCCTGGTGGAGCATGCGGCGCTGGTTGGCGACAACCGGAAGTTTGTCAGCGTGCTGATTTCGCCAAACTTCAAGGCGCTGGAAGGCTGGGCCAAGCAGAACGGGGTGACCGTGAGTGGCCGGCCGGAGCTTGTCAAAGATCCCAAGGTGCAGAAGCTCTATCAGGGTATAGCCGAGAAGGTGAACGGTAGTCTGGCTCACTTCGAGACGATCAAGAAGGTCATCGTGGTGCCGGATGAGTGGAGTGTTGAGGAAGGCGAACTGACGCCGAGCCTCAAGCTGAAGCGTCGAGTCATCGTTGAGAAATACAAGCAGCAGATCGATGGTGTCTACAACAGCGGCGGTAGCGGGGAGTAGCCGCTTCGTTTAGCGTAAGATGCGGACAGCTCGAACGAGGTCGCTCCTCGTATTTGCAACCAACAAAGCCGCTAGGGTCCATGACCTTTGCGGCTTTGTCGTGTTTATGCGCTTGTGACTTTCGCGTTTGAGGTTGGAATGGGATCCGTCCGGTGTTGCCCTGGTGGCACCGTAATGAGGTCCAGGATGTCTTCTGCGTGATGGAAGTACACAGGTCGACGCGGTGCCGACACGGTGAGACGAACTACGACGTGAAGGCCGCAGCGCCAGCCGCTGCCACTTCCTGATCCTGCTGGCCGGATCCGCCTGAGACGCCGATGGCGCCAACGACTGTGTCGCCCTTCTTGATAGGGATGCCGCCGGCGAAGATCATGATCTTGCCGTCGTTGGAAGCATGGATCCCAAAGAACTGATCGCCGGACTGTGAGTTCTTGCCGAGATCCTGTGTGCTGAGATCGAAGGCGCGTGCGGTAAAGGCTTTCTTCTGGGCGATGTCGACCGAACCAAGCCAGGCCTTGGCCATGCGCTCAAAAGCCAACAGATAGCCGCCAGCGCAGACGATGGCGATGTTCATGGGTTGACCGATGGAGACAGCCTTCTGTGTGGCTGCCGCGAGGATGCGCCGGGCATCTTCAAGATCCAGTGATTCGTGCGTGGTGCTCATGGGAACTCCTCGGGCTGATGCGCCCAGAGGCTTGGATGCGCGTAGGGCGAAGCCGATCACACGAGGTGCAGGTAGGTGGCGTACGGGGCATCTCCGACAGCAAAAAAGGGTTTGAAGGAAAGGGGCTTTTCCGCATCCTTGAGCAGCCATTCGGTGTCGCCGGCTCGCTGGATTCGGCTTAGCGCATCGCGTCGCAGCGATGCGGCATGCTCGGGCAGGAGCACAAGCGAGCCGTGGCAGAGTGCCGCCAAGGCAGGTCCCTGGCCGCCGTCGGAGGAAAAAGCCTCCCACCGCAGTGTTGCCGGAAGGGAGAGTTCGATCGAGTCGCCGTCTCGCCAAGAACGACGTACCGTGGCGAAGCCCAGTCTTCGCTCGATTGTCTGGCGCTGACCGTTGACGCTGATCGACGGCGAGGTACACCAGGCAGGGATGCGCAAGCGCAGAGCAAAGGAGCAGGGACGGTCGGCCTCCAGGCTGAAGTGGACGCGATCCTCGAGCGGGTACTCGCCGCTCTGCGTCAGGCTCAGGTTCGAGGTTCCTGCCTGCCAACGGACGGTGGACGGTAGATACAGATTGACCCAGAGGCCGGCGTTTGGATCCGGGTCGAGGAGGTAGCTGTTGATGCCGTAGTCAGCTGCGACCTGGGTGTAAGTGCCGGCGCAGCAGGGCCAGCGGTGCGCGGAGTACACCCGCTTAGCGTCCCCGTTCAGGTCGGCGTAGTAGAAGGTGCGGCCATCCGGCTGCAGGGGCAGTGCGCCGAACATGCTGTTGAAGATCACGCGCTCCATAAGGTCGCCGTAGTGGCCATCGCGGGTCACCTGCAGCAGGTAGCGCGAGAGCTTAAGCATGGCGTAGGTGCCGCAGGGCGTCTCAAAGGAGTTATGCGTGCCCGTGAGGCTGGCCAGCAGCTTGCCGGAGCCGGGCGTTTCGAAGAGCTCATCGGGGGCCCAGCCACCCGTGGCGTAGCTCTGGGCTTCGACCATGGCTATGCCGTTGCGCGCCGCGTCGAGGTACATCGGGTTGCCGTCGTTGAAGAAGGCCTGCATCGCCGAGCCAAGCGCGTTGACGTGGCTGTAGCCGTGCAGGTTGCCAAGGATGTTCTGGCTGCGGGCGAGCGGGGCGAAGAAGCTGTCCATCAGATACTTGCGAGCCATCTCGAGGTACACGCTCCCGGCGCCCGCCTGGTGCAGGAGGTACAGATTTTCGGGCAGCGTGTAGCTCTCGTCCCAGGTGTAGGAGAAGTCGCGTTCCCCCCGCCAGACGATGTCCCGCTCCAGCGCAGACGGCGGCAGGCTGGGCAGAGCGCATTGACGCGCCTTGTCCGCGATAGCCAGGGCGTCTGGCGAACGGAGCAGCGTGTGTGCGTCCAGCAGGCCGATGTTGAGCTTGTCGAGCGTGTAGGCGGGGTAGCGCGTCGTGTCGAAGAAGTCCGGGGTAATGGCCGCCGCGAAGCGCTGGTGCAGACGAAGTACACGAGTACATGCCTCGCTGTCGTTCCCCGCAGCCGCGAAACGGGCCATGGCGGATGCCCATTGGCCAAAGCAGTGGCCCGGGGCCAGGCCGGCGTCGCCCGTGTGCCAGTTGTAGTCAGGGAGGTAACCGTACCAGCCGCCGATATCCCGACCGGGCGCGGGCTGGCCGCCCATAATGCGAAAGGGTTTCAGCAGGGCATCATCGTCGAGGGTGGCGAGCACGGCCTGGGCATTGTCGGCCTGCTGTTTGGCGATGCTACCCAGGATTCTGACCTGGCTGTACCCTGGCGTGCGCAGCCTACCTGACGAGGAAGGGGCTGCCCATGCAGGGAGTTGTGCCGAGGCGGTTGCGCCCGCAGTCAGTTGGAGGAAGCTGCGACGACTCAGGCCCATGCGTGCCACTGTAGCTGGGCGTCTGCCGACTGTCCACGGTGACGTATAGGCAGGCTCGTTCGGAAGCGTGCCTGCCTATGATCGGCCTAGCGGCGGAAGAAATCCTTTACCTGTTGCACGAAGACATCGCGGCCGATGTCCGAGATAGCCTCGGTCAGCGGAAGCTGCTTGGGGCAGGCCTGGACGCAGTTCTGGGCGAAGCTGCACTCCTGCACGCCGCCGTC
>CAXTVC010000119.1:0-7558 GCA_964247615.1 uncultured Acidobacteriaceae bacterium
CGACTATGTCTGATTTCGAGTCAGGTGCATTCAACCGGGCTCTGCCAACTCTCCTGATCCAGTCTGAATCTACGAACAACCAAAAAGCGAGCCGTCGTAATCAGCCAGTTCTCCCTCGGCTGAACGGCGCAGCCGCTTCAAGAACGAGAGGAATTACTTATGGTGCCGGGAGGGGGGGTCGAACCCCCACGAGGTTGCCCTCGGCGGATTTTGAGTCCGCTGCGTCTGCCAGTTCCACCATCCCGGCGCCCTTTTGGGAGTGTACCTCATTGTTGCTGTTTATTGAACACGCGACCCCGGTCGCAACGCGGCCAGTTCCAGGGCAGAATGTACGGCACTGCGAGCCATCAGACGCAGGTTATCCGAGGCCATCAGCAGCCAGATCGCCTTCGCGTCCTCCGGTGTCTTTTCCACACGAATAAGCAGATTGCCCGACTCCGTAGCCGCCTGATTGCTGGCGACCGTCTCGGCTTCGGCACTCACGACGCCCCCATCAACGGCCGAGCGCAGAGCATCCTCGCTGACGTCCGCAGCCAGACGTACGTGCGCAGAGATGGTGTACCCGTGGAACACGGGTGCCTGGAGCAACATGATGCTGATGCTGCCATCAAACCCCCCGCCAAGCGCCTGGCCTAAATCGGCCTGTATGCGACTGCGAATCGCGTTAAGGGGAAACTTCGCTTCGTCACCCAGAGATCCATGAAAGTTGAACGCAATCTGGGTATCGAACACGGCCTTTGGCACTTCCTGAAACGAAAGCAGGCCAACAGTCTGCTGGTGCAGCTCATCCACGCCGGCGGAGCCGGCCTGCGAGGCAGGCTCAAGCACCGTAGCCGCCATCTCCACGTGCCCAAACTTCCCTTGCAGGCGTTCCGCGGCAAGGCCCAGCATCAGAGCCGCCGTATGCGGCACGACCATGCCGCTGGTGGTGAGGTCAGGCCTCGGGCCACCCTTGAGCCATGGGGTCCGCGTGAGAAAGCCCGACTCCCCCTGCGCGGCGCCGGATAGATCCACAACAGCGGCGCCGGTCAACATCGCAGTCCTCAGGTACTTCAAAGTCAACTCAGAACTGCCCGCAAAAAAGACAAGATCCAGGCCGGCGAACGCTTCGTGGTTTAAGGCGTGCAGGACCAAGGCCTCGTCACCTGCCGCGGTGAGCTGCCCCTCAACATCGTCCCCCTCCTCAAGCAGCTTGAGGTCCCACGCGACCGCAGAGGAGTCGTTGATCTCGCCCAGCAGCTCCTTGCCGAGCAAGGTCGACGCTCCCACTACCGCTGCATGCAATATCTTTCCTGCCATGTGTCCTCCCGCGACCCTACTGCGCGATACCGCGCGTCGCCTTCCGCTGCCACGAGTACGCCAGCCTGGCGAATACACCCGATAACAGGTACGCCATCGCCAGCACAATCAGTGCATAACGAGACTCAAAAATGATGACCGACGCAAGCAGCGCTACAACCACCAGCAGCCGTCCGGGACGACGTTCACTGAAGTCGAGCTCCTTGCCACTCCAGAATCGCCAACTGCTCACCATCAGAAAGCCGACCAGCGCAATCAGACCCAGCCAAAGCGCTGTCATCCAGATGCTGTGAATGGGAGAGCCTTCCTCAAAATGCACAACGGCCGCCAGCACCCCCGCCCCGGCCGGGATGGGCATGCCTACAAAATACTTGCGGCCAGGCCTGCCCGGGTTGCGCGGCTGCGGATTGACACTAATGTTGAAGCGAGCCAGGCGGCAGGCACCGCAGATCAGGAACAGAAAGCAGATCACCAGGCCAAAACGGCCCAACCGGGCCTGGATCTCCGGATAGTTGCTGGGCCACATGCTGCGAACGCCCCAGAGGTAGGCCAGAAAGCTCGGAGCTACCCCGAAGGTAATCACGTCGGCCAACGAATCCAGCTCGCGGCCAAACGCGCTTTGGGTGTTGGTCATGCGGGCAATGCGCCCGTCCAGGGCATCGAAAAACATGGCGAAGATGATGGCGAGCGCCGCGCGGTCAAAGGCAGCCGGGTCGGCCGTCGACAGACCCCGAATACTCTGCACGATCGCGTAGTAGCCGATCGCTATGTTGCCCGCGGTGAAGGTAGAGGGCAGCACGTACATGCCCCGCCGGGCTGGCGATGGTAGCGCCTCTGTCTCGGAGGCAGCCATCAGCGCGCTTCTGCTCCGCGCTTGTTCTCTGTTGGGCCAGGCATCACCGCAAGAATGGAGCTTCCACCCTTCACACGGTCCCCTGCTTTTACACGAAGTTCCACGTTTGCCGGTAACAGCACGTCCGTACGGGAGCCAAACTTAATCAGGCCCATGCGCTGACCCCGCACCACACGGTCTCCCTCTTGCAGGTTGCAGATGATGCGTCGCGCAAGCAAACCGGCAATCTGTTTGAAACTAACGGTGTATTCGCCCGTATCGATCGTGATCAAAGTCTGCTCATTGTGTACGGCGGACTCGGCATTCAGCGCATTCAGAAATGCACCCTCGCGATACTCCACCAGGCTCACCGTACCGCCTATTGGCACACGATTCACATGCACGTCGAAGACATTTAGAAAGATGCTGATACGCACCCGGCTCCCCGCCGAGGTCTCGATCCACTCCGCATCCTCTACCTTGCCGTCAGCAGGAGAAACGATCAGGCCGGGCTCACGTGGAACGCGCCGGGCAGGGTCGCGAAAGAACCACATCAGAAACGCGGCAAGCAGCGCCGGCACAGCACTCAGCACTACAAAATGAGTGCCAAACCAGACGATAGCCGATACCACTAAAAGCGCTATGCCATAAAGAATGCCATCACGAACCATTTCCTTAAGTATACCCGTTAGGCCAGCGTGTTCGCAGGGGAACAGGAGGACCTGACGGGGCCAGATCATACGTCTCGACGCATAAGGATCGCGTCATCCAGCGGGTCGCTATAGTACCCCCGGCGGAGACCAACCGTCACGAAACCAGATCGCCGGTACAGTCTTATCGCGGCCTCGTTGGCTGCGCGCACTTCGAGCAACGCTTCTTTGGCTCCGCGGGCAATTGCCCACGCTATCCACTCCCGCAGCAGAGCGCTGCCCAGCCCAGAGCCGCGGGAGGAAGAGGAAACCAGAACGAACTCCAGCTCCGCCGTACCCCCAAGCAGCGTTCCTGCAATCCATCCGCAGCCAGCCTGCTCGCTGTCTCGCGCCAGGAGCAAGACTCGTTCATGCCCATTGGCAGATGAGGTTTCCTGCATGTACACCGCCCAGGCATCCGTAGGCCAGTGTGGTCCGTCGTCGCTCCTCTGTGCCAGGGCAAGAATCTCTGGCAGATCACTCACACGCGCCGCCCCAATACGGTAGACGTTACCGCCTGGTGAACTCATACGGTCAGCTTGGGGCGCGTGTAAATCGACTCTTCATCCCGGACGTAGTTCGCATCCAGCGAGGCGAGATCGTCCCCGCCCCGGTGCAGACGATCCTGGACTAAAGGAAACGCATGCCTGGCCGAAAGCTCGATGCGCCTCACGTCACCTGCTTCCACTAGCAGCGCTTCGAGAGATGACTCGGCGTAGATCACTCGCTTTCCGCTCGCAAGAGCCCGGAAGCGCTCTGCCTGCATCAGCGTCTCCCGGGGGGACTCGCCCGGCATCTGCACACGAACATAGACCTCGTCACGTCCGGCGCGCAGCACGCTTATCGCCTCCTCATCCCCACCCGCAAACGCCAGCACCGCAAGCCTCGAAACAGCTGCGGCAGGAGCATCCGTAGCTTCGCACAGACCCTTCACCATCGCCAGACCCACCCTCAGTCCCGTAAAGGAACCAGGACCGCTCACGATTCCAATACCATCGAGTTCTAGGACGCTGACTCCATGACCAGCTAACAGACCACGCACCGCGCCCAGCAGCCCGGTTGAAGCCGTTCGTTCCGCGAGCACGATCTCCTCCACCAGTTGTTCGCCACGGAACAGAGCGATGGATCCACGCTCTCCGCATGTGTCCACCAGAAGTACTTGCTGCAGATTCCGCTCCCCTTGCACGCTCACCCGCCTGCTCACAAGGACCTCGCATCTGACCCAGTGTGACAAACCATCTTGAGTTTACCGTTGGCGAAAAGCCTATTCGGATGTACGCGCAGGAGATCGATGCCAGAGCCAGTCAGGGTGCCGCGGCGATCGTGCTTCTTCATGGCTCGGGCGGCAACCTTGATTTCTGGACGTCGCGCCTCGCGCCTTTGGTTCAGGGAGCGGGAATCGCTCTTTACGCGCCTCATTACTTCGACCGCACGTCCACCCATCGCGCTGATCTCGCAACCATCAGCGACGGCCTTCATGTACCGCAGTGGCTCGGCGTAGTGGATGAAGCCGTGCGCTTCGTCGCCAACCGCCCGGGGGTGGATCGGCAACGCATCGTGCTCGCGGGCATATCTCTTGGCGGCTTTCTGAGTCTTGCGTTTGCTGCGAAGCTGTCCGCCAGCCTTGATCCCAGGGAGCACGGGCGTCTTCGGGCGGTCGTGGAGATCTCAGGTGGCCTGGTAGCGCCGTACAACGTTCAGGCTACAGAACGGTTCCCGCCCACTCTGATCCTCCACGGAGCCGAGGACACTGTTGTGCCGTCTTCCTTCGCCACAGCACTCGACGAGAAGCTCACCGAGTTGAACGTGGCACATCGAACGGAGATCTTTCCGGGCGAAGGTCATTGGTTCAGCACCGCAGCAATCCCCCGCTTGCTCCTTGCCGTCTCGGGGTTTCTCGAGGAACGTCTCGGAAACCGAGCTGGTCACCAGCCAGCCCTATAAACAGAAAGGCCGGAGCATCCGCTCCGGCCCGCCTGTTGATTCAAAGGAAACTAGGCGACCTCCGCCAGCACCTCTTCGCGTATCTCCTCGTCCTGCACGGCCTCTCGTGGTGTCTTCGGGAGCGCCACGTTCAGCACGTCCTCAATGCGCGAGGCGTAGTGGATCGTGACACCCTCGACCTGTTCCAGCGTGAGGTCCTCTTCCACGTTCGCCTTTACGTCGATCGGCAGAATGACGTCCCGTACCCCGGCACGCTTGGCTGCAAGAAACTTCTCCTTGATGCCACCTACGGGCAGCACATTGCCACTCAGCGTAATCTCGCCGGTCATGGCCAGCAGCGGATGTACCGGCGTATCGGTTAACAAGCTCACAATGGCAGTCGCCATAGTGACACCGGCGCTGGGGCCATCCTTCGGGATACCTCCGGCCGGCACATGGATGTGCAGATCGATGTCCTTCAGAACATCCTCGTCCAGACCAAGACTGCCGGCATTGGAGCGTACCCAGGTCAGCGCAGCCTGCATGGACTCCTTCATGACGTCGCCAATCTGGCCCGTGATGGAGAAGCCACCCTTGCCCTTCATCTTGTTTGCTTCAATGAAGAGCACATCGCCACCCACCGGCGTCCAGGCCAGGCCGACAGCGACACCGGCACGCTTGGTGCGCTCCGCAATCTCTGTATCGACGCGGACCTTATAGCCGCCCAGAAATTCCCGCACAACCTCAGGGGTAACGACCAGCTTCTCCCCGTCTGCCGGATGCAGGTTGCCCTCGGCCACGCGACGCGCTGTTTTTCGCGCTACGGTGCCGATCAGCTGCTCCAAACGCCGCACGCCTGCTTCACGCGTGTAATGGCGTGCAATGATGCCCGTAACTTCGGTAGGGATTTCCAGAGTCTCCGGCTCCAGCCCGTTCTCCTTTATTTGCCTGGGGACAAGGTATCGTTCCGCAATCGCAACCTTCTCCTCCTCGGTGTAGCCCGTCAGCTCAATGATCTCCATACGGTCCAGCAAAGGACCCGGGATCGTGTCCAACTGATTGGCTGTGCAGATGAAGAGCACCTTGCTCAGGTCAAATGGCTGATCGAGATAGTTGTCGCGGAACGTGTTGTTCTGCTCCGGATCAAGGGTCTCCAGCAGGGCCGACGCGGGGTCTCCCCGAAAGTCACGTCCCAGCTTGTCGATCTCATCCAGCATGAAGACCGGATCATTGACCTCGACGCGCTTCAGGTGCTGGATAATCTGCCCAGGCAATGCGCCGATGTATGTCCGCCGATGACCGCGAATCTCCGCCTCGTCGTGCATACCACCCAGGGAAATGCGCGAGAATTTACGTCCCAGTGCCTTGGCAATGGACCGCCCGAGCGACGTCTTACCCACGCCGGGAGGTCCGACGAAGCAAAGGATTGGCCCCTTCATGTCGGGCTTCAGACGACGCACGCTGAGGTAGTCGAGGATCCGGTCTTTTACCTTGTTCAGGCCGTAATGATCGGTGTCCAGGACCTCTTTTGCCTTAGGGATATCGACCGCTCCAGCCGAGCTCTTCGCCCACGGCAGGACCGCCAGCCACTCCACGTAATTCCGTGTAAGGGAATAGTCCGCCGCGGCGGGGTTCATCCGGCTAAGTCGCCCGAGCTCCTTGAGGGCATCTTTTTTAGTGTCCTCGGGCATGCCGGCGGTCTCGATCTTTTCGCGCAGGTCAGCCATATCCTTCTGGGTCTCGTCCTGGTCACCGAGCTCCTTCTGGATCGCCTTCATCTGCTCGCGCAGGTAGTAATCCCGCTGCGACTGCTGCACGGAATCCTGTACCTCACTCTGGATCTTGTTGCGCAGCTGCTGCACCTCAAGCTCCTTGGCCAGCTGTGCCGTCAGGCGCTCCAGGCGGGCCTTGGTGTCCATCGTCTCCAGCAGATCCTGCTTCTCCGCCGTATTTAGAAACGGCAAATTGGAAGCTACAAAGTCGGCCAGACGAGCTGGTTCCTCGATATTCAAAGCGATCGTCTGCAGATCGTCAGACAGCGTTGAGGAAGAGCTCACAACCTCCTGGAACTGACTCAAGACATTGCGTTGCAGAGCCTCCATCTCCGGGCTCGCCTCGAAGATCGTCTCCGGGACCGCCTCCGCCTCGGCGGTCAGGAAAGGCGTCGTTTGGGTAAATGCTCCGAGACGCACCCGCTCCGTACCCTCTGTAAACACAAACAGGCTCTGATTGGGCATCTTCACGACTTTGTGCACAGTCGCCCGGGTCCCCACCGTGTAGAGATCGCCCCCCGCAGGGGTATCCTGGCGCGCGTCGCGCTGCGCCACAACAAGGATCGTCTTGTCCTCGCCCAGCGACTGAATTAACTGAATGGAACTCTCGCGACCCACCGTGAGCGGCAGAACCTGGTGCGGAAACAACACGGTCTCACGCACAGGGAGCACGGGATAGGCGTGACCTTTGCCCTCATCGGCAGGCCGCCCGACGGTCGGCTTAATTACACTGACAAACTCATTCGGCATGTTGAGCGCCTTTCTATCAACTTACATGCATAGGATGCACTATGGGTTGGCTTGGTCGCAATCACGTGTCTGTCTCTGGCCCTGACCACGTGCGTCGGGAAAGCCATTGGTGCATTTGGCCCGGCTTTGTTCCTTCTAAGCGCGCTTCCTGATCTATATACCGGCCCACTTTGCTGATCCGGGTCCTTCGGGCTACGCTAAGGGGGCGCGGAAGTGGTGAAATGGCAGACACGCAGGTCTTAGAAGCCTGTGCCTTACGGCGTGAGGGTTCGAGTCCCTCCTTCCGCACCAAC
>CAXTVC010000120.1:0-7526 GCA_964247615.1 uncultured Acidobacteriaceae bacterium
ACTCCTCACTCCTCACTCCTCACTCCTCACTCCTCAGTTTCTATTCACTATTCACTTCTCACTACTCACTCCGTAAGCAGCGCTCCCACACTGCTAGAATCGACGACGATGAATGCTGCCTCTACCCCAAGCACTGAGCGTGAGATTGCTCGACCTATTCCGGGCGAGAGGTCTTCGCTGCCCGCCCTGGCCCTGTTGGCGGGATGGCTGATTCCTGGCGCAGGCCACTTCCTGATTGGCAAGTGGGTGCGGGGTCTGCTGCTGTTTGTCGCCATCGTGGGGATGTATGCGATTGGGCTGGGGCTGGCTGGCAAGATTTATCTGCCCAACACCAACGAGATGCTGGAGATGCTGGGCTTCGTGGGCCAGCTGGGCATGGGATTGCTGTACGTCCTGGCCCGCGTGGTGGGCTGGGGCGGCACGGCCGCTGCGACCACGCTGAATGACTATGGAACGAAGTTCCTGGTCGCCTGCGGCCTCCTGAACCTCATCGCAGCAGCCGATGCACACGCGCTGGCTAGCGGACGAAAGGCCTCGTAATGGTGCTTACCCAGTTCAGTGCTGCCCTGCTGTTTGCCCTGTGCACGTCGGTCGTGTTCGCGATTACGCAGCGTGCCAACGTGAGGCTGATGGTGCGCTTCGGGGTATTCTGCTTCCTGCTGTTTGCCGGCGGAGTCGTCGCGGCCAGCTGGCTGTTCTACTTCATCAAGCACTAGCAGTTCAGCCTACCGCGTTACGGGTGTAGCCCCTGCCGTTTACGGCTGTGGCGTTGTGCTGCTTGCCGGCGGAGTACCGATCGGGGTCGAGGGCGAGCCGAAGGCCCCAGTCGACCCGTTTGGCTGCCCATTGATGCCCGTCCCCATACTCGAAGCTGGCTGCGAGCCGGGCGCGCCACTGCCGATGCCGGCGTTGGTCTGGCCTTTCTGGTAAAGCTGTTCGATGCGCGGGTCGTACCAGAACTCCCAGCTGTCGTAGGTGGTCTGCTTGTTAGGCGTGCTGATGGAGTTTCCGGTCCGCGCCGTGCCGACCCCGATGATCGCGCCACCGCCGCCTCCCAAGCCGCTGGAGCCGGTGCTCCCTGTAGCACCGGAGCTGCCGAACGCGCCTGTGGTGCTGGTGATGCTGGCGCCCTGGAAACCGCCAGTCAAAGGCGAGGTGGCGCCGATCGTGGAGGTCGAGCTTGTGCCACCACCAATGGGTGTGCCAACGCCCGAAGCCATGCCGGCAGCCGAGCCCAGGCCGCTGGAGGCGATGCCGCCAAGCTCCTGCCCGAAGAAGCCCTTCACCGTGGTCTTCTGCTCGCCGAGATGAATGATCTTCCAGTCGCTTTTCCCGGTGAGGGGATCGACGTACTCCTGGCGAAGGAAGCGCACGTTGTTGGTGTTCTTCAGCGCGTCGATGTTGGCCGGGTAGGTGTGGGTTTTGCGGTAGAAGAGCCGGATGGCGCGCACATACTGCTGCGCACGGTGCTGGCTTTCGATCTCCTTCTGCCGACGGAGGTCCTTGGCGACAACCGGCGCAGCCACGGAGAGCGCAATCAGCACCAGAGCGACCATCACGATGACCGCCACGAGCATGTACCCGGCTTCCCGGTCGGCTTCGGTGGCCCGCAAATGGGGAGATTTAGACAAGGATAGGTGGTCCTATTGTTGCTGCAGGGGCACGGTCTGCGTGTTGTTGCTGCCGAGATCGGTGACCTGTACGCCAAACGTGGAGATCTGACCGACCTTGAAGCGCCTTGCCACCACGTCGCCCGGGGCAGCGAGGTAGACGTCATCGCCGGATAGCAGGAACGCCTGCTTGGCCCCGCCTGCGCGCTGCACTGTGCCGAAGAACTTGAGCGGAATCGGCGGAGGCGGGGGAGGGCCGGTATAGACCGGGGGCTGAGGCATCTGCTGGACCGGACGGGCGGAAGGCACGTTCCTTGGGATCGCTGCGATGGGCGCCACATAGGTGGCCGAGAAGATGTTGCGGCCGGAGCCGGAGTACACCAGGCTCTCCGTGCGCAGCATGGCTGCCTGGTCAAGCGTGGGATCCAGGCTGGCGGCGCTCGTGGCCAGCTTCTGCGCGGCCACGCCGGGGATGGCGCCGGCACCACCTGCAGCCGACCGTGGGGTTCCTGCCCCTGCTGAGCCCGTGCTGGAAGATTCATTCCGCAAGGTGGGAGCGGGCGCGTTGCCGACTGGCGCGATGGCCGGCGGCGGTGTGCTGGGTCCACTGTCAAAGAGCGTGGAGACGTTATAGGCGATGCCGCAGAAGGCAATCGCCGCCAGCACCCCAAGTGTGATGGTCTTCTTGCGGTTCTCGGCGCCGGGCTTCACTGGGGACCTCCCGCGGAGGCGTCAGGTGCCGGCTCAACCGTCACGGAGGCAGGGGCTTCCCCGGCGATCTCATTGGGGCCGGAGGCGCGCAGGTAGGTTGTAAGGCGCAGGCGGAGATTAACCTGGCCGGTCTGCTGCCCGGTCAGCGTGATGCTGCTGATGGTGAAGAACAGATGGTCGCGCTCAATGGCGTTGATTGCGCCGATGACGGAACGATACTCGCCGGAAATCGACGCATCCATGCGCACTTCGGTGAGGGTGTAGGGGCCGCTGAGCACAGGCGTGTAGGTGTATTGCACGCGGCTGAGGCGGACGCCTTCGCGAGAGGTCAGCGAACCCAGTTCCGTAAGCACCTGCGAAAAAGCGTAGGGCAGCCGCTGCTGGTAGAAGCCATCCGCCTGTGCGCTGGAGTCGGTCAGCTTTGCGTCAATGCCCAGCAAAGGGCGTCCGGCAATCTGCGCCGCCGTGAGCAGCGTGTGCTGCTGGGCAATGGCCGCCGGGTCACTGGCGCTTACCGCCTGCCATGCCAGGACGAGGTGAACCAGCAGAAAGAGATTGAGGATGCTCAGCGCCGCCACCCCGGCGAAATGAAGATTAACGGCAGTAAGCAGCTGCCTTGCCTGGGCAGTCAGGCGCGGTACACGGCGCAGGACGGAGGAGCTGTTAGGAGGAGGAATCACAACGGCCGTGCTCATTGCGGCACCCCCGGAACGTTCGATGGGAGCGGGCCGTTGTAGGGCTTCAGCTTCAAGCCATAAGGGGGATAGCCATTGCTCCGGCTCCGGGAGGAAGCGCCGGGGGTATGAGCGGACCGGGTACGGGAGGATGGCGTCCCGGTCGCGGCGTTGCGACCATGGCCAGCGCTGTACGCTTCCCCAACGGGCAAGGGGTTGTACTCGGCGAGCACTTCGAACTCGACCCCGGCGGGGGTTGGGGGCAGCCCTGGCGATGAGGCAGCGGCTGGACGCCCGCCGTTGGCGGCGTTGGTCTCCTTGAGCTGCGAGGCCTCCCCTGCCAGACGCGGCTGCAGGAAGCGGCGCGAGCGCTCCAGGTTGCGCACCAACTGCACGGCGTTGGCGCGCTCGCCGGCCACACGCAGACGGATGCCGACATTGCCGTCGGGCGAGACCTGCGGTTCGATCGAGGTGACCTGCACGCCATTGGGCAGCACGTTCTCCAGATCCATCATGACGGCGGTCCAGGAGAAACTCTTGCGCAGAAACAACAGGTTCAGAAAGTGGGCTCGATCCAGGACCCGGGCATTTACTGGGTCGCGAAGGCGCTGCTCAGTGTGCAGCTTGGACTGTTGCACGTTGATCGTCTGGTTGCGGAGGTGATCCAGCTCCAGCTGCTGCTTTTCAGCCTTGATGCTGAAGAGGTGACCACCGATGGCGACGGCCAGAGCGGACAACGCGAGCGCTCCCATAATGAGGCGAAGGCGCAGAAAGAAGGGTCGAAGTTCGACAAAGGGGCGGGAGGCGAGATTGACCTGAACGCGCATGGGCTAGCTTTTCAGCGCTCCTGTAATGCCTGCCAGCCAGCCGCGTGGCACCTGGGCGGTAACAGCGGAAGGGGCCAGGGCGGCATTGTCGACGAGCTCACGGACGCGGACGCCGTCCTCCTGCGCAATGCCCTGCTCCCGCAGCGTTTGGTTCAGGGCCTCAGCGCCCAGCGGACCTGCGCTGAGCAGGATCTCCGGCACAACGGCAAGGTTGTCCTCAAAGAAGGCCATTGCCACCGAGACGGCATTGGCGATCTCCGCGGAGAGAACGTCGGGAGCCAGGGTGTGCACGAGGGGCTCAGACTCGGCACGGTGGCCGGGGCGCTGATCGAATTCTCCCGAAGCTCCGGGTACCGGCGACACGCCTTCCGCCACAGTTGGCGGCAGGTACGGAGCGTTATGAAACTGGGTGTCGAGCTCTTCCTGCAGCATGGGCGAGGCGTACGGCGAACGGTGCACCGGCGCTGCCTCGCTAGCGTACATGTCGATATTTTCCGAACCTTTGCTGGAGTAGGCCCGTGGCTCCGAAGCTCGCCCGCCATTCAGCACAAGAGGCGGCGTGCCGAGCCCCGTGATGCTGTCCTGGTCCTGCGTGACGGCCTCGGCAGCAAGCCGGTCCGCGTAGGGGTTGCGGCCGTACTCGGGTAGCGGCTGCTGGGCGGCCCACTCGGCCTCGGTGGCGTCGGGATCGACGAGCGGCAAGAGGCTGGCGTGGGTCGCGGAATCTTCAAAGAGGGTGGAAGGCAGATTTGCGGGGGTCGGCGCGGCGAACTCGGCGAGCTCAACCGAACGATGCAGCAGCACGATCCCGGCACGGACGATGGCGGTGGTCACACCGTGCGAGTGGGCATTGACGAGCAGCGAGGCACCCTCGCCTTCCTCTAACGCGGCCATCGCGGCCAGCGTGCTGGGGAGCACAGCGCCCGGTTCAAAGCCGGCCTCGCGCACAACGGACTCGTACTCGCTTAATACGTTGCGCGGGATGGTGACTGCCAGCACCCGGATCATGGCGCGGCTGGTGCTCATGACCTGGAAGCTGACCATGGCATCGTCGGAGTCAAAGGGGACGAGCTTCTTCAGCCGGAAGCGGACGATGGGCAGGGCCTCGGAGAGCTTGCCCGGCAGCGCGTCGAAGTCCAGCAGAAGGACGCGCACGGCGGCGTCGGGGATGACCAGAGTCAGGTCGCTGTTGCGTGCATTGGGACGGACCCCTACAGCCTCCAGCGTGCGGCGCACCGCGGCAACCACGGCAACACGATCGGGGATGTTGCCGGGCTTCAGGCTGGGCACCACCGCGTTTACCGCGAGCTCGGCTTTGGCTATTGCCGAAAGTGGCAGACCCGGCTCCGGCGAGCGCCCGGCGATGACCCCGCCCGGAAAGATCTCACAGGCCAGGCGTGGGCGGCTTCCAGAGGTGTGGGGGAGCAGGTTCATTGGGTGCGTTATTAGAGTAACGTGCGGCTCCCTCTTGTGTGGGCGGCGCTGAGCGTTGGACGGGTGAGAGGCAGGGTGGTTAACTGCCACCTTTGGGGCAGGATGACTCAATCTAAGGCTCCTTGCCGTCGGGAAGAAGCATACCGGCCGGTGAAATGGCCCAACACGGGCGTGACCCTGCGTCTGCGGCATCCCCCGGGAGGAAACCGCACTCCAACAGCATGCACGCATAGACAGGAGCACCATGGAACGTCGCACCTTTTTGAAGTCGGCCACCGCGGCCGGCCTCGCCGCCACAGGCATGGCGAGCCAGGCCCAGCAGAGCGGCACAGACGGGCGCACCTCAAAGGAGACGCCCGTGTCCCGCTCCGAGCATCCCGGGATGATCTACCGCGAACTCGGCACCACCGGGGAGCGCGTCTCCGCCATCGGCATGGGTGGGTTTCACCTGGCCAAAGACTCCAGCACCACGCAGGCTGACGCCGTGAAGCTGGTGAGAACAGGGATCGAGAATGGCATCACCTTCATGGATAACTGTTGGGACTACAACGACGGCATCTCCGAGGTGCGGATGGGCCAGGCGCTGAAAGATGGCTATCGGCACAAGGTCTTCCTGATGACCAAGCTCGATGCCCGCACCAAGAAGGACTACAACAAGCAACTTGAGCAATCGATGGGCCGGCTCGACACTGACGTCATTGACCTGGTGCAATTTCACGAGATCCTCCGCTTTGAGGATCCCGATCGCATCTTCGCGGACGATGGTGCCATTCACGCCGCCATGGAAGCACGTCAGGCTGGCAAGATTCGCCACATCGGTTTCACGGGCCATAAGGACCCGGCCATCCATCTACGCATGTTCGAGATAGCCGAGCAGCATGGGTTCAAATTCGACTCGGTGCAGATGCCGGTGAACGCCATGGACGCGCACTTCCGGTCGTTCACCAATCAGGTCATCCCTGTCGCAGTGAAGCATGGCACAGGTGTGCTGGCGATGAAGACCTTTGGCGATGGTTACATCCTGAAGTCCGGCACCATCGACCCAACGGAGGCGCTGCACTACGGCTTGAGCGTCCCGGGGGTGAGTGTGGTGATCACGGGTATGGATAAGCCGGAGATCCTGCAGCAGGCGCTGAACGCGGCAAAAACGTTCCAGCCGATGACGGCCGAAGTGCGCCAGGCGTTTCTCGCCAAGACCCAGCAGGCCGCCATGACGGGTAAGTATGAGCCGTTCAAGACGACGAACATCTTCGACGGTACAGCGCAGAATCCGAAGTGGCTGGGTGGGGAGTCGGGCACAGATATCAAACCGTCGTCACCGAATGAGGAGCAGAAGCGGTTGCAGCAAGCTACGCCGAGCGCGACGTAATTTGCTTCAGACCTACTGCACAAAATGCCTCGCTGATTACAGTCAGCGAGGCATTTCATTTTTCGGTGGATGGAGAACTAATCGTTGCGGGAACTGTGGTGGACCATGCGTTGTAACTCCCCAGCACAAAGCCCATACACATGGCAGACACTATGGAGAGATCATCGAGTCTGCCTTGGGAGTAATCGCCAAATGTGCAGAAGATCGTCACCGTGGCACCGGACAAGACACCAATCCGTAACTGCAGTTTCGCGAATCTTTCCCGCGTTTTCAGCCTTTGAACTTCAAACACCGTTGAGCGGAGGAGCAAGCTTAGAGCAATGAACACCAGAATGAATCCGACAAAGGAACAGATGTAATGCAAGTCGGGTTGAAGAAGGCGCTTTCTGCCAAGCCAAACCTCAAAGCATATACACCCCACACTGAGCGTAAGCGCTGTGAGTTTGCTCGCCTTTGCAGGAAACGGCGTTGCCATCCAGCGCGAAGACCAGCCCATGAGCTCTCCCCAGTCGAACGGAATACTAGCACGGCGGTCGCTCGCTGTTGGCAATAATGGCTGGCGAGAGCCGTCTCGCCCAGCCTTACCGGCCCGCTTCGATGAAGGTGACCTTATTGATCTCACGCAGGGTAGTTATGCCGGCTCGCACACGCTGTAGCGCCGAATCCCGCAGGAAGTTCATGCCCTTGTCGCGGGCTTTTTTGCGGATCTCGGAGCCGGGACGCTTTTCGAGCAGCATCTCGCGGATCTCGTCGTCGAGTTCCAGCAATTCGTGAATGGCAGAACGACCACGAAAACCCGTGCCGCCGCACTCGATACATCCCGTGCCTTCGCGGAAACGGAAGCCCTGCCAGTCATCCGGGTTGAGCCCGTTTTCGATCAGTTCCGGATCGGTGTAGGTCC
>CAXTVC010000121.1:0-7426 GCA_964247615.1 uncultured Acidobacteriaceae bacterium
GGTCGTAGCTCTGCTTGGCGTTCTGGCAGACGAGGTCGACGAGGGAGCGCTTGTCGCCGCGCTGGGGGGCGGCGATCTCGATTTTGCCACCGGCTTTTTCGCGGAGGAGGTCGGCGAGGAGCTGGCGGTCGGGGAAGTCGACGGGGACGTAGATGTGCTTGGGGACGTAGTTCTGGTCGAGGTAGAGCTGCTTGAGGAGGGCGGAGAAGAAGGCGGCGGGGCTGAAGCAGGGTTTCGCTTCCGGGGCGGCTGGTTGGCCGGCTGCGCAATCCGGGTCAAGTGCGAGGTCGGGATCACCGGCGTCGAAGGGTGAGGTAAGGACGGAGTGTTGTTCAGACTCCTCCTGGTCGGCCTGGATGGCTGGCGCGGAGTGGGCAGGCTCGGGTTCAAGGTCGTGTTCCGCCTGGAGGTCAGTCTCGTCGAGGTGCTCTTCAGCTACGGAGGCCGTGGTTTCCACCTCGAAGGTGGGAAGGTCTTCCCAGAACATGTCGCGGCGATCGACGATTTTGCCGTTGCGCATGTGGAAGAGATTGACGGCGAGCATGTCGTTTTCGAAGTGGAAGCCGAAGACGTCGGCGTCGTCGGAATCAGTAGTGGCGATACGCTGGCGTTCGCCGGCCTGGTGGACAGTGCCCAGCTGGTCGCGGAGGCGGGCGGCGAGCTCGAACTGCATGTTTTCGGCGGCGGCCTCCATGCGGCCCATGAGGCGGCCTTCGAGTTCTTCGGTCTTGCCTTCGAGGAAAAGCTGGGCGTCCTTGATGACGGCGCGGTACTCGTCGGTGGCGATCAGGCCTTCGACGCAGGGGCCTGTGCAGCGCTTGATGTAGTACTGCAGGCAGGGTCGCTGGTGGTAGCGGTTGAGGTCGACCTTGCAGCCGGGGATGAGGAAGCTTTTGCGGACGACGTCCGCAAGGCGGTGGGCGAGGTTGCCGGGGAAGTAGGGGCCGAAGTAGGCGGAGCCGTCCTTGCGGAGGCGGCGGGTGACGAAGACCTTGGGGTGGCGGTCGCCGAGCGTGAGCTTGAGGTAAGGGTAGGTCTTGTCATCGCGCAGGAGGATGTTGTAGCGGGGCTTGCGCTGCTTGATGAGGTTGTTTTCGAGGGCGAGGGCCTCGCGCTCGTTGGCGACGAGGATGTATTCGAGATCGACGGCCTCGCGCATGAGGGTGCCGGTCTTGGCGTGGGCCTGGTTGGCGGCGAGGAAGTAGGAACGCACGCGCGAGCGAAGGTTTTTGGCCTTGCCTACGTAGATAACCTCGCCTTCGGCGTTCTTGTAGAGGTAGCAGCCGGGGCCGGTGGGGAGCGTGCGGATTTTCTCGTTTATATCCATGCGAAGGGAGCCTGCTGGTTGGCGCGGCCTAGTCTAGGTTAGACGTTTTGGGGTTGGGGGCGATGCAGGGTGTGTTGTGGCGTGAAAACGTGTGACGCAAGGGCGCGGAGGTTTCGCGACCGTACGCGACGGGAGTTGTGGCGGAGATAGGATCTGGGGATGGCTAGTGAGTTGACTGGGGCTGAGGTGGTGGGACAGGAGCATGCGGCGGCTGCTTTTGCGCGGGCGGCGGCGTTGATGGCGCGGTTGCGGGGGCCGCAGGGGTGTCCCTGGGACCGCGAGCAGACGTTTGACTCAATTAAGCGGCACACGCTGGAGGAGACGTACGAGGTCTTTGACGCGATTGAACGACGAGCCTGGCCGGAGCTGCGGGACGAGCTTGGGGACCTGCTCTTACAGGTGTTGTTTTATGCGCAGATGGCTAGCGAGGCTGAGTATTTCACGCTGGCCGATGTGGCGGAGGCGCTGAGCGCGAAGCTGGTGAGGCGGCATCCGCATATCTTTGGCGACGCGGTGGCTCCCGATGCGGATGCGGTGCTGAGGAACTGGGAGGCAATCAAGCAGGAGGAGAAGAAGGCCTCGGCTGGAGGTGCGGCGGAGGTTTCGACGCTGGACACTGTGTCGCGGTCGATGCCGGCGATGTTGGAAGCGACGAAGCTCGGGTCTGGAGCAGCGAAGGCTGGCTTCGACTGGCCGGATGCGCGTGGCCTGATCGCCAAGCTGGCGGAGGAGACGGCGGAGCTGGAGGCGGAGATTGCCTCCGGCGACCGTGACGCGCTGGAGCTGGAACTGGGCGACCTGCTGTTTACGGCGGTGAACCTGGCGCGGCATCTGCGGATCGATCCCGAGTCGGCGCTGCGGCGTACCAATGCGAAGTTCCGCAGCCGGTATGGGGCGATGGAAAGGAGCGCAGGGGGAGCGGACAGCTTTAAGGCGGCCTCTGTCGAGGCCAAGGAAGCGCTCTGGGACAAGGCGAAGGCGCTGGAGACCGGCTCCTAGCGGCGCTCTAGCGAAGCAGCGGTTCAGCGAGTAGGCACGGGGATGGCGAGCAGCTTTTCGATGGCCTCCCGGTACGAGAGGGGACCGGGAAGGACTTCAACATCGGTAGCTATCATTTCAACGTTTTCCTCAACGTTATGGAAGAGGACCTCGCGGATGGACAGCCGTTCGACGAGGTGGGTGAAGAGCCATCGATGGTCGCTAGCCCGGCGCTGGTCAAGCTCCACCGTGCCGCCTTCTTTGACACGGGCGAGGACGCCGCCCCAGCCGAAGTCCATGGTGTGGAGGATGCGGCCTTCGATGCGGGTAACGCAGTGACTCTCCCCGTCGACCCAGACACGACCGGCAACACCGGTCAGGGCCTCGGTGATGAGGCCGGAGGGGTGGAACGCCGGATTCGGTTTGAAGTCGAGTACAACGGCAGCGCCTTGCGCGCCAGGGAGCTGGGGCTGACCGGGCGTGTAAGTCCACAGCATTGCCTTAGCCATGGATTGCAGCAACTCCGTGGCGTAGCTCTTGGAACTGTCGTCACGATGTCCACGGCGGAGAAAGCTGTCCGGGGAGTCGAGCATGCCTTGCAGACGACTACGCTCGTCGCTGTTTTCAGTTGCCAACAGGGGTTGCCCGTTGCGTTCCAGCAGGCGAGCGACAGGGCCCTGCCGACTCTCGATGATCTCTCGCAGGATCTGGCCCTTGGCGTCAACGCGGCGTACTCGATAGCGCAGGGGATTGGCGGGGTCGAAGTTTACGATGTGCACTTCATTTGCGGCGGCGACCGCGGCCCACTCCACCGGTGGAAGCGAGAGGTCAGGCCGGGCGGTCGCAGCTTGAAAGACGGGGGAATGCGGGGACACGACCGCTGCCTGCCCGCATGCCGCGGCAAGCAGTGCGAGACTGCCTACCAGGGCGTCCCGAGCTAAGGATCTGAAACGGCTCTGAAGCAACGGCAAGCTCCTTCTCTGAAGCGTTTGACGTAGAAAGTGCGCCCGGAGTCAGGAAATCGGTCGTCTTCGCGGCCCGGGTCCGAAGAAGGTGCGTTGCTGGACAGAACGCCCCCCTGCAGGCGATGCTCAGAGCACCGAGACGGAAAGTGGAAGGTTGAACCCCATGTTGAAGATGTTCAGGCGCGGTGGTGGAGCGGGCGAAGGCCATGTTCCGGAACGAACGAGACCCTCGCGAGGCTGGACGGATGTGCTGGCGCACCTCCGTGAGGAGCCGGCGCGCTCCTTGAGGGTTCTGGACTTTGGGACGACCGCGCCATCGAACATCAATCTGCTGACCTCGCTGGGACACAGTGTGTATATGGCGAATATTGTAGGCGAGGCGCAGAAGCCGGAGTGGGTAAAGCCTTCCTCGGATGGCGCAAGCGGCCCCAAAGCCAAAGCGCCGGAGTACGACGCGGAGAAGTTCAAGGCAGCGAACCTCGACTTTTCAGGCCGGGACTTCGACGTTGTTCTGCTATGGGACACGGCGGACTACCTGCCCGTACCACTGGTCCCCGTGCTGTTTGAGCGTTTGCGTGAGGTGACGCGGCCGGATGGCCGGCTGCTGGGTTTCTTTCACGGCAAGGCGGACGGGCCAAATGTGGGCTATGCCCGATATCAGCTGACAGAGGGGCCCGATCTGCGCATCATCGGGAATGAGGCGCTGCCGGTGCGGCAGACGTTACAGAATCGGCAAATTGAAAAGTACCTGGAAGGGTTTGGGACGATACGGTTCTTCCAGGGAACCGATAACGTGCGCGAGGTTCTGGCGATCCGCTGACGTAGGTGCTGCGAATGGCCGAGAAGAAAGGCGTGCAGCCCGGGGGAGTTTCCTGCAACATGGTGCAGGGCATCACCGTGGGCTGTCACGCCTCTTCAGAATCTCTGTTGCATTGCAAGAATCTCTTAATTAACTATTTGCCTTCTTTAGAATCGCCTTTGTGGCGTTCCGCCCAGCGCCGCTTCATCGCTTCTTGAATGCGCTTGCGGCCTTCCGGGCTGAGGTTGCGCTTGCGCTTACGAGGGGCTCCCTCGGCAGCAGCGGCCGCGGCGGGGGCGGCGTTCTGCGAGCCCTTGGGCCGGCCCGGGCGACGCGCGGGTATGGGGCTGGCGCCATCAAGTGCTGCGACTGCCTGCCTGGCCTGCTGCAAGCGGCTGATCTCCGCGTCGATCGCGGATAGAATCTGAGTTACATCCATATAACTTCCTTTCAACTGAGACGAGGGTCGGATCTCGAGAACTAGTAGATAGCTCCACTGTATGCGTTTACGTCGAGTTAGCGCAACGTCCGGAGTTACGCGTTGGATGCAGGTTCTGGAACTTATGAGTGGGGTTCCGCTAGGTGCTAGACTCGTCTGCGATGCGTCACATCCCTGTGCGTCCCATGGCACTCGCGGTGTTCTCGGCACTGCTGCAATTGTTGCCGTTTCCGCTGGCTGGCCCTGTCCCCTTTTCCCGTCGTCTGATCTGCTGGTTCTGTCTCGTTCCGTTGCTGTTGGCGCTGCGTGGACGTGACCGGGAAGGGCGGCCGTTGTCTGTGTGGCACTCAGCGCTGCTTGGGTACCTATGCGGCTTTGTCTGGTTCTTTGGCAATTGTTATTGGATCTACCAGACGATGTTTCATTATGGGGGGCTGCCGTCGGCGGCCTCAGCGGGAATCTTGCTTCTTTTTTCGCTGTATCTGGGTTTGTATTTCGGTCTCTTTGGCGCGCTGTTCGCGCTGTTGCGCCGCCATGCAGGGGACAGGGCGGCACTGCTGCTTACACCGTGTCTCTGGGTGGCGGTTGAATTGGCGCGCACGCAGATTACGGGCTTTCCCTGGGACCTGCTGGGCTATACGCAGGTGGATAACTCGGTGCTGACGCCCCTGGCGCGGTGGACCGGCGTGATGGGGCTATCGTTCCTGGTGGCCGTGGGCAATGTGCTCTGGCTCTGGCCGTCCGCAAAGATCCGGCGGGTGACGTGGCCGTTGCTGGCCTGTGGCCTGCTGGGAGTTAGCTGGGGCGGCAAGGCCTACGCCCCGCGCCTGGCTGCGGCCAGCGCCAGCGCAATTCTGCTGCAGGACAATCTGAGTGTAGGGGCAGAGTCGTCAGGATCGGCGGAGGCCCGGGAGAGCCAGGGTGCAATGCTGCGGAGCTTTGCCGCGCTAACAGCTCATCCACGAAGGGCACCGGAGTTAGCGAGGCTAAGACGACAGAATGGACAGGGGGCGCTGACTCCTGACCTGCTGGCGTGGCCGGAGGCGCCGACGATTTTTGCGGATGCGGACCCGGCGCTGCGGCTGGCCCTGGGCGAGGTGACACGGTCGGCAGGGGCGCCCCTGGTTGTGGATGCCGTGGGCGTGGGTACGGCGCCGAACGCGGCGGGCCGTTACGACGAGTTTGTCTCTGCGAGCTTCTATCTCCCGGACGGAACCTATGCGGGACGGTATGACAAGATGCACCTGGTTCCGTTTGGCGAGTACACACCATATAAACAGCTGTTTTTCTTTGCAGGACACCTTCTGGATGGGTTGAACTTTGTTCCCGGGGCGCAGCGCCGGTTGTTCAGCGTGGGTGGCCACCGTTTCGGGGTTTTTATCTGTTATGAGTCCATCTTCGGCGACGAGGTGCGTGAGTTTGCCCGGAGTGGAGCGCAGGTGCTGGTGAACCTTTCCGACGATGGCTGGTACGGCGACACGAGCGCGCCGTGGGAACATCTGGACATGGCACGGATGCGCGCGATTGAGAACGGCCGCTGGCTGCTGCGGGATACCAACACTGGACTTACTGCTTCGATTGATCCCCAAGGCCGCATCGTTGCGGCGTTGCCGCGACACGTGCGTGATGCGATCGAGGTGCCGTTTGGCTACCGGGACGAGCTGACCTTTTATACGCAGCACGGGGACTGGCTCGGCTGGCTGTGCGCCATTGCCGTCGGCGGATGGCTGGCCGGGGGATGGCTGCAGAGGCGATATCCCGTGGCCGGCCCGGGTGAAAGGTAGACTGGAAGCATGTTGGATGACTTGGAATATGCTTACTCCCCGATCCGCGAGAAGGTGCGTGATCTGCGGGAGTATCTTTGACTCGGCTCGCGTAAAGGCCGATCTTGCCCGTGTAGAAACGAAGATCTCGGACCCGGCAGTATGGGCGGATGCGACGCGGTCGCAACCCCTGATGCGGGAGCGCAAGCGGCTCGAAGAGCAGCTTGGCTACGACGCGGATCTGGCGCGTCGCACCGGAGATATTGAGACCTACTTTGACCTCATGCGTGAGGGCGAGGGAAGTGTCGAGGACGACCTGAAGCGGGAGATCGATTCGCTGGGCACGTACACGGAACAGCTGGAATCGCGCACCATGCTGAGCGAAGACAACGATGGATTAAATGCGATTGTGACGGTGCACCCCGGGGCCGGCGGCACGGAATCGCAGGACTGGGCCGAGATGCTGATGCGCATGTATCTGCGCTGGGCCGAGCGCGAGGGTTTTAAGACCGAGATCAACGAGATCCAGGACGGGGACGAGGCCGGCATCAAGTCGGTTACGTTCACCATCACGGGTGAGTATGCGTTTGGCCTGCTGCAGGGCGAGACGGGCGTGCACCGCCTGGTGCGGATTTCGCCATTCGACCAGGCCAAGCGAAGGCATACGAGCTTTGCCTCGGCGTTTGTGTCGCCGGAGATCGACGACTCCATTGTGATCGACATCAAGCCGGATGATCTGCGCATTGACACGTACCGGTCGGGCGGCAAGGGCGGTCAGCATGTGAACACGACGGACTCTGCGGTGCGGATTACGCATCTGCCGACGGGCATTGTGGCGGGGTGCCAGAACGAGCGCTCGCAGCATAAGAACAAGGAGCGCGCGATGAAGATGCTGCGCTCGCGGCTGTATGAGTACGAGCTGGATAAGAAGCGCGCGATCAGCCGGAAGCTGGAAGACAGCAAGCTGGAGATTAACTTCGGATCGCAGATTCGGAGTTATGTGCTGCAGCCGTATCGTATGGCGAAGGATCTGCGGACGCGGGTTGAGGTGGGCGATGTGGACCGGGTGCTGGATGGCGACCTGGAGCCGTTTATCCGAGGGTACCTGCGGATGCGGCGTGAGGGTGGCGTGCCGGCGGCTGTGGTGGATGACGA
>CAXTVC010000122.1:0-7337 GCA_964247615.1 uncultured Acidobacteriaceae bacterium
GGATCTGCACCATGATGCGGTGGCCCTTGCGGAAGGTGTGGTTCACGTCCTGCATGGTGAAGTCGACCTCGGTCGGCTTCCCGGGGGTCAGTGGTTCCGGGTGCTCGGGGGAGTTGCGGAACTTGGCACGGAAGGGTTCGCCGCGGATCAGCATCTCGTAGCCCTGCAGGATAACCGCCGGTGTATTGGAGCGCTTGTTTGCCGGCGCCGTGGCTTCAGGGTCGATGAAGTTCTCCGGCAGCACGTCGATGAGCTTGACGTCGAAGTCGGAGTCCGTGCCGGTGGAGGCTACGCGGAGCTTCGGGTTGACCGGACCGGCGATGGTGATGTCCTCGGTGAGCGGTTCGGTCTGGTAGACGAGGACATCAGGGCGGGTGGCAGCGAAGCGCTGGTCGTCGTCCATGTAGCGCTGCGGAATGTCCGGGCCGGTGATGTAGGGCGTGTAAGGCACCGGATGCGCAGGATCGCTGAGGTACTCGTCTTTGCTCGAGGCGGCAGCGGGACGGTCCCAGCTCAGGCCGCCGTTGGCCTGGAGATACAGCGTGCGCGGTTTGGCGCTAGGCGGGGGCCAAGCGGGGTACTGCTTCCATACGTTCGAACCCGTTTCAAAGGTGTAGGCCCGCGGCAGAGGAGTCCAGGACTTGTCGTCGGGATGCTTCAGCCAGTGGTCGAAGAAGGGTGCTTCGATGTTGTCGCGGAAGAAGACCCCGGTTTGCGAACCGAAGCTGATGTCGCCCAGGCGCGAGCCGTCGGAGCGAGACCAGCCGCCGTGCACCCAGGGGCCTTCGACGAGAACGTCTTCCTTGGCTTCTGGGCTTAGCTTCTCGATGGCGTGGAAGGACTTCACTGGCCCGGCGAGATCTTCGGCGTCGAACCAGCCGCCCACGTTCAGCACTGCTGCCTTTACGCCATGGAGGTGCGGACCGATGTTTCGTGATTGCCAGTAGTTGTCGTAGGCGGTGTGGGTGACCTGGTCGTGGAAGTAGGCGTTGGTGCCGCCGGCCGGGGAGTCGAGATGCGCAAGCGGCCCCATGCCGAGGTAGTACGCGTACATGTCCTGCGTGGGAAAGCTAAAAGCAGACTTCGGCTCCTCAGTGAGCGGATTCTTTTGCGGCGCGAAGAACGGGGCGTAGAAGGAGTGATTGCCACCCAGCATGAACGTGCCGCCGTGATACGCGTCATCTCCCATCCAGAGGTCGATGATGGGAGCCTGCGGGCTGGCGGCCTTGATGGCCGGGTGCGAGTCGACGATGGAGGCGGCGGTATAGAAGCCTGGATAGCTGATGCCGAGGATGCCGACTTTGCCGTTGTTGGCGGGCACGTTCTTCAGTAGCCAATCAATGGAGTCGGAGGTGTCGGTGGACTCGTCGATACCCTTGCCGTCCTTGGACGGCGTCATCTCCACCCATGTGCCCTCGCTATCCCAGCGGCCGCGGACGTCCTGACAGACGAGGATGTAGCCGCCGCGCAGCAGGTTCTCGTTGGCGGTGACGTGCGGAGCGACCTTGTCCGGCCCATAGGGCGCGCAGCTGTACGGCGTGCGCGTCATGAGGAAGGGATAAGGGCCTTTGTCGTCGAACTGACCAGTGATGGGGGTGTAGACGGCGGTGTAGAGCTTTGTGCCATCACGCATGGGGATGTGGAACTCATGCTTGCTGTAGTGCGTTGTGGCGAAGTCCGTCCCTAGCTGCGCGTGATCCAGCGTGGCGGCGGCCAGCGGGTGGCCAGCTAGGTTGGCTTGTGCGCCGGCCGCGCTGTTGAGGGAGAACACGGAGGCGAGCGCCACCATATGGGCAAAGCCCGTCTGCTTGGAAAGGACCTTCATCACACCTCGGTTCGTGCTTCGATTGTATGTGGAGTTCGTGCCCGTGTGGCATACTTGCGGCCATGCTTTGCGGAGCTGATTTGCCGAGCTTTCGCGTTTGCGTTGCATTGGCCTGAAGGTTGTTTGCACCAGCCTTCTGCTGGTCTGGTTTGCCTGGTCCTTCTGCCTGCGTGCGGGGGCACAGGAGGGTAAGGTCCTCCCCATGGACCCGCAGCACCCCTATACGCTGCATGTGTATCCGGAGCTGATCCAGCTGCCGTCGATGGTGCTAGGGCCGTTGCTCCAGGGGTATAAGGGGCTTACGCCGAAAGACTTCGATCTCACATTGGATAGTGGCCCCGTCTTTCACCCCCTGCGGACGCGATTGGAGGGCGACGATCCGCTGAGCGTCACGATCCTCGTAGACGATGAGGGCGGTCTAGGGACAGAGTTGCTGCGCAACCTGATCGCGGACGCCCCGCAGATATCTCCTGATCTGTTTCATTCGAGAGACCATGTCTTGGTTGCGATGGTGGACTGCAGAGCGGTGCACTCTCTGCGTCTGGCCTCGACATCTATCTCCGGCATGCTGGATGGGTTAAAGACTGTGCTGGATGCATCGTCACCCACGAGTGATGGAGGGGCAACGCCGGCCTGTAAAGGTCACGTACGTCTTTGGGACGTCGTGGGCGCACTTGCCGGGCGGATGCACGATACTCCGGGGAGGCGCGTGTTGCTGGTGATCGCCGATGGAAAGGATGCGGGCAGCCAGAACACGTGGGAGATCGTTCGGCAATATGCCAACTACTATGCCATAACCATCCTGGGCATTCAGCCTCACGGGCTCGACGACGAGTCTGTTGCGCATGGTGGTCTCAACTACATCAACGATCGGGAAAACCCCTTCGGGTTGATCTGTTCCGGCACGGGCGGTCTGGTGTTGAAGGCAAACGTAGCCACGGTATGGACGCAGTTTCAACGTGCCATCAGCCTGCTGCGTGAACGCTACATTCTTGACTTCAAGCGACCAGCGAATGGAAGCGAGGGCTTGCACCAGATCGATCTGTCCGTGACAGATAAGCGAGCCATCGTGCGAATCAGCGGTGTGGGTGTGCCGCTGGAAGACGCCAAGCTGCTGGGAGATCCGAGCACGGTGCCCACAGATAGATCGCAGGCACCTGTACTTGGGAACAGAAAGATCCTGGACAAACCGAAGTAGCGCTTCAGGATGTGGCTGTCTCGAGGGGGTTCTGTGTCACGTTGCAAAGGCGCATGACGAGCCGCTCCAGCACCAGGCGTTTGTCCGGGGGATTGCTGCGGAGATCGGCGTCGGCGCGGGCTATCGAGCGCAGCGCGCCGGTGAGTTCGGTGCGGTTGCGGTATCGGCGGGCCTGGGCGATGAGGGCGTCTGCGGCGAAGGGGGCGGGGCGGAAGCCGGGCCAGAGGACCCCCCAGATGGCGCGCTGATCCTTCACCTGGCGCTCGTTCAGGATGAGCATCTGGCGAAAGGTTTTGGCGAGTGAAAAGACGTGACCGATGGCGGCATCCTCGCCGTCAGACGCGTTAAGCAGGCCCCCTAGCAGGGCGAGCGCCTCGGGTGTGTTTTTGCGACTGATAGCGTCGGTGAGCTCATGGAGGAAATGCTGCTTGGCGCCCGGAACCATGGTTTCCACGTCGCGCAGAGTGATGTCTCCGGCACCTCGGGCACTGGCTTCCAGGGTGAGCTTTTCGACTTCACTGGTCAGCGAAAGCATGTCAGTGGCGACGGCCTCGACAAGCTGCCTGGCGGCATCCTCCTGGAGGTGCAGGCCCAACTGCTGGCTGCGGCGCACGGCCCACTGGATCGCGTCCTCGTCAGAGACGCGTTGGAATTCAACGATGCTGCAATGGTCGCCGAGGGTCTCGCGAATCTTCTCGGCGCGCTCCTTGTCGGTGAAGTCCATGCGGCGGAGGTCAGTCGGCAGCTGGATGTGATCGGCCACGAAGAGCAGCAGCGCCTGCGGGTTGGGGCTGCGGAAGTAGGCATCGAGAGCGGCGAACTCGTCCTTCTTTTGGCCGCGGCCGTAGAGCGTCTTGAGGTTGCGGACGAAGAGCACCTGAAAAGGCGCCATGAGGGACGGCGTCTGCGCGAGGTCTAGAGCCTCAAAGATCGACGTTTGGGCGAGGTCCAGGTCATGGAGGCAGAACTCGCGGAGGTCGGCGGGCACGAGGGATTGGAGAACGCCATTGCGGGCCTGCGATTGCAAAAAAGCCTCGTCGCCGAGCAGGACGTAGCCAGGACGGCGGCTGGTGTCGGTGCGGACTTCTTTCAGGAAGCGATCGAGGGCGGCGAAGCTGCGTAGGCCCCCGGTAAGGTCGGGGGCGCTCATCGGAAGGACTCCATCATGTCGCTGACCAGTGCCTGGGCGAAGTCGCGGGCGACACGGTGCACGGCGGCACTGTCTTCCTGGACAAAGCCGGAGAGGTCCTGCGTGGACTGGAACTGCTCGTGCCAGGGAAAGCTGTCGTTGCGATAGAGGACGCGGCCGTTGTGTGCGACTAGCTGCACGCTCGCGGTGACCGTGACGAGATAGCTGGAGCTCTGGCCGCTGGAGGCGTCGTAGGTGAGGGGCGTGACGGCTTCGGTGAGGATGGTGCCTTTGAGCGTCGCGTCGGCGTTGTTGGTGTCGGTGTCGGCCGTGCCGGGAACGGCTGTCAGAACGCGATAGCGGGTAGAAGTGTTCAACTCGCGCACGACGGCCTGCGTAAAGGTGACCTCCGTGCGAAAGGCCTGTACGCGTGTGGCAAAGATGGGCACGGCAAGGGTGTGGATGCCGGGAGGGACGTGCGTGGCGGAGCCGGCCTGGTGATAACCACAGCCAGTGAGTCCGGCGATCAGGGCGAAGCGGAGTGGAGCCTGGGAGAGGCGAGAGCGCACGGCTACCTGCCGTCCCGGGTTACGTTGACATAGTAGAGGTCTGTGGCGACCTTGAAGTCCCCGGGAGCGCCGGTCCAGGGGATGGTTTGCGGGGAGGTGGTGCTTGGCGTGATGGTCGTCCAGTGCTGCGGGTCGCCGACGCGGATGGGCATGGCAAAGCCAGGTTCCTCGGCGTTCCATTGATAGGTGAAGGCCTTCGCCGCAGGACTGTAGGTGAGGTTGAGCGAGGGGATCTTCGCGTGGGTCAGATATTCGTTGAAGAAGGGCGTGAGGTTCAGGCCGGTACGCTCATTCCACCAGGCGACGACGTCCTCGGTCATGATGGTCTGGTATTTGAAGTGTTGATAGAAATCGTGAATGTCGGCGAACCACTTCGGGTCGTCGTTGACGATGCTGCGCAGGGTGTTCAGCATCAGCGCGCCCTTGAAGTACTGATCCTGCGGCGGATCGGCGTTGGTGCCGCGCGGCGGGATGATGGGGCGAAGATTTTGGACCTTCGGCTTAAGGCCGCCCGTGTAACGAAGGGCATCGGGTTTGCCGAAACGGTACTCGACGTAGAGGCATTCGAGGTAGGTGGTCCACCCTTCGTGAATCCACATGTCGGAGCGGTCCTGCGCGGTGATCGCGTTGCCGAACCACTCGTGGCCGCTTTCGTGAATGATGATGAAATCGAACTTCAGGCTGATGCCGACGCCGGTCCAGTCGCGGCCGAGATAGCCGTTGGTGAAGTGATTGCCGTAGGACACCGCCGACTGGTGTTCCATGCCGGAGTAGGGCACTTCGATCAGTTTGTAGCCGTCCTTGTCGAAAGGGTATTCGCCGAAGTAGTGCTCGTAGGCGTCGAGCATTTCAGGGACCTGCCCGAACTGGACTTTGGCCTTTTCGAGGTCTTGCGGCAGAGCGTAGAAGTCCAGCGTGGTCTCGCCATGCTTGGGGCCTGTGAAGTGTTGGTAATTGCCGATGTTGAGCGCGACGTCGTAGTTGTTGATGGGGTAATGCACGTGCCAGCGCCACTCGGTGTAGCCGTCGCCGAGGTCGTGTGAGCCTTCGGAGCGCCCGTTAGAGACGTCGGTCAGACCGTTGGGGACGGCGATGTCGATCTGCATGCCGTCCTGGGGTTCGTCGCGCCACTGGTCCTTGTTGGGCCACCAGGTGCTGGCACCCGCCTCTTCACAGGCGGTGGTAATCCAGGGCTTGCCTTCGTTGTCCTTGTCGAAGGAAAAGCAGCCGAAGCGGCCCTGCTTTACGGGGTGCCCGGAGTAGGCGAAGTCGACGGTGTAGGTCCGGTCTTTGTGCAGCGTATCGGGGAAGTCGACCCAGATGGTGCGTTCTTCACGGCTGTATTGGAGCGGCCGGCCGTTGAGCTGGATGCTGTCGATGTGCAACTCGGGAGTGAGCTCGAGCTGGATGCGACGGCCATCGGCGAGCATGCGGAAGCGGATTGCGTTTGATCCCTTGATGGTCTGCGACACCGGATCGACGCGAAGCTTCAGGCCGTAGAAAAGGAGATCGTTGTTGGCGCGGTACGGGCCGTAGCTGCCCCGGAGAAGATCGTCTTTGGACGGGGGCACCAGTTCGTCAAGGCGCCTGACACGCTGGGCATCGGCTGCGGACCCGGGGGTCGTTGTAGCGCTTTGCGCGGAGGCCTGGCCGTGCGCTTCGGAGGTGAGGAGAATCGAGGCAATCAGGGCCCCATGCCGGAGTGAGCGCGTCATCCTTCTTAGAGTAAATGGCCTTTCGGCAGGGGATGACGTTTGCGAGGCAAACGAAAAGGGCGGCCCAGGGCCGCCCTTTCCGAGGTGAAGCAGGATGTTAGGCCTGCGCGTGACCTTCGCCGAAACCAGGCTTGCGCGTGGTCTCCGGCTTGAGCACCTTTTGTGTATCGTCCGGTGTGCCATCGCCCACGGAGGCGAGGGCTGACTTGAGCGGGGGCAGTTCCTGTCCGGCAATGATGAGCTGGATCTCGGAAGAGTCCAACGTCTCGCGCTCGAGCAGGGCTTGCGACATGCGGTGCATGATGTCCTGATTCGATTCCAGGATCGAGTAGGCGGACTTGTACGCTGCGTCCACGAAACTGCGAACCTCGGCATCAATCTGCTGCGCGGTATCGTCGGAGAAGTCGCGCGACTGGCCGATGTCCCGACCAAGGAACACTTCCTGCTCCTTCTTGCCGAAGGTCATCGGTCCAAGGCGGCTCATGCCGAATTCACACACCATACGGCGAGCGAGATCGGTCGCGCGCTCGATGTCGTTCCCGGCGCCGGTGGTCATCTTCTTGAGGAAGATTTCCTCGGCTGCACGACCGCCCATCATCATGGCGAGACGTGTCTCCAGGTAGTCCTTGGTGACGGTGTGCTGGTCTTCCTCGGGGAGGTAGACCGTCACGCCGAGCGCCATGCCACGGGGAATGATGGTGACCTTGTGGAGGGGATCAGAGTGCTCGCGCAGCGCGGATACCAGGGTGTGACCTGCCTCGTGGTAGGCCGTGATCTTAAGGTCTTCAGGGCTGCGCAGCATGCTCTTGCGCTCGGCACCCATCAGGACCTTGTCCTTGGCAACCTCGAAGTCGTACATGTGTACGGCCTTGCGATTGAAGCGAGCCGCGGTGAGGGCTGC
>CAXTVC010000123.1:0-7090 GCA_964247615.1 uncultured Acidobacteriaceae bacterium
CGCGGGCGTTCCACTCGGGGTCTTTCTTCGCGCCATTGCGCTTAAAGAACTGCTCTTCGCTCAGCTCCCGGGTACGCTCGTCGATAGCCCGTTCCGAGAACATCAGGTGCATGTGCGGCTGCTCGATGTTGTCCTTGGCCAGCGGCGTATGCACGGCCATCGTGTACGCGAATCGGTCGCCCAACAGCTCCCGCGTAGCTTCACGAGCCAATTCGGTACGCTGCTCCGGCTCAAGTTCACGGGGAAGCGCGATCTGCAGCTCGGTATAGGTGCGGCCATTCTTGCGCTCGAAGGCGTCGGCGGCTTCCCAGAAGCTGTGCGGATCGGAACGCGCAAACTCCGGCATGTTGCCCGACTCGACCAGCTCCAGGCCGCCACGCTGCTGATACTGCCCGTCGCGGGCGATGTAGTTCGCGTGCGCCGCTGCGGGCGGGGCCTGGCTGGACGATTTCATCACCACATGAACGATGGCCAAGCCGAGCGAGCCTTTGCGGTTGCAGTTGGTGCTGCGGTTGTTCTTGCTGTTGCCGTTGCGGCTGTTGTTGCTTTTGCTCTTAGCGATACGTTTGCGCAGCAAACTAGGTATCGCGCATTGGCTGTTTGCGCCGTTTACGTTCCGGTGAGGTTTGATTGTATGCTCAGACCCATGCCCAAAGCCAACCCGAAGAGTATCCAAGAGCTAGAGGCTCAGAAGAAAGCCATCAAGGACGCTGCCGCTGCCGAGGTTGCGGCCATCCGCAAAGCTACAGCGGCCAAGGTCGCGGCGCTCAAGTCATCTGAGCGGCGCTTGCGTGCGCTCGACATTCGCGATCAGAAGCGCCGCGAGAACCACGCCAAGATCCTCGTCGGCGTGGCCATGATCCATCAGTGTCAGACTTCGGAAGGGTCGGCTACCAAGTTCAAAGGGCTACTCGAAGAATTCTATGAGGATTCACCCGACCGACTTAAGAACGCCCTCTATGGGCTAACCCTCATCGTCAAGAAGCCGAGCAGCGATCAGGAACAGGACTAAAAGGGACGAAGTGGCGTACTACACATTGCGAATCGAACTGCTTGGGAATCCGGGCTCCGACGTTTACGAAAACCTGCACACGAGGATGACAAAGGGCGGCTTCCTGCAAACCATTCAAGGCACCAACTCTCAAGGCCAGACAGTCACGTGTAATCTCCCCCACGCGACCTACTACGGATCGAGCGATGCAACAGCCGCTCAGGTCCGAGATTGGGCTAAGCAGCACGCAACCGAAGTGTGGGGCAGGAGCATCGTTTTTGTCGCCCAGACCAGTATGTGGGCTATTCAGTGATTCTTTAGCCAATCGAGAACAGGAAACGGAAATGGCAGAGCTTTCCTTCCGGGCACCGGCCTTTATTTGCCCCACGTGCAACATTTACAGCACCCAGAGCTGGACACATGCTTTGGAACAGAGACCAGGATCACCGGCTCCGACTCCCTACACAGACCTGTACTGGGCGGTGTGTCTCAAGTGCAATAACCGGACGATCTGGTTCAGAGAACGTCTGGTCGCGCCCGTTGCCACTTCCGCTCCGCCGCCTAACCCTGATATGCCGGCTGACATTCGCGCGGACTATGAGGAAGCACGGGACATCTCGGAACGCTCACCTCGTTCGGCTGCCGGGCTACTGCGTCTCTGCATCCAGAAGCTCTGTATCCACCTCGGGGAGCCAGGCAAGAATCTGAACACTGACATTGGCGCCCTGGTTGCGAAAGGCCTTCCGGTTCAAATCCAGCAAGCTTTTGATGCGGTACGAATAGTCGGCAATAGCCAGCTCCATCCGGAGGATGACGGAATCGACCTTCGGACCAACCCGGAAGGGGTTTCGCTCCTGTTCACCCTTGTGAACCTAATCGTGGAAAACCAGATCTCCCTGCCCCGCCGTACCGAGGAGTTCTACAGCTCGCTTCCTGAAGGCCGCCGTGAAGCAGTCGAACGCAGAGACGAAAGGACACAGGCCGCGGGAGCAAACGGAACAGCTCCAAGGTAAGGAGGCTACGATGACGCGACCGAGATAGAAGTAGCGGGGTCTCGGCGGCCCTGGCGATGCTCCGGCAGCGGAAGGTCTATGAACCAGCTTCCTGCCGCAGCGCTTGGTGAATGATGCTCTTCAGGTAGGTCTGATACTTCAGGCCACGCTTCTCAGCCTGTGCCTTGGCCAGCTCGACATCCTGGCGGTCCAGACGAATGGTTGTGGTCGGCGTGAGGCCACCCTTCTTTTTCAGGGTTCCGCGCCCTACGGTACCCTCACGCTGGGCGTCCTGGAATCCTTTCAGAATTGCGGCTCTGCCTTCGGCAGAATCCCACCACTCCGCTTCTTCCTGCTCACTTTTGAAATCAGGTGTCTTCAGCATCTCCGGCATTTGCTGCCTCTTTCATCTGCGCATAGAGCGCACGCATGTCTCGATCAGCGGGATGAGCCGTTACGACGCGGGTGTCTTCTCCACGCTGCGTCGTCACGACAACCAGGACGCGCCCGGCATCTGTCTCTCCCACCTGGTTCAACCGCTCTTCTCCATTACGGAGATAACGGGCAATGTCGAACGGATCGTTCTCTACAACCTGCTCAGCTTCTTCCGGCGAAATGTCGTGACGAGCAATGTGGTCGATATTGCCGGCGTCCCAAACAAACGGCATAGGAGTTCCCCTTTAAGAAATTTGTGCTGATCGGCATTTGGTTTCTCCTATCCGTTTGGCAAACGGTTCTGTCTCTCGACAACGCCTACTGTAGCAGCACTGTAGCTACGTTGTAAATTTTTAGGGTTTGAGAGTTTGAAGATTCGGCTTCAGCAACTAAAGGACATAAAAGAACTACAGGTAAGAACTACAGGACCTTCCTTATAGCAACCAGAAAAGCGTCACCGTTTCACCGTAGTGGCGTCACCGCTTCACCGTAGAAAAGTCAAAAACTACCTGTTCCAAGCGTCACCGTTTCACCGTAGCAATTTGCGAAAATTAGCCTTTTTCCACAATTGCAGGCCGGGATGGGTGCACCACTAAGGCATCCTCGGTCGTTTCCACCTTTAGCGCCGGGTAGACCGTCTGGATGCGCCGTAGTGCCGCCACCACCTTGGCGCGGAACTGCCGCAATTGGGCGTACTCGGCTCCCATCTGCGTGTGCAGGCCTTCCCATGGAATCGACCTGGAGATCCCCTTCCGGCTCGCCGTGAACGCCGTGTGGGTCAGCAGCGCGTAGAGGTCCAGAGCAAGGGGCGACCGCTTCAGGCCGCGCAGGGCGCGCATATCGACCGGGACGGGAGCGGCGGTAATGGCGGCAAAGAAGTCCTCTCCCAGCTCCACCCAGCTCTCCCAAAGATTGTCCTGGTGCGCTCGGGATGGGTCCCACCAGAACTGTCCGCGTGGGGCGACCTGCATATCCACGTAGCTCTTGCCCCACTCGCGCCGGTCCTCAAACGTGATGGTGGACCGGAACAGCCGCTCCATTTGGTCATGCAGGCGTTTGGCGTCCCCCCGCTTCCCTCCCCCGGTCCTAGGGTTGAGGCCGATCTCCCGCATGAAGGCGTCGAGACTATTTCCGAGATGGATACGGCGTTTCTTCTTCTGTGTGGCCTCGGTGACCATCCAAAAGAGCAGCAGCCGGGGGATGGAGCCGTAGGGGTAAAGCGGCTTGCGGGTCCGTAGATCGACGTTGGGGCGAATGGCGAGGGTGAGGTGGCCGTTGGTACGGACCCATACGGACTGGTCACCGGGGTCGCTATGGGGGAGCGTGCATTGCACCAGCTGCCGCGCCATGTAGGCCCGCTCTACGGCGTCCGGGTTCTGCTGGATCTCAATGGCCGCGTCCAGCAGCCGGTCCATGGGAGATGGCGCTGCGGGTCGTTTGCGGGCTGCAGGGGCGGGCTGCAGCTCCACGGCATCAAGCCTCAGCTGTTCGCCTTTCTTCGGTTTCTTGCGCGTGGCCACAATCTGCCTACCCTTCAGGTGTATGGGTACCTAGGTTCCTAGGAACCTAGGTACTTGGTCAAAAGGGTCTCGATGAGGCTGGAAAGATCGCGTCCACCCTCGTCCTCCCACTTCCGCTCTGCCTTACGCCGCTTTTCGGTATGCATAAACAGCTTTACGGGCTCGTAGGCGGGATTCCGGCTCTTGGCTAGACCTTGGGGTGCCTGAGCCTGTACGGGAGCCTTGTGGGGCGCTTTACGCCTCGTTATGGACGGTGCAGTTTCAGCCTGGGGCTGCTGTTGTTCCTTGCGGGCCTCCTGGATGCCTCCAAAGGCGGCGGCGAACTGATTCATCAGAGAATCTCCTTGCCAGCTGCGGCATAGGCTTGCCACGCCCTGGCTGCATTGCGGTCTGAGGTCTGGTTCACGATCTGCCCTGCTGAGGCTGCTTTCTTGAACGCCTTCAGCTCGGGCACCTCGGCCTGGAACATTGGGACGGAAAGCCCGGTCAGAAACTCGCGAAGCTCGGCGGCTTCCTTTTCGGGCGGGGGCGGCACCTTGGTGAGGAGCACCCTATAGGCTCCGGTCCCAATCTGCTGCAGGGCGCGGATGGTCTGCCCCAGCCCGTCCGTGTCCAGGCTGGCCGGCACTGCCGGGATAACAAGCAGGTCGCATCCGTCGGCGGCGGCTTTGAGGTCGTCAAGGCTGGGCCGCTGCCCGGTGTCGATCACGATGTGCTCGAAGTCGCGGGCGAGCTTGGCTGCCTGGTCGATGCCGGCGACGCGGAAGGGAAAGCCCTTGCCACGCTGACTCCAGGCCGTGGCGTTTTTGGTCTGGTCGCCATCGAGCAGGAGCGTGGGGGCAAGCGTCTGCAGGTAGGCCGCCAAATGAACGGCTGAGGTCGTCTTGCCGACGCCCCCTTTGTAGCTGGTAATGGTCAGAATCATGACAACCTAGGAACCTAGGTGCTCAGGTACCTGAAGCACTTAGGTACCTGGGAACCTACACGTTAACGCGTTGGTTTTCAACTAAATGCGAGTGATTCTGGTGTTGCTCTATTTGATACTGTGCTCATGGGTGAATCACAGAGAGCGGATTTCGTGGTGCCCGAAGCGGCTGCTGGCCGTGGGCCAATAATGACTGGCGACTTGCGTTCCAAGGAGGTTCACGTTCCTGGAATTCTTGTCCAGTTTTCGACAATAGTTCCGGACACCCGCAAGGCTCGTATTCATCTTTTCCCGACGGTTGGCCAGGCCAAGCTGCTTTATGCGGTTAATGGGCCGTTCAGTTTTGAGGCCTCATTCGTCCCTAAAGATGGGGTGATTGAATCCTACAGAGCCGACGACATTTGGCTGGATCCCGGCAGTCAAATCGTTAATCGTAATGCCATCTACTGGACTCAGACCTCGGGTCGAATAGGAAGTCTTGAAATCGTCATGACGTACTCGGAGGGTCCTGAGTTGGAGCAGCGCACCGAGGATCATCCGGCGTGGTTCGTAGCGAGGCGATGTTTCGCACTACAAATCATCGCCAATGCTGACGAAGAACAGAACAGTGCTGCTGCAAGATTCGGCTTATCCAAGAACGACATTGAATTAACGCTTTCGGATGGCTCTCAAGCGACCGTTCAGCGCTACAAAAAAGCTCATGTTATCGGGGCTAATCGCGAGATTCAGAGAAATGGATATGCGATTACTGTGCGCAACGTGAAAAACCCTGACACCGCGAAAGCAGATGTCGATGCGCTTCTGATTTTGTCTTCGTTCGCATCTCGCGAGCGAAGTATTACGGCACATTGGAGTACTGGAAACAAGACGAGCTGGACCCGTACGTGGCGCTTCAACTTCGCAAAATTCCAGCGACGGCGTGACCGTGAAGATCCACTTGTGCCGCGCGACAGAGATAAGTGCCGAGCCTTTTTGCAAAGGGCAATTCAGGTGTACTCCACCTCAGAACATCAGAGGCTCTTCGACTCTGCCGTGTTCGCGCTCCTGGATAAAAAGCAAACACTAGAGATCAGGGTCGCACGTCTGTTCTCAGGTATTCAGGGCGCGTTGGTGTTTGCGACACAATCTTCGGCAAAGCGCCCTCCTATTGGAGAGCTCTACCGTCGCTTCATCAAAGCGCATCCCCATACATTCGATGAGTTGTGGCCCCTGCTTGACCCACGGAGTGGGCCACCACTGGCGTATTTCAGACACGCCATAGTTCATGGCGAAGCGTTTTCGGAGGACGACTGGCTCGCGCTCAGCTATGCCGGCGAACATCTCCAATGGCATCTCGAACGCATAATCCTAGTAGCCTTGGGCTGGGATTTCCAAGATTCGCACGTTTCAGATAGAGCTCTTAAATACTTCTATGCATATGCTGACTGGAAATCCGAGCAGAGCAAAATACTCGTGCCCCGTCCGCACCCCTAATGCATCAAGTAGCAGAAGCCATCGCCTTCCGCACCGTCCCGGCGTACCACTGCGATCCCTTGGGCGTCCGTAGCCCCAACTCGTTGAGCTGAGAGGCGATAGCCCGCAGGGTCATGCCCTCGGCGCGGTGCCGGCGCATCATCTCGACCAACTGCGGCGCGGGAGGTATAGGGTCTTTGATCTGGCGTGCCTGGGCGATGGACTCAGGCCAGCGTGGATTGCCAAGCCGGGTGCCGCGCTTGCGTGCGGCCTGGAGCGCTCCCTTGGTCCGCTGCGAAATGGCCTCCCGTTCATGCTCGGCAAAGGCAGCCAGGATGTGAATGGTGAGCCGGTTGGCCTGAGGCATGTCGGCGGCGACGAACTCGACGCCGGTCTCCATCAGCCCGGAGATGAAATGGACGTTGCGGGCGAGTCGATCCAGCTTGGCTATGACCAGTGTGGCCTTCTGCCGGCGGCTCAGCTCGATGGCCCGCAGCAGCTCGGGTCGGTTGGTGTGGCGCTTGCCGGATTCAACCTCGGTGAACTCCGCCAGCAGGAAAGTGGAGCCTCGCCCAGAGCCAAGGAACCGGCTGACCGCCTCCCGCTGCGCATCGAGTCCAAGCCCGCTTTCGCCCTGGCGCTCGGTCGAGACGCGGTAGTAGGCGACAAATTGAGCGTTCTGGGCGGCCATCCAAGGCCAGTGTACTCGTCTGAAACAACCGTTTCAGTGAATACAAGATCGTTCGCTCCTAATCAGCCCTCTGTCACATCCCCA
>CAXTVC010000124.1:0-7057 GCA_964247615.1 uncultured Acidobacteriaceae bacterium
GTAGTGAGTAGTGAGTAGTAGAAGTGAGCGGTTAGTGGATAGTGGTTTGCGTTGTGCTGAGTGATGCCAGGACTTGTTGCAGGTCTGAGCGGAGCAGGACGATGTTGGCGTGCAGATCGTGGAGCATGGCTTCGCGATTCGCGAGTTCGTCGCTGGTGAGTTTGGCTCCGCTGTCCCGGTCGGCGATGAGGTCGCTTACCGGGGTGCCGTCGCCTTTGGGTCCGTCCCTGAGCCGATGCAGGCGGCGCCAGGCCGCGGTGAGGCCCACCCCGATGGACTCTTTGCCCTCCGGCCGGGGTGCGTGCAGGTAGGCGAGCACGAGCGGTGGATAGTGGCTTTCGGCATTGGGCTGAGCGTCGAGAATCTGGGCGAGCATGTTGTACGGGGAGCGTACCGGCTGCTTGCCCCCGGCTGCTTTCAGCTGCACGCCGGAGAGGACGAGCGAGGTGCCGCCTGCGGCCGCCTGCAGTGCGGTGCCCGCGTGGTTGAGGCCGTGGGTGAGTTGCATGGCTGAGCCGGCCGCGCCGAGCGCACCGCTGGCAGCGAAGGTGATCAGGTTGAGGGCGTTGGCCTGGCGCTGGTTGTGGATCTGCAGGACATACCGGTCTTCGCTGGCGTAGGAGGCCTCGGTGTCGATGCGGCCGAGGGCTGAGTCTATGTCGAAAGACGAGGTGAGGATGCGCTCGAGGATTTGCTGCCGAATCATCAGGGTGGCGAGTTCAGTGGAGCGTCCTTCAGTTTGCGCTGTGCGGAGTTGGGCGAGCAGGGGATCGAGGCCCAGAACGGCGCGAACCTCGGGGGCGAGAGCGGGCAGACGGTCCGAGGCAGCTTGTTGCGGCGCGGCCTGGGCGGCTGCAATGAGGCTGCTGCAGAGAAGCAGGATGGCAAGTACTGGCAGACGCATAGCTGACCCTTAGGATGTGCAAACAGGTGGAACCATGGTGGTAAACATCGGGTTCGTCCCGTACTTTAGGTGTTACTGATGGGGCAACAGGTCGGTGGCGGGGAAGCGCGGGTCTATCCACTACGCAGACGGTGAAGCTGTCTGCGCCCAGTCGAGATGATTGGTTCCGCGATGGGCCGGTGTAGAGAGAGCTTGCGGGCCTGCCGATCTTGCAACTTCGGGTACGCACTAGCCTGGGGGCCAACCCATGTGGCGGCCGCCGAGTAGGTGGACGTGCAGGTGGTTTACGGTCTGGCCGCCGTCCGGGCCCGTGTTGACGACGAGCCGGTAGCCGTTGTCGAGGTGTTGCACGCGGGCAATTGCGGCGGCTTCGGCAAGCAGTGTGCCCAGCAGGCCGGCGTCGTCCGGGGAGGCATGCGCGTGTGAGGCGATGTGCCGCTTGGGAATGACGAGGACGTGCACAGGGGCCTGCGGGTTGATGTCAGGGAAGGCGAGGACGTCCGCAGTTTCGTGAAGGCGTGTGACGGGGATCGTGCCGGAGACGATCTTGCAGAAGAGGCAGTCCGGATCCTGATCGGGCATGGTTCATGCTACTGCGGGTGGCAGGTTCAGGGTTTGGGGAAGTACTTGGGCGCAAAGCCTGGGGCCCAGGGGTTGTAGGCGTGTCCGAAGGCGGCGCGGCGGCCGATGGCGGGGTGACTTTCTGACCAGAACTCCTCGAGGAGGTTGGGGTTGGGGACAACCAGGCTGTTTTCTCCCAGGAGCGCGAAGGCGGAACGGGCGACCTCTTGCGGGTTGGCCACGAGACCGTGGATGGCTTCCTGGCCGTAGACATCGGCGGCGTGCTCCTGGGTGCGGCTTAGGCTGCTGATTACGGGCTGGAGCACGGCGGAGAGCAAGGCAAATGCAAAGAAGAGAACGACCAGGGTGCCCCAGTCGGCCTCTGACGGGATGCCCCAGGCAGGCCCGAAGCGGCGAAGCGACCAGCGGACGAGGCCGTAGCCGACGAAGAAGGAGAGCAGCAGGCCGAAGACGAGAAGGATCATGCCGCGGACGATGTGGCCGAGCACGTAGTGACCGCTTTCGTGGCCGAAGATGAAGAGCACCTGATCGGGTGTGCCTTTCAGGAGCGAGGTGTCCCAAACGACGACGCGCTTGGACGAGCCGAAGCCGGTGACATAGGCGTTGAGGGTGGTGACCTTGGCCGAGGCTTTCATTAGAAACATGCGCTCGGGCGGGATGTCCATGCCGCCCTTGGCGACGACCTGCTCGAGACGTGCGACGAGCTCGGGTTGGGTCTGTTGCAGGGGCTCGAACTTGTTGAAGAGCGGGTCGATGACGTAGGGCGACAGGTACACGAGGAAGAGCAGAAGCGGGGTGACCACGGCCCAGCTAACGAGCCACCAGGCGCGCGGCAGGCGGCGGATGATGGCCATGAGCAGGGCGAAGAAGAGGATGCTGCCGAGAAGGCCGAGGGTGAGGGATTTGGCGAAGTCGCCCCACCAGCCTGCCCAGCCTTGAACGGAAAGGCCATTGATGCGGGAGAGGTGCTGGTGATAGAGGCTGAGGGGAAGGTCCAGCACGGTGCCTACGAGGGTGTACAGAGCCGTGAAGACGAGGCACTCCCGCCAGAAGGCGCGGGTGGTTTTGCCCTTCGCTCGCAGAGAGGCGCCCGCGGCGAGTGCACGGTCACGGATCCAGGCAATGCCTCCGAGCCAAAGCAAAAGCACGAATTGCAGGAGGGACCAGGCGGAGCCGCCGAAGCCCATCACCCGGCGGACTGTCTCGAGATGCTGGGCCTGGGCGAGCTTGTCGGGGGAGAGGGTGTAGTCGGGGAGGTTGCCATGGGGCGGCGCGGCGGCGAGTTCCCCGATGGCGTACGCGGCCGCGGCGTGTTCGGCAGGCGTTTCCTGTGCGTGGGTGGCGGCGCCGGACAGCGCCAGGAGAAGCACGAGGGTGAGTGATGCTGCACGCTTTGGAGATCGCGTCATGAGTTGTATGAGTTTGGACGAGGTGGGGGGAGTAGGCAAGAAGAAATCAGATAGCGTCCCGGGAGCTGCGGTGAGGTTGTCCGTTCCGTTTCGAGTTTTGAGTCAGGGAGTTCGAGTGGGTGTGTTCCGGTGTGCGTTGGTGTACCAAGTCGGTTAAGTTTGGGGGCCACGGTGCGGTGAGTCGAGGTATGCTGGGCGGGCAGGGAGGATTGCATGGCCACGAAGAAGTCTGCGAGCAAGAAGGCAGCGGAGACACCAGCAGCAAAGGCACCGGCGAAGGCAGCGGTGACCAAGACCGCGGTAAAGAAGACGGAAGAGGTAAAGGCGGCTCCCCCGGCACAGCCCAAAGCAGCAGCGCCCAAGGCTGAGAAGGCGAAGCCGACGCATCATGATCTGTCTGTTCAGGCCTATCTTCTCTGGGAGCAGGATGGCAAGAAGCACGGCCACCATGACCATTACTGGAAGCAGGCGGAAAAAGAGCTGAACGGCTAAGACGACTTACAACTGACCGGGGATCCTGTTCCGAAGCCCTTGCGCCATCCGCTACACTGGCCGAGTGCGCAGACGCGTATGGATGTGGGCCGGTGGGTGGTGCTTGTGAGTCAGGGTTTTCGTTGCTCTGGGATTCGTTGCTCTGGGAAGTGTTCCGGGATGTGTTCCGGGATGTGGCGCAGGGTCGCCACTTACGCGATGGCGGGTTTAACGGCAGGGCTGTTGCCGGTGGCGGCGCAGCATGGGGCGTCACCGGTCAGTGCGACTGGCTCCAGGACCGCCGGTGCGGCTGATCCCGTGTTGATTGAGGCGATGGAGAGTGAACTGCATCGCGCGATGGGGGCGCTGGGTGCGGCGGTAGTTCCCGTGGCGCAGCCAGTGGCCGCTGCCGCCGGCACCAAGCCAAACGGCGGCTCTTCAGAGCCCGTCAAGCCCTACTTCCTCAGCTACCAGGTCGCGGATGCGGAGACGGTGAACATCACGGCGCAGTTTGGCGCGGTGACGCAGTCTTCCAGCAATCACACGCGTATAGCCGATGTGCAGGTGCGGCTTGGGTCGCCGGCGCTGGACAACACGCATGGAACGCATCGCACGAGCGCGCTGACCACGTTGCCCCTGCCGTTAACGGATGATCGCAATGCCATTGAGCGGTCGCTCTGGTATGCGACGAATCGCGGCTATGGCAAGGCCCTGGATGCGCTGGAAAAGGTGAAGACCGAGCAGCAGGTGCGCGCGAAGGAAGAGGATACTTCGGCAGATTTTTCGGCGGAGAAATCGAAGGTGGAGGTGGTTGCCGCCGAGCCTCCGCTCACGCTGGACAAGGCCATGTGGGAGGGCCGGCTGCGCGAGGTGACGGCGCTGTTCCGTGCGCACGAGCACATCACGTATGACATGGCGATCCTGCAGACCTCGCATGAGACGGACTATTTTGTGTCGAGCGAAGGCACCAAGGTGACGGCGCCGAACCAGGTGGCGCGGCTGGTGGTGGTTGCGCGTACGCGGGCCGTGGATGGCATGGATCTGTTCCGTGCGGAGACCTTTGAGGCGGATGCTACGGGGCATTTGCCGGACCAGGCCGCGGTGCTGGCGAAGACGGAGGCGATGGCGAAGAACCTTGATGATCTGCGGGTGGCGCCTATCACTGAGCCCTTTAATGGGCCGGCTATTTTGAGCGGGCGGGCTTCGGCCGTGTTTTTCCATGAGGTGCTCGGGCATCGGCTGGAAGGGCAGCGGCAGCGCGGCGATGAAGAGGGGCAGACCTTTACCAAGCTGCTGGGCAAGCAGATCCTGCCGCCGTTTATGTCCGTGGTGGATGACCCGACGCTGCGCGACTGGAAGGGCCAGCCGCTGAGTGGACATTACCTGTTCGACGACGAGGGTGAGCCTGCGCAGAAGGTGCAGCTGGTAGATGACGGTGTGCTGAAGACCTTTCTGATGTCGCGGTTGCCGGTGGCGAGTTTTGCAAACAGCAATGGGCATGGGCGCGCGGAGACGGGCAAGATGCCGACCGGGCGGCAGGGCAATCTGATTGTTACGTCGACCAAGGCCGTAAGTGATGCGGCGTTGCGCGACATGCTGAAGGCTGAGGCGAAGAAGCAGGGCAAAGCCTATGGGCTTTACTTCGAAGACATCAGTTCGGGCTTTGCGGTGACGACGCGGAGCTCGCCCCAGGCGTTCCAGGTGATTCCATTGGTGGTGTATCGCGTGTATGTGGATGGCCGGCCTGATGAACTGGTGCGTGGCGTGTCGATTGTGGGCACGCCGCAGGCCGCGTTGAGCCGTATTGTGGCGACAAACGACCACCCTGATGTGTTCAATGGCGAGTGCGGTGCGGAGAGTGGAACGGTGCCCGTAAGCGCGGTGGCGCCGGCGATGCTGGTCAGCGAGATCGAGACGCAGAGGCAGTCACAGGGCACGGCACGGCCACCGATTTTGCCTCCGCCGGCAGTGATGAAGCGGGCCGCTGTGAGCGCTGTGACGGCTGCGAAAGGTAGTGAGTAAGTGGGGCCAGCGAAGCGTCGTTTTTTCCATGCGGGTTTGGGACTGAGTGTGTTCGCCGCCGGCTTAGGCGCGCGAGCACAGGTTGCGCCGAATGCGGGTGTTACGGACCCACTCTTGCGGGCGATGGGGGAGGAGCTGACACGGGAACGTGAGCAGTTGCTTCTGCCCGGCATGCAGAGGCCGTACTTCATCGAGTACCGGCTGGAAGACATTCATAGCTACGAGGCGGTTGCAAATTATGGCGCGTTGACGGGCGAGACCGAGAACCGGCAGCGTGTAGTGCGGGTTGAGCTGCGCATCGGTGATTACAAGGTGGATTCAAGTTCAGCGCGCGGCACGGGGTCCTTGGCGCTGGCGCCGGGTGATGATGATCCGGATGCACTGCGCGAGGCGCTGTGGGCGGCGACGGATGAGGCCTACAAGGCAGCGTTACGGAACTATGCCGCGAAGCAGGCAGCGCTGAAGCAGTTTCAGAACCCACCCACGGCGGATGACTTTACCCCGGCAAAGGCCGTAGTTGCGGAAGAGCCATTGCGGGAGTTGCAGCTCGACAAGGGTGAATGGAAGCGACGCCTGGTGCAGGCGAGCGGGCTTTACTCTAAAGCGCCGGAGACTCGCGCCTTTATGGCGGATGTGCAGTACTCAAGTGCTTCGGTGAATGCCATGGTGGTGAATCGTTACACCGTGAACACGGACGGTTCCGCTGTGCGGCATGGGTTTGCGGGCTATCAGGATAATGCGTCCGTTGGTGGCCAGGCTGCGGACGGCATGCAGCTGGGACGGAGCAACGGATCGACGGCCACGACGGCTGCAGGCCTGGAGAACTGGGAGTCGCTGCGGCGACGCATGCTGGACAACCTCGCGAGTTTCGAGGCGTTGCGCCAGGCTCCGGTGGTGGACGCGGAGGATTACCACGGTCCGGTGCTGTTTTCAGGCGATGCGGCGGCCGACGTGGTGACGCATCTGTTCATGCCGAACATAGAGGCTGACCGCCCGGAGCTGGGTACGCTGGCGCGTACGGTGGGGGCGTACCAGTCGAGCTATAAGAGCCCTGTGCTGCCGGCCTTTCTCACGGTGGTGGACGATCCGACGCTGCGGGATTTTCATGGCAAGGGATTGCTTGGGGCCTACACCGTTGATGATGAGGGCGAGCCCGCGGTGCCGGTGACGGTGGTGAATCATGGCAAGCTGGTGAGCTATCTCGTGAGCCGCGAGCCGGTGAAGGATTTCCCGGAGTCCAACGGGCATGGGCGCGCAGCACTTGGCGGCCCGGCCCATGCACATGCGGGTGTGTTGCTGGTGAAGACAGACCAGACCACCACGCTGGATGGCATGCGGGCGAAGCTTTTGGCCCTGGCGAAAGACCAAGGGCGGGATGTGTACGAGGTAGAGACGCTGGGCGGCGGGGAGCTGGCGCCGCGGTTGCTGTATCGCGTGTCACCCAGCGGCAAGCGGACCCTGGTACGGGGCGCGGTGTTCGATGAGCTCGACCAGCGGTCGTTGCGCTCCGAGATTGTGGCCGCAGGGGGTGAGCCGTATGTCGCGCAACAGATCTCCCCGCTGCCGCAGACGACCATTACGCCAGCGTTGCTGTTTGCGGACATCGCGGTGAAGCGTGGCAACCAGCAGCAGGAGAAGCTGCCGTACTATCCGCCACCAACAGGAGCAG
>CAXTVC010000125.1:0-6996 GCA_964247615.1 uncultured Acidobacteriaceae bacterium
ACGAGCTTGGCGTTCTTCATATGCACGTTCACCATCAGGTTGTCGTACACATAGCCAAGCCGCGTCATCGCACCGGTAGTGATCATGTTGGTGATCATCTTCTGGGCACTGGCAGCCTTCATGCGGGTAGACCCCGAGATGACCTCAGGGCCAACCTCGGCAGTGATCGTGATATCGGCTACCTGGGAGAGATCGGAGTTCGGATTGCAGGTGATGGCAGCGGTCTTGGCGCCGCGGGCACGGGCATATTCCACCGCACCGACCACGTAGGGCGTGCGTCCTGAGGCCGAGATGCCGATGATGACGTCTTTGCGTGTGGGACGACGTTTTGCTACGTCGCGCTGGCCGATCTCGGGAGAATCCTCGTTAACGTCCGAGGCACTGGCCAAGGCCTTTGGGCCACCTGCCATGAGGTACTGAATCTGCTGAGGATCTGTAGAGAAGGTCGCGGGGCATTCCGAGGCATCCAGTGAGGCGATGCGCCCTGAGGAGCCGGCTCCGACGTAAATCAGGCGGCCGCCATCGCGCAGGGAACGCGCCACGGTGTCAATCACCAAAGCGATTTCGGGCAGAGCTTTTTTAACCGCGCTGGCTACCTTGGCATCGTCCTGATTGATGATCCGCGCGATCTCCAGCGCTGATTTCGTGTCAAGGCCCGAAGATGCGTCGTTCAGCCTCTCCGTTGGGAGACTCTGGAGGTCCGTTGTAGAACGTCCCGGATTGCGTTCTGTCGCAGGTGGTGGAGTCGTCGTCAGTGTGGCCATCGCGTGGTTAACAAGTACACCCCATCCTACTGCAGGCGCAAGGGGATTCGCCTGCACGAGGGTGGCAGGACCGCACCTCAAAAGTGGGATCTGCGTCTAAACTGAAGAAATTGATGCGGTCCACAAAGGCGGCTCCAAAGCTATTCCCATGAAGGATCAGAACGGTCGAGAGGAAGCACTCACCCCCGAGTACCGTAGCTTCGCGCAACGGGCTATGAGCCTCCGTGCCTGGCTCGGCGATCTCACCGTGTCACTGGTCGTCTCCCTCATCATCATTCTTTTCCTCTACCAACCTGTGCGGGTGGAGGGGACTAGTATGTTGCCTCGGCTGGAGGATCAGGACCGGCTATTTATCAATAAATTTGCGTACCAGTTTGAAAAGATTCAGCGGGGCGAGGTGGTGGTCTTCTACTATCCGCATGACCACACGAAGAGCTATATCAAACGGGTGATTGCGCTGCCGGGGGACACGCTTTCAGTCGACCACGGGACGGTTTCGGTGAACGGTGTGGCTTTGAAGGAGCCTTATGTGCCGGAACGGTACCAGGATGATCGTTCGCTGCCGGAACAGATCATTCCCACGGGCGAGTATTTCGTGATGGGTGATCACCGCTCGATCTCGAGCGACAGCCGGGACTTCGGACCGGTGCCCCGGGACCTGGTGTACGGGCGGGCTGCGTTTGTGTACTGGCCGGTCGACCAGGCAGGTGTGGTGCGGTAGGTCTACGTTCTAAGTTGTAGGTTCCAAGTTCTCAATAAGGGCTGCGCTGGCTTTGTTTGCCAGGGTGGAGAATTGCCTTTGCTTACAACCTAGAACTTAGAACCTAGAATTCTTGGCTTCCATGGACGTCCGGGTTGGACGCAGAGGCGTAGTGGGTGATCTCTGCAAACGTTGCAGGAGCTAGACTTGCGCCGCCCACAAGAACGCCGTCGATATCTTCCTGGGCCATCAACGAGGCGATGTTATCGGGCTTTACAGAGCCTCCATAAAGGATCCTGGTGTTCGCGGCGGTGGCTTCGCCACAGGAGTCTTTCAGCTCCTGCCTTATATAGCGATGGGTGGCGGCCGCGATCTCCGGCGAGGCGGTAGAGCCGGTGCCGATAGCCCAGATGGGCTCATAGGCTATGACGAGACGGCGCGCTTCGGTCTCAGAGATGTTGCGCAGGGCAGTACGGATCTGCAGCCGGAGGACCTCTTCAGTCTTGCCGTCCTCGCGCTCTGACATCAGCTCGCCCAGGCACACGATGGGGGTGATGCCGTGGTTGATCGCGGCCTTCAGTTTGAGGTTGACCCGCTCGTAACTCTCGTTGAAGTAAAGCCTTTGCTCGGAATGTCCAAGCAACACATCACGGCAGCCGAGCGACACGAGCATGGTGGGCGAGGTCTGGCCGGTATAGGGGCCTTCGTTGAGCCAGTGCATGTTCTGCGCCCCGGCCCGAACGTTGGTCCCCTGGACGGCATCGAGCACGTAGGCCAGGGAGCTCATGGTGGGGAGAAGGAGGATTTCGTCCCGGGTATGCCCTTCAACCAGGGGAAAAAAGGCGTCGAGAAAGGCCAGCGACTCGCGCGGCGTTTTGTACATTTTCCAATTGCCGGCAATAATCGGCTTGCGCATCAGGCTGGCAGCTCCGGACGAGGTAACTCGTAGAAAACAAAAGTAAATCAAGTGAGAGGAAAGGATTTTGGAAAAGATGCGATTTCTGCACTTCTAACAGGGTTTAACGCACTAAACGAGCTTTTCGGAAAGTGCGTCCACGCCCGGCAGGGTCTTGCCTTCCAGAAACTCGAGGCTGGCACCGCCACCGGTGGAGATGTGGCTGATGCGGTCGGCGAAGCCGGAGTTGTGGATGGCAGCGACGGAGTCGCCACCGCCCACGATGGTTGTGGCGGTGCCGTTCGCGGCCAGGGCCTCGGCGATCGCGTCCGTGCCTTTCGCAAAGGGGGCGAGCTCGGCGACGCCCATGGGTCCGTTCCAGATGACGGTTGCGGCGTCAGCGATCTCCTTCGAAAAGAGATCGATGGTTCTCGGCCCGATGTCGAGGGCCATGAGGTCGGCCGGGAAAGGGCCGTCTCCGGAGAAGACCTGGGTGTGAGCGTCGGCGGCGAACTTGTCGGCGAGCACGTGATCGACCGGGAGGAGGAAACGGAGGCCCCGTTCCTTCGCCTTGGCGAGTGTGGCTTTGGCGATGTCGATCTTGTCGGGCTCGACGAGGCTCTTGCCGGTGGTCTGACCGCCGGCATTCAGGAAGGTGTAGGCCATGGCACCGCCGATCAGGAGGGCATCGACTTTCTCAAGCAGGGAGTTGATGACGTCGATCTTGTCGGAGACCTTGGCGCCGCCGATGATGGCGACAAAGGGGCGGTTGGGTTCGGTGACGGCCTTGCCGAGGTACTCGAGCTCTTTCTGCAGGAGCAGGCCGGCTGCTGCCTGGCCGCCACGCTCGCGGACGACCCGTGCGACGCCCTCAGTGGAGGCATGGGCGCGATGGGCGGCGCCGAAGGCATCGTTCACGTAGATGTCGCAGAGATCAGCGAGTTGCTCGGCGAAGTGGTGGTCGTTTTCTTCCTCTTCGGGGTGGAAGCGGAGATTTTCGAGCAGCAGGGTCTGGCCGGACTCGAGCTTACTGGCCAGCTCGCGCGCCACTTCGCCGACACAGTCAGGCGAGAAGGCGACGTTTTCCGAGGGGCCAAGGACGTGATCCAGTAGCTCGCGAAGGCGAATGGCGACCGGGCGGAGGCTGAGCGACGCGACGGGCTGGCCCTTGGGCCGGCCCAGATGCGCGGCGAGGATGACCTTGGCTTTATGCCGCAACGCGTACTCGATTGTGGGGACCGTCTCGCGAATGCGGGTGTCGTCGGTGATGAGGCCGTCGGCAAGCGGGACGTTGAAGTCCACGCGGATGAGGACACGCTTATTGCGGAGATCGAGGTCACGGATGGAAAGCTTGTTGGTCATCACCTGTTGAGGATAGCTGAGGTAAGGGAAGTTGTACGTTTCAGGTTGTAAGTGTCCGTGGCTGGTGCGGAGCCTGGGGCGGGGTTCGCGGGTTGTGTGTCTGGAGGCGGTTTGGTCTGTCGTACTGTGAGTTCACCGCAAGGTCTTAGGGAGCGTCTTCGACTGGGAGAACCGTGAAGCCTGTCTCCGCGGCGCTGAAATATCGTCGCCGCATCCAAAAAGCAACATTGACCAACGCGATCAGGGCCGGAACCTCGATCAGAGGACCGACGACTCCAACGAACGCCTCACCTGAGTTGAGGCCAAAGACGGCAACGGCTACGGCAATGGCCAGCTCGAAGTTATTGCCTGCCGCCGTAAACGAAAGGGTTGCCGATTGGGCGTAGTCGGCTCCAAGCTTCTTCCCCATCCAGAAGCTAACCAGAAACATGACGAGAAAGTAGACGACCAGCGGGACCGCGATACGGACGACATCGAGCGGAAGCCGCACGATCAGGTCACCCTTGAGCGAAAACATTACCAAGATTGTGAAGAGCAGGGCGATCAAGGTAAGAGGACTTATGCGGGGCACGAAGCGACTGCGATACCACTCCTCTCCCTTGGCACGGACCAGGATGAAGCGAGTCAGGAAGCCGGCCACAAACGGAATGCCGAGGTAGAGACCGACGCTTTTCGCGATAGCCGCGATCCCGATCGGCACCACACTCCCCTGCAATCCGAACCACCTCGGCAGGACGGTAAGGAAAACCCAGGCGTAGAGGCTATAGAAAAGCACCTGGAAGACACTGTTGATTGCAACCAGACCGGCAACGTAGTCCGTGTCGCCTTCGGCCAGTTCATTCCAAACCAGCACCATGGCAATGCAACGGGCTATCCCGATCAGGATCAGGCCGCGCATGTAGGCCGGTTGGCCGCGCAGAAAAGCGACCGCCAACAGAAACATCAGCACTGGCCCGATGAGCCAGTTCTGTACGAGCGAAAGCACCAAGATCCTTTTGTTCCGAAAGACCTCGCCCAGCTTCTCGTACCGTACCTTTGCCAGCGGCGGAAACATCATGATGATGAGTCCGATAGCAATAGGGATGTTTGTGGTGCCGCTTTGAAAGCGGTTTACGAACCCGGCTGCTCCAGGGATGAAGTGCCCTAGTGCCACTCCCAGCGCCATGGCGAGGAAGATCCAGAGCGTCAGAAATCGGTCGAGAAACGAGAGCTTCTTACGGGCAGCCGGAGTGCAGGTCCGGCCCTGTGTTGCGAGCACCGCGGGCGTCATCGGGATGCCTCATTGAGGATGGGAAGCTGCACCGGAGACGGGAGGGGAGCACCCTGCAAGGCAATAAACTTTGCCGGGTTGCAGCAGGCTTTTGAGAGCCTCAAGCGATCGGCCTGCATGCTCCTGTCCCCATGCAGCCACTCCATTGTTTGTCGAAGGATCTTAGCGGCTCCCGCATGGGGCGGGGACACAATCCGGTAGTGCATCCACGTTCCTTCCCGACGGGCATCCACAATACCAGCGCTCCGCAGGTACGCCAGATGCCGAGAGATCTTGGGTTGGGCTTGTTCCAGGATCTCCACGAAGTAGCAAACGCACAACTCCTGACTGCTCATCAGGTTCAGCAATCTCAGGCGGGTATTGTCACCTAACGCCTGGAAGAACCGCTCCATATCGAATGCGATGGTCTTTGCCATGGAACAAATATACGCCTTGACGCATGTTAAGACACGGCATACATTTGCATAACCGCATATGGAGGCGGGCATCATGGAAGTGCAATTCCTGAAGCCGCATGTCGCGATCAACGTTCGCGACGTTCTGACCAGCATCGAGTTTTACCGGAATCTCTTCGGCGTGGAGCCAGCCAAAATCCGTACCGATTATGCCAAGTTTGACGTGACCAACCCGCCCTTGAATTTCACACTGAACCAGCATGCCTTTCAGGAAGCCGGTGCTCTCTCGCACCTGGGCTTTCAGGTCTCCTCGACGGAAGACGTCCTTGCGATACGGCAGCAATGGCACGAGCGTGGCTTGGTCACTCGCGACGAGATGCAGACAAATTGTTGCTATGCGACCCAAGACAAGACATGGGTCAAGGACCCTGACGGCAACGAGTGGGAGGTTTTTGTCGTTCTAAACGACAACCTGCCCGAACAATCTGCGGTTGCGCAGGCTGCGTGCTGCGCTCTACCCTGCTGCGACGATCACGCCAATGCGCCAGCAGAGGCGAGTGGCGGTTGTGCGACCCCGATGGTCAATTAGGACAGCCATGCAGACGGTGATCTTCGCTTGTGTTCACAACGCGGGGCGGTCACAGCTTGTACACGACTGTGTCTCCGGGATGTTGGAGGCGATCCTGAGAAATGAGGCAGTCAAGGGAAACAGGCGTCTATTCAGGCCGAAAACGTAAAACAGGCTGCCCCGAGCGAAGAAGGGCAGCCTGTTTTTGTGAAAGGAAGTTATGCGACGGCGGTCATGCCGCCGGTAACGCCGTAGATTTCACCGGTGGTGTAGCTGGATTCCTGGGAGGCGAGCAGGACGTAGACGGCGGCCAGTTCAACAGGTTGGCCGGGGCGCTTGTAGGGGGTTTCGCCGCCGAGTTTCTTGAGCTTGTCCTTGCTGCCGTCGGCTTCCTGGAGGGGGGTCCAGATGGGGCCGGGGGCTACGCCGTTGATGCGGATGCCGTGCTCTTCCATGAAGGGCTTGCTGAGGCCCTTGGTGAAGTTGGCGATGGCGGCCTTGGTCATGGCGTAGTCGAAGATGTTAGGGCTGGGGTCGTAGCCCTGGACGCTGGTGGTGTTGATGATGGAGGAACCGGGCTTGAGGTGCGGGACGGCGGCCTTCGTGATCCAGAAAAGGGAGTAGACGTTGGTCTTCATAAGCTCGTCGAAGCGCTCGGTAGAGGTGGCGAGGATGCCTTCGGTCTTGCCCATCTTGCCGGCATTGTTGACGAGGATGTCGAGGCCGCCGAGCTGCGCGACGGCGTCGGCGACGAGGCGCTGGCAGAAGCCTTCGTGGGAGATATCGCCAGGGAGGAGAACGGCTTTGCGGCCGGCTTCGCGGATGTAGTTGGCTACTTCTTCGGCGTCCTTCTGCTCGGCGGGGAGATAGGAGATGGCGACGTCGGCGCCCTCGCGGGCAAAGGCGATGGCGGCAGCGCGGCCGATGCCGGAGTCGGCGCCGGTGAGCAGGGCCTTGCGGCCGGCGAGGCGGCCGGAGCCTTTATAGGAGAGCTCGCCGCAGTCGGGCTTTTCGCTCATGGCCTGCTGGGTGGCGGGGGCGG
>CAXTVC010000126.1:0-6833 GCA_964247615.1 uncultured Acidobacteriaceae bacterium
TGGCTTCACGATCATGTTCGCCAGGAACTCTTCGCGGGGCAGGAAGGGGTACAGGTCCTCGAGCGGCTTGGAGACAAAGGTGCCGTCAGGCTTCTGGTAGCTCTGTAAGCGTGGTGCGCGGACCTCATCTGGCAGTACATTCACATCACAGACCACGGGCCCCTTCATGTCGAGCACCTTGCGTACCTCGTTGCGGAGGTCAGTCTGGTCGTGGATGATGTAGCTGCCCAGCTTGAACGCCTCAGCCACGTTCGACAGGTTGGGAATCGTGAGTCCGGTATTGCGATCGGCGCCGATGGAGGCCTCCTTGAAGTAGGCCGTCTGCGACGCACGGATGGAGCTGTAGCCGTCGTTGTTCAAGACGAAGAACTTTATGGGCAGCTGGAGCCGATAAATGGTCTCGAGCTCCTGAATGTTAAACATAAAGCCGCCATCACCATCGACCGCGATGACCTCGCGACCCGGGTTGGCTATCGAGACCGCAATCGCCATCGGGATCGCATAGCCCATGGAGCCTAGGCCTGCCGTATGGAACAGGCGTTGCGAGTGCAGTGTGGGGCAGGCGAGCAGGTAAATTTCGATGCCGGAACCCGAATTGCCCACCACCAGCCGGTCCGAGGGGCTAGCCTCTGTGCCGAGCACCTCAGACAGGTTGAAGATCGAGACCAGGCCTTCCGGCTTGCGATGCTCGTCCGTCACCACCGCGTAGCGCGTCTTCCAGTCAGCACAGCGCGCAAGCCAGGGCTTGAAGTCGCGCGGCTTAAGCTGATCCTTGTGCTTCAGCAGCTCGGTGAGGAATGCCTTGGCGTCAGCGCAGACAGGCTGCTGCACGTGCGGATGAAGTTTATTCAGCTCGGCCTGGTCGATGTCCACGGTGATCTTGTGGGCTTCACGAGCCAGGTTCTGCGGCGCATACCCGGTGATGGCCATGTCCATGCGCGCACCAATCACCAGCAGGTAGTCGCAGTTCTGCAACGCAAAGTTCGCTCCGCGAGCGGCGACATTGCCGGGCCGCCCGACATAGGTCGGATCCGTTGAGTTGATGAGATCGGCGGCGCACCAGGTGGCTACCGAGGGTATGCCCAGATACTGACGCAGCTCCTCAAACTCGGCCTCGGCGCGGGCCAGGCGAATACCATTCCCGGCAAACAGCAGCGGACGCTCGCAGGCGTTAAAGGCCTCGATCGCGCGCTGCACCTCGTAAGGGATGTTCGCGGTGCCGGTGATAGCGGTGTCGTTGGCGAACTCCGCAGGATCAAACGCACGCAGCTGCGTCTCGTCGATGGGGGTGGCCTGCACATCGAGCGGCACATCGATCCAGACAGGGCCAGGGCGGCCATTCATCGCTAGAAATACGGCTTTCTCCAGGTGGTAGCGGATGTCATTCGGCTCCAGAATCGTCACCGCGTACTTGGTGATAGGGCCGACGATCGCGCAGATGTCGACCTCCTGCACACCCAGCTGCCGCATGCCAAGCGGCTTGCCAGTCAGCGCGTCAAACATGCGATCGGGGCGCTTCACCTGGCCGGAGACATACAACACCGGCGTCGAGTCGAGCCACGCACCCGCCACGCCGGTCACAGCGTTCGTGCCGCCCGGGCCCGTGGTGACCATGCAGAATCCCAGGCCATTAGTCGCTTTGGCGTAGCCTTCGGCGCAAATTGCCGAGGCCTGCTCATGCGAGTTGCAGATCGGCTTGATGCGTGTCTCGGAAGCCAGCGACTGATTCAGGTGCATGGCGCCGCCGCCGGTGACGAGGAAACAATCTTGGATGCCGAGGTCGGCGACAAACTTCAGGACGTAGTCAGACAGCTTCATCATTCGTTCTCTATGGTACGGGCTGATGCGGAAAAAGCGGAGGTAGTAGGGGATGTTCAGGGACCGCCACGATTACTCCGGCGGGCGCAGAATGAAGACATCGCGGCCCCGTAAATTGCGGGCTTTCAGCAGGGAATCGGCGAATTCACGAACCGCTCCCAGGCCACCGTCCATGGTGCTTACAAAGCCGCGCTCACCGACATACTCGCGGACCTCCGCCGCGGCGTTGGCAGGGCATGCACAAAGGCCGGCGATTTCCATGGCGAACAGGTCGTTGACGTCGTCGCCAAAGAAGCAGGCATGCTCAAGCGGCACGTTGAACCTGTTGGTGAACTCGCGCAGTGCGGTCGACTTGTCCCGCGTGCCCTTCACAACGTAGTGGAGGTGCATCTTCTGCGCGTACCGGTCGACGAGCGGCGACGGCTCACCGGAAATGAGCGCGAGCTTGATGCCGAGACGGCGTAGCAGCGATATACCCATGATATCGGCGAAGCTGAAGCGCTTGGTTTCGTCTACCGTTCCCGTAGACCACAGCAGGGTGCCGTCGGTCAGAACGCCGTCGACGTCAAAGGCGATGGCCTGCAGGTTCTGCAGGCCATCTGTGAGTTGAGGTGCGGAAAGGGGCATCGCTTAAACGGCAGCGCCGACGCGGCGAAGCTTCTTCATCACTGGAATCTCTTCCTCGTAGACACGCTTGACGCCATCACCCATGGACTGCTCGCAAAGGCGAATGTCGCGGACAAGGCGGCTGATGCCATTTGGCTCCAGCGAGGCGGCCTGATCAGAGCCCCACATCGCGCGATCCATGGTAATGTGCCGCTCTACGCAGCACGCACCGAGCACGGCAGCGGCTACGGTCGTAGGGATACCGGTCTCGTGCCCCGAGTAGCCCACGGGGAGGTTGTAACGCTCAATCATGGCCGGGATGGCACGCAGGTTCAGCTGCTCATACTTGGCCGGGTACGTCGAGGTGGTGTGCATCAGAATGAGGTTTTCCTTGCCGAGAACCTGAACTGCATGGTCGATCTCTGCATAGGTGCTCATACCGGTAGACGCAATCACAGGCTTGCCTGTGGCCCGCACATGCTTTAACAGGTTGTCATCCGTAAGCGAGGCCGATGCGATCTTGTAGACCGGCGGATTGAACTGCTCCACGAAATCAACCGAGGGCTCATCCCAGGGAGAAACAAACCAGTCAATCTTGACCTGCTTGCAGAAGCTGTTGATCTCGGCGTAATCCTCTTGGCCGAACTCCAAACCGCGTTTCAGATCGCCATTCGTTTCGCCAAACGGATTGGAACGGGGCTGGGCCAGTTCCTTCTCGGTATAGACGATCTCGACGGTGCGCTTCTGAAACTTGACCGCATCGCATCCGGCCGCAACGGCGACCGAGATGAGGCGCTTGGCCAGGTCGATATCGCCATTGTGATTAATGCCGATCTCCGCGATGACGTAGCAGGGTTGGCCAGGGCCGAGTTGCTTGTTTCCAATCTTGACGGTGCTCATGAACGCTCCAGGTGAGGTACTGCGCGTGCTGGATACAACAATTGTCCGCTGACGCTCCTTCGATTCTGTCAGAACTGTCGAACGGGGTCTAGTGAGGGATCGCGAAAGGGTCAGAGAGAGGCACCGCTCCCGGTTCCCCCTGCCCGAATCCAGGCCCGGTGGTCAGGGCGGGAGGAGTGCAGAAGGCAGGGGCACAAAGCAAAACGGCTGACCATTGCTGGCCAGCCGTTTGCTTTTACCGCAGTGAGCTACTTCTTGTGGTGGTGACGCTTGTGGTGACGACCGCCACGAGCCGGCGCGGTGCGCGGGATCGGCTTGATCGTGGACTCATCAACCGCGGTACCCGTGTTGGCATCCGTGGCACCGGCCGGGACCAGCGTGTTGGAGACGGACTTGGTACCAGCAGTTCCGGTGTAAACCGTGATCCGCGAGGCATCGATGCCCTTCTCGCCCACAAGGTAGGCCTTCTCATTCACTGCACGTTCAGAGGCGCGGTGCATTGCCATCTTCTCGTCAGCGGTTGCGTTGCCTACAACATCGAGCTTCGCCTGCGTGTCGCGCTGCATCGCGAGGGAAATGTCGTCAAGGCAAGCCTTGGCTTCATTGTCTACGCGGGTGGGGCGCTTCATGTCGCGGTCAAAGTTGATGGAGCAGAGCGACTGTGTCTGCACCTGTGGCGGCGGCGGCGGCGCGGAGACCGTGACCGATGTTGTGGTCGAAGCAGTCTGGCCCTTGTCGTCGACGACGTTGCAGGTCACAGTGATCGTGCCAGGCGCCGCACCGGTTGTGTCGAGGGTGGCGTTGGCAGTGTTGCCGTTGATGGAGCCGGCCGTGGCGCTGTAGCTATACGTCAACGGGCGGTTCTGTGGGCTCATACCCTGCGAGGTGATTGTCGCCGACTGTCCCGGGGTGACCGTGGACGGGTTGGCCGAGCAGGTGATGGTAGGCGGCTGAACCTGCGTGATGGTCAACGGCACCGAGCAGTCCGCGAATTGACCGGGCTTGGCGCCCTGCATCACATGGCCCTTGATGGTGAAGTTGCCGGGGTTCAGCGTCTTGGTGTCTACCGCTGCGACGTTGGAGGTCGATGCGATTGGACCGGCATCCGAGGTCCAGCTATACGTCACTGGCTTCTTCGGGTTGATGTTTGTCGCCGTACCGGTGATCTCCACCGGGTCGCCAGGATAGATCGTGGCACCGGCGGCCGGGGTGGTCAGGGCGCAGGTGTACATGATCGGGGGTGGCGGGATGATATGGCCAAAGTGAAGCAGGATACCAGCGCTGAGTTCAGCACCGCTCAGGTTCGCGCGGCCACCAAGGGCACCGGGTGTCGGTACCGTGGTCGACGGGCCAAAGCTCGTGTGCATGTAGCGGTAATCCGCCTCAAACAAACGAATGCCGAACAAGCCGTTGTGGAAGGGCAGGTTGTAGTCCATGCCGCCGCCAGCTGTGATCGTCGTGCCCCAGGTGTAAGGCTCGTGTGCAAAGGTTGCCGGCACGTCGCTGTTCGGTCCACCCATACGAACGCCGCCAACGAGGCCGTGCGCGAACAGGGTAAAGTTTTGCAGCGGAGCACGGAAGATGGGACCGGCGGATCCGGAATAGAAGCCGTCATTCTGTCCGTCGGGGTTCGCAAACCCTTCAATCTCAGCACCAAAATACTTGTTGAAGTAGTACGCTCCGCTCAACACGGCGCCCTCGTCCACGGACGAATAACGGATGTCAGCCGGCTTCACACTGCCGTGTGCACCAAAATACGAATATCCCATGAAGATATCGACTTTGGAGGGGTTGACACCGGTGTAGGCACTGCTGGTAGGAGTAGGCGCGCTAGGCGGGGGCGGCGGCGTGGCCGGCGCATCTTGCGCGCTTAGGCTCGCGGTGGCGACACTGACCGCACACGCGGCCAGCAGGTACCGGCCGAAATGGCGAAACGGACGTTGAGACATTCTTGTAAACCTCCACTGAAACTTGTTCCGGTTTTGCGAGCGTTGAGATCAGCTCGTCAATTTCTTGCGAAATGCGTCAAAAGTGTACCGCAGGTGATGCAAGAGTCCAGAGAATTCTGATGACCGCATCTTGCTCCTCTATTTCAGACTCCGTTGCTTCTTTCTTCAAGCTACAAGTACGTTTGGTAACCTCCGAAGTTATTGCAATGTGCAGCAACACCCTGTCCGGCAGACCCTACCCGATGTTCAAGGCCTGCTTTACCGTGCCGCGACTCCCCTGAATCTTCTCCTGCAGCAAAGTGATCGCGTACAGAAGCTGTTCGGGGCGTGGTGGACATCCGGGGACATACACGTCCACAGGAATGATCTGGTTTACGCCTTGCAGCAGCGCGTAATTGTTGAAGACACCGCCCGAGGTCGCACATGCACCCATCGAGATCACCCACTTGGGCTCTGGCATCTGTTCATACAGCCGACGAATCACAGGGGCCATCTTCTGCGAGACCCGCCCTGCCACGATCATCAGATCGCTTTGCCGCGGTGAGGGGCGAAATACCTCTGCACCAAACCGTGCCAGATCATATCTTGACCCACCCATCGACATCATCTCAATGGCGCAGCAGGCAAGACCAAAAGTCATCGGCCAAATCGAGTTCTTTCGCACCCAATTGATCGCTGCATCCATGGAGGCCAGAACAACACCCTCTGGCTGATCGTTGCCCCAGTCCACCTCATCGACCTTGTCCCGGTTCTTACCGAAACTGTCGAGAGTCCCGAAGATGTAGCGATCTGAGTGCTGCGTACCGGATACAGGACGCCCGTTGGTGCTTGTCTGATTGGGATCGGATGTCATAGCTGTAAGTATACGGTTCTTATGTCCCGGCAAGGCTTGGCCTCTACCGTTATCTGTTCTGGGCACTTCGGGATACAACAATGCGATGCCTCTGTCCCATGGAGGGTTGGTCAATGGGAAGATTTCGGCCTGGCAAACCAGCGAGAGTGTCGTAAATTCAGGCAACGGTCCCGCAAACGCTACCCGCCCTAACACAAACGTGTGACCTAGAGGTTTGCTTCAATCTGTTCCCGAAGCGCGAGCTGCTGCGCTTCATCGAGCTTCTCCCCGCCGATCGTCAGATAGAACACGTCGATAGCCTTTTCGCCTTCCGTATCCACCAGCGCGACTTCCACGCTGCAGCCAAAATCACTCAGCAGCAGACTGGTTTTGCGCAACAACCCCGGCTCGTCCTGCGCAATCACCTGCATCAGGGTGCTCCGGGCTGACGACATGTTGTCGAACTCGATATCCGTCGCCACCACGCGACGCGGCTTTGCTGGAACCTGCCTTCGCCGGGCATTCAGCAGGGAATCGACGGATGTTGTCTCCAGCGTCACGGCCTCCAGGGTCGACCGCAGACGCTCGTGTTCCTCTGGGTTCAACTCCAGTGTCTTGTAAGGATCGGTGAAGCGGAACGTATCGATCACCTGGCCGCGCGTGTTGGAAAACGCTTCCGCCGACACAATATTCATACCCCAGCCGGAAAGCGCGCCCGTCAGGTCGGC
>CAXTVC010000127.1:0-6649 GCA_964247615.1 uncultured Acidobacteriaceae bacterium
GTGCTTCCTTGCCAAGGAAGATGTCGCCGGTTCGACCCCGGTCTCCCGCTCCAAACGCCCTCTTCTTACGCAGTAATGCTCGCTGCCCCTGGTTCGCGCGTATCCTGCGCGGAAGCGAGGTTCGGGCATGTGGCGCGGTACCCAAGTGGTAAGGGAGAGGTCTGCAAAACCTTTATGCGCCGGTTCGATCCCGGCCCGCGCCTCCAGTTTTCCACACATGCGATAGATGACCAGCCGCCCGGCTTGGGCGGTCATTTTTGCGTTCCAGAAGTGGTGTCTTTAGCTGTACAGTGCTTCACCTGCCTACTTTTGTTCTGAACTACCAGGAACGATGCCGGGATTTGTGTGTGAGGAAGCACTCTGATTCAAGTTGCACGAGAATCTACGCGGTAAGCGCAATCCAAAGTGAGAAGCTTGACCGTGCAGTGTGTAGCACTGGGTTACCACTGCCACTGGATTCACGTCCTAACGAGCGGGATCGACAGCCCTGCTGCGTACCACCTCAAATCGCTCTTTAAGGCGCAGGAACGGTTTTTCAAGATATTGGTAGGACGCCGCCGCGCAAGCGAGTGTGAACGGAAAGGCTACCAGCATTTCAAAGAACGGCAAACGACTTGCGAAAAAACGAGGGTAAAGATGGTTGGCCAGCCCATGAAAGACATAAAGGCCGTACGAAATCTTCCCAAGATAGATAAGAAGTTTTGGAATGCGGTCCGGACGAAGGTGGAGAAATCCCTCCATGATGAGGTAGCACCCACACGCTACCAGTATGTATTCCAAGGTCGTGTAGGTGGAGCTCAGATGACTCCCGTCCATCACCTTTTCTGCCAGGTCGCCACAAATCCAGAGTGCCAGACCACCGATCAAGCCCAACCAAAAGATCCGGCCGCTTGGTCGGCGAGTTCTCTGCCCGTAGATGGCAAAGAGTGCGCCGCAAGCGAAAAAAATGCCCTGCGGCGCACTATTCAGCCATACTTGGAGAGGGATCTGAGCAACACGCGCGAGCAGAAAGGTGGACGCTATGGATAGCACACCGATGATGCCGGTGAACCAGGCGAAGCGCTGCACCGTTAGAAACCGAAAGACGTTGGGCCAGATCAGGTAGAACTGTTCTTCCACCGAAATACTCCAGAGTGCGGCAATAGCGCTGTTGCCCATGCCGCGCATTAGTGCGTACCAATTTCCTACCAACAAAAACATGGCGAACAAGCGCGGACCTTCGATGTGCCATGTTCGCAGCCTCAACCCGATGAGGGCGATTGCTGCCAAATAGAAGAAATATAGCGGCCAAATGCGCAACATTCGCCTGACGTAAAAACTCCGAATACGGACGTTGCCAGTCTTGGCCTTCTCCATCAAGAGAAGGGTCGTGATGAGGTAGGAGCTGAGGAAAAAAAACAGGCAAAGACCGAAGCCGCCCGTATCGCGCAGAATGAATAGAGCAAATGAGAGGTGCGCATTCCAGTGCTGAACGTAGCTCTCCGGGCTAAGGTCATGGCAGAGAAACACCATTAAGAAAGCGAAGAAGCGTAGAACGTCCAACTGTGGAAGGTAGAAGCCACTTCTCGTTGCTGTCTGGGGCGACTCTATGGAAGGTGCCGATATTACGCGTACAGACCGTGTTGACACGTTACCGCTCTCCGAATGCTGAGGCGTTTGCCGCCATTAGCGATGCTTAAACAATCTGATAGGGCCGCTCTTCGCGATGGAGAACTGATACTTTCCTGCAGGTGGATGTCTGGTACGACAAAACAAGATCGTTTTTGCGACAGAAAACACGTCTCCCATCGTGCGAGACGCGCTCAGGCAACCTCCGCTGTATTTGCGACCAACTTCCTCAAGTTCATTCACGATACCTTACGTTCTGCTGTTCGAGCGCCATAAACGTAGACCGATGTCCTCACGGTAGGGTGAAATGGTTTCTGACAAGGATGTTCACCTCTCATTGTCGCAAACAGTGCGGCACATGATTGCGGCGGACAAGCTTCCAACGTAAAGCAACAAGCGACCACTCGAAAGTTGTAGCAGCGACGCAGGTATGTGTCGTTGCTGCACGACAATTTCTCTTTTCGAGCCGACGCTTTCGCCCTCAACGGTACAATAACCGAGTAGCCTTGCCGCCCAATGGTCCTCGTAGACAATCTTTATGACGCGGCGTACTCGCGCCTGTACGCTCGCCGAGAGACACTCCAGCTGTTTGGCTTTGCGACGCTCTGCACCTTGCCGGGACTATACCTCCTGATCCACGGCCAGTATTCATTACTGACCTTTCTGATTGTGGTGGCGGCATTTCTCATTTCATGGGCTCTGGATAAGACCACGTCGTTCATGCTGGTGCTGCTTTTCGAGTTCTTGCTGGGCGACATCCGGCGCGCTGTGAATACCTATGCGGGATATCCCAAACTGGATCCGCTGCTGCTTGCTGGGCCCGTTTTCGCGCTGTGCATCGCGATTCCCATTCTCCTCAAAGTCAAGGTTTCTGACCCGATGTCAAAGGTCGTTCTTGGCGTGACGGCGGTGATGACGCTGGAGATGGTGAACCCGCGCCAGGGATCGATCTTTGTGGGCATGTCCGGGGCCCTGTTCATGCTCATTCCGATGTGCTGGTTCTGGATGGGCCGCGCGTACGCGACAGAAAAGATCATTTTCCGCTTGGCCTACAGGCTGCTTCTCCCGCTGGCAGTGACCGCAGCTTTGCTTGGGATTTACCAGACCTATGTCGGCTTTCTTCCATGGGAGCAGTCGTGGATCAAGCATGCTCTGGAGAATGGGTATGTTGCCCTGAGCCTTGGGCAAGGACATATTCGTTCCTTTGGCTTTTCGGTCAACAGCATAGAATATGGAACGCTTCTCATGCTGGGCAGTGTCTGTTGCTTTGCTGCGTTGTTTGCAGGTCAACGGGTGTATGCCCTACTGCTTCCCCTTCTTCTCACGGCTCAGGTACTGGCCTCCATGCGTGGTCTTCTCTTGAAGACCCTGATGGCTGCCGTCATTATGTGGGCCGTGCGAGGCAAGGATGTGCGCTCCTGGGTGAAACGCCTGGTGTTCGGGGGACTACTGGGCGTTGGTTTGCTGGCCTATTCCGTCAGACACGCGGCCTCGGACGATGCAGGCCCCGCGGCAGCCGGTCCTGCTAATTCATCCGCGGGGCTTGCAACAAGCCATGTGACACAGGGTTTGGCGCATCCGCTTGATCCGAAGTACTCCACAGCCGGCCTTCACACCCTGATGTTCCTGAATGGCTTCACTTACGCCCTGAAGAATCCGCTGGGCATGGGTCTGGGCATGGTTACGCTGGGGGCTGCCAAGTTCGGAACGGCTGAGGGTACCGGAACTTCGGAGATCGACATCAGCGACGCCTTTATCACCATGGGGTTCATTGGCGGCCCGCTCTTTCTGATGACGATCGTGATTGGCTTTCTTGAGTCGCTGAAGTATGTTCGAACCGGTCCACCGCAGCTTGGCTTCTTTATGGTTGGCCTGCTTGTGGGCATGCTGGGCGAGTGGATGCCCCTTGGCCAGTATGCGATCGGCCCGTTTGTCTGGTTCTGCATCGGATTTCTGTGTAAGCGGGGCATGCTGGCGAGGGATGAAGCCCAGGCGTCTTCGCAGACCGCTGCTGTCGCGCCATCGAGCGAGCTTGAGCTGGTATCGCCTCAGCTGGTTGGATAGCCATTTACTCAGACCCCGGCAGAACTCAGGGTTCGCCCGACCCTAGAGCACAACGCGCATACCGCCGCTGTTTCTGGTCACTCGCACCCCGTCCAGGTATTCAAGCAGAGGGATGGCGTGCTTCCGGGTAAGCGAGGTGAGCTTCTTGAATTGCCCGACATCAAGAGTTTTGCCTCGGTGTTGATGTAGCTGCGTGGTCAGTTGCGCCAGTGCCTCACGGTGCACCAGCAGCGCGTCGAAGCCCAGCCGCACCAATGTTCCGGAGCGCAGCAGCGTGGTGATGGATGATCGCAGTTCTCCCGAGCTCATTTGCAGGCGTTCACCTACCTCGCTGACCAGGGGTGAGGCAAGTCCTGCGGTGCGGTAAAGCTGCTCCACCTTCGCTGACTGGCCGCCTGCTTCCCTCGCCCGATCTATCGGAAGCGCCCCGGGGATAAAGAAGCGCTCATCCTGTGCTTTCAGTTCGCCCGCTGTTCTTAGGGTGGCAAGTACCCGTGAGAGCACCCAGTCCTGGAGCCCGAGCCCTGAAACTAACTCCCCCCGGGAGGCCCCTTTCTCCTTCACGCGTACCAGTTCCGCCTTTACCTGTTGGCTTGCGACTGCAAGCGCCCCGACGGCGATGAAGGCGTTGTGCGGGCGATCCTCCGCGATAGAACCTGCCACGGTAAGACCTGCGATCAGAGGTCGTAGAGCAACCTGATTCCATCCCGTCTCGGCCACGAGGCGCTGCAGCGCGAGGCCCTCGACGCCGCGGCGTGCGATACGCAGCCGAACTTCGGTCGCTGGTTCGGCCCCTTGCAGGCTTTGAACCCAGCGGGCGGTCACTGCTTTTTTCAGTCGATCCAGCGGATGTGCATCCAGCACCCGGCCCCCGCCCAGGGTCGCTGCGGGCGAGGGCCGCCTCAGCACGAAGCGGTCGCCCGGAACTAGCAGCAGTGGCGTCGCCAGACGTAAACGCAGTAGCTGCAGGTCGGGCCCCGGGGCGTCTGCAGGAGAGCCATACAGCAGCACCGTCGCGAGCCTTTCCGAGGTGAACGCATGCAGCCGCACACGCTGGCGGTGCCGCAGCGCCGGGGTTCCCGGCAGCGTTTCAATCTCGACATCCAGCACGGTGACTGGCTCCAGCGTGCCTCCGGGAACGACAGTATCGCCTCGCTCTACCTCGGCAACCTCGATGCCCGCGAGGTTCAGGGCCACGCGGTTAGGAGCGGTGGCTTCAGCGCGGGACTGGCCGTGCACCTGCACGCCCCGGACGCGGACCTGGCGGTTGCCGGGCTGCAGGGTGAGCGACTCGCCCGAGCGCATGCTTCCCGACTGGAGGGTACCCGTCACGACAGTGCCAAAGCCGCGGGCAGAAAAGACACGGTCGATCGGAAGGCGAGAAATACGGCCTTCCTTGCGCCCTGGGATCTCGGAAAGCAGGGTCGCCATTGCCGCCTTCAGGGAAGCGATACCCTCTCCGGTTCGCGCCGAAACGGCGAGGGTGGGCGCGCCCCGCAGAAAGGTCCCGTCGGCCAGCTGCGCCGCCTCGGCTTTGGCAGCCGCCAATCGCTCCGGTGTCACGGCATCTGCCTTGGTCAGGACGATAAGGCCGTGACCGATGCCCAGCAGGCGGCAGATCTGAAGATGCTCGCGCGTCTGCTCTTTGACCCCCTCGTCGGCCGCCACGACCAGGAGGACGGCGTCGATGCCGCCCGCGCCAGCCAGCATGTTGCGTACGAAGGCATGGTGACCGGGAACATCAATCAGGCTGACCTCGAAGCGCTCCCGCCCGGGTCCGATGAGGTCCATGGACGCGAAGCCGAGATCGATGGTGATGCCGCGCGCTTTTTCCTCCGGGAGCCTGTCGGCATCCGTACCGGTCAGGGCAAGCACCAACGTGGTTTTGCCATGGTCAATGTGACCCGCTGTGCCGAGCACGACGGAGCGCACTACCGGCTCAGCCGAGGAGCCCGTTTTGACGGTCATGCGCCGGCGGAGCTCGGCTCAGAAGGCTGCTCGCGAGCTGGATCGTTCTGAAGCAGTTTGACGAGCACTTCATCGTCGTCGAGGGCGACGGTTCGGAGGTCCAGCAGCACCTGTCCTTCACTTACCCTCGCCACTACCGGTGGGTCACGCCTGCGCAGCCACCCCGAGAGCGCATCCTCACTTTGGCCGCTTGCCGACAGGGCTACCGCGAAGCTTGGTAGCGATGCACCCGGCGTGGTGCCTCCACCCACGACGCTCCTCGTAGGGACCACCTCGACGTGGAGACGAGGTGAGCGCACACGGGCGGCCAGGCGTTCACAGCGCAAGCGCACGTCCTCGGGCGAGATCTGCAGCATGTTCACTACCGGCAGCGTACGCTCACGGCCTGTGATGTAGGCCAGAAGGATCGCTTCCAGAGCTGCATAGGTCAGCTTGTCAACGCGCAGAGCGCGGAAGAGTGGGTTTGCCCGGACGCGCTCCACGGTGGCGCGCGGGCCCACCAGGATGCCGCACTGGGGGCCGCCCAGCAGCTTGTCGCCGCTTGACGCGATCAGCGCTGCGCCGCTGGCCACGCTGCGGAGCCACGACGATTCCCCTGGCAGCCCCACCTTGGCGAGATCCAGCACACATCCGGTCCCCTGGTCCTCAAACACCGGCACCCCGGAGGTTTTTCCAAGGGCGACCAGATCTTCCAGAGACGGCTGTTCCGTGAAGCCTTCGATGCGGAAGTTGGAGCGGTGCACCTTCAGAATGAGTTTTGTGGCTGGACCGATAGCCGCTGCATAGTCGCCGACCCGCGTTTTGTTGGTAGTTCCAACCTCGTACAGGACAGAGCTGGACTTGGCGAGGATCTCCGGGATACGGAAACCGCCGCCGATCTCGACAAGTTCACCGCGGGAGACGATGACCTCTCCGCCTTCGGCGAGCGTGTTGAGAGCAAGGAACGTGGCAGCTGCGCAATTGTTGACGACGGCAGCGCCCATAGGCAAGTCTTCGGGTGGCTCGGCAG
>CAXTVC010000128.1:0-6633 GCA_964247615.1 uncultured Acidobacteriaceae bacterium
AGCGGCAACTCCGACCAGATGCTTGAGGCGCTGCTGGCACGCGAGGTCCACCTTGCGCTCATCGAAGATCCGGAGCAGCGCAAGGACGTTCATATCGAACCGTTCATGCAGGACCACATGGTCCTGGTCGTTCCCGCTGGTCATGAATGGGCCGATCACCAGATTGATCTGGCTGCACTCGCAAGCGAGCCGCTGCTTGTGCGGGAGTTCGGCTCCGGCTCCCGCCGCGTTGTGGAGAACGCGCTGGCAGAAGCCGGTCTGAAGATGAGAGATCTGCGCATCAGCATGGAACTGGATTCGACTGAGGGCTTGCTGAACGCCGTGGAAGCCGGTCTGGGTGTCACCTTCGTGTCACGTTGGGCCGTGCGCAACCAGCTTGCCCTGGGAACGCTGAAACCGGCTAAGGTGCGCGGACTCAAGCTCGCGCGCCGGTTCTCACTCGCTTATGTAGCTGGTCCTGAACCATCCGGACCTGTTGGTGCGTTTTGATCTCTGCTGCTCGCTTACGGCTCGCAGCAGACACCGCGAAGCCGAGCAGCTAAATGATGGCCGCCACTGTATGCCAAGCTGCCCGATGCCAGACCCGTCGTCTCGCCGTAGGTGTACCGATGCAGGCACAGAAGCCAGCAGCAATCGCGCACTGCGCGGGAGCGAATACGTGAGCTGCCGACCCTACCGTGACATCCCTGAACGTGCGGAGCACAGTGGCACCTTCAGCAAGGGAAAGCTGCAGATGCCGGTGCTCACTTGGGCAGCACGAGTGGTGTGGAAGACCGTCTTCGCTCGACTCTGGAGTCGCTTGCGGTCCATGTCAAGGCTCGCGAGGTCGACGATTGCAGGCGCTATGTCATGGAAGAGCAGCCAGCTCTCTATATCAGGCCGCTTGCTTGAGTTCTTCCATCGCGCAGAGTCTGCCGGGTCAGGAAGACCTGCTGTCCTGAGCTTGCTTAAAAGCGCGGGTCTCCTCGATGAGATTGAAGGAGTGAGCAGACGGCGCTCTTTCGCGCGGCGGCGTTAGCTCTCGTAAGATTACGAAAGAGAACGATGGGGCACTCGAACTGCAATCTCAACAGAAGCAAGACAGAGAACAGACGCGGCGCTGATCGCTCTCGTTCTAGACTGACCCAAAGAAGTCAGCATCGCTATCATGACTCCCCATTTCGAATACTTCATCGCAGCAAGAGCGAAATAAGCGCCATCCGCTTTGGTGCACGACTGCTATTGCGGTGAACTGGCAGGCGTCCCGGTGGAGTACCAGGTCTTAATGATCTCTCCGAGCCCATAGCCCTTCTGGTGACACGAGAGCCCCTTGAAGCTTGAGAAGCGGCCCTCCGGAAAACCCCAGCGCGCGCTGCCAAAGCCTGCAGGGGCCCAATCCCACGTACCCACTTCGAGCCCAATACGATGATCATGCAGGTAGTGGATAAACTGCACCGAGGACTCGGGCGTGTTGGCGTCGCAGTAATAGCCGCCGGATAGCCACTCCGTAATAATCACCGGCGCTCTTCGGGAGAAGTTGCCGAACTTCGAATCCCACATCCGAGGCGTCTGTCCTTGCGCAGCTAGTGCATAAGGATGCGACGCGTATGCTACCTGTGGATCCTGCAGCAGTGGCGCGCCGTCGATCACCTGACCAACGCCCAGCCCGTCTGCAATCACAACGTTGGTCGCACCCGAGTCCCGCACTGTGCGGATCGTCTCCATCATCGACTGTTCCCAGCGCTTCCAGTTCTGCGGGCTCGGCTGGGGACGCGGCTCGTTCAGGAGCTCGTACATCACCCCGCGATCCGAGGCGAACTGCGGAGCAATCTCTTTCCATATGCGCCGAGTTCCGTCATCCGGCAGATCAATCGCGGTCTCCTTCGGAACATGCGACTCATCCTGGACGCATACGATCACGGTCAGTCCTGCGGCCCGCGCAGCGCGAATCGCGCCGAGCGCCTTATCGAGAAAGCCTCTGTCGAAGATCGGACTTCGTGGGTCGGCCCCCGCCTGCGCGATCTGCAGCCGAACCGAATCAGCGCCCGCTTCCCGCATCTCGCGATACTCGTCAGGCGTGTACCGGTTGTAAGCCGTAGCCCAGAACGGATGATCTGCTTTACCCAAATTGGCAGGCGCTACCTCAAAAGCGATCTGGTAAAAACCATGCGGAATCCACGGCCTGCCGTCCCTAAGCAACTGCTTGCCACGAACGATCACCTCACCATGCGCCTCGCGCGCTTCCTGACCACGGCAGACCTTGGGCATCGCAACAGTTGCAAGACAAAGTGAAGCAATGCCGCAGATCTTCAACAACTCGCCCATGGAGTTCCCGTCTCTTTCTTTGCAATACTTGTACACTCGAACTAGCTGCACCATCACAACATATGCAGCCAAGAGTTAGGCATGCACACATTGATTTTGGACGACTTGGTTGGCGATCTAACAGCCGGCGATACAGCCAATCATCAAGCGAGTGCTGCCATAACGGATGGCGCGAAAGTGACAACCACCACAGACCCCGCATCGTCTCGGAGTCAGCAATCCCCCAGGTGGTTCCGAGCTAGCGATCCCGCCATCCAAGTCATGAACGCTACAGACTAAAAAATGTAATTGCGAAAGTCGGCTCTGCATTCAGGGTCTTCTCCAATTACGCAGGTTGCCTTGTTAGCGCAAGCGTTCTTAACGCCGCACGCTCTTAGGTATGCAAATGGGAGAGAAGATTGTCGTTGTCTACCAAGCACGGACTTTCTTTGTAGAAAATTTCGTCGAGAAAGTCTAATTTAGAGCGGCAGCACAGATGGCCACTTCTGCGACAAGGCAGTCCCGTCAAGATTCGTGACACGTTCTGTCAGCAATCAGATTTTACTGTGCGCCACAAAAGCAACTACGTCGTGCCAGACCGCTCAATTGCAGCTAGCAGATCCTCGTACTCGAATGAACCTTTGTGTAACTTGCCATTGATGTAAAAACTGGGAGTTCCCTGCACTCCACTTTCTTCTCCGCTCTCCAGATCCTCTTTCACGCGCTTAGCAAACGTTCCCGCACCTAACGCTCTATCCAGCGCCTCCCACTTGAGTCCCAGCTTCTTCGCCAGTTCAGGAAATAACTCATCCTCAAACTCCGTCTGGTTCTCATAGAGAGCATCATGCATCTCCCAAAACTTGTTCTCGCTTGCGGCGAACTCCGCCGTCTCCGCTGCCGCCTCGGCAAACTCATGCTGCTCTAAAGGAAAGTTGCGAAACACAAACCGCAGCTTCTTGCCGAAGTGCTTCTGAAGCTTCTTAACCACGGACGCAGCGTCGCCGCAGGAGGGACATTCATAGTCGCCATACTCAACCAGCGTGTAGATTGCGTGCGCGTCACCCTGGACGTGATCTTCGGCGCTAACGTCCTGCGAAAGCTTGCTCATGATTGCTCCTGACATCCACCGTTGTCGATCGTTGCTCCGTCCACTGAAATGCCGCGACAGATCGTCCGCAGAAACTCCGTCACTTCGAAAGAGCTGCCTCTCGCAGCCAGCCTTCCATCACCGCGGCGCCGACAAGTCCCGGCTGCTGCCGCACCGGTCGTCCCCCTGCAAAGACCAGGAAGTTAGGAATGCTCTGCACCCGATAACGCCCTGCCAGAGCCTGTTCCTTCTCGGTATCAACCTTCAGCACCAGAGCCTTACCCGCCATCACCTTTGCCGTCTGCGTTACGTCCGGCGCGGCGGCGCGACACGGTCCGCACCACGCCGCCCAGAAGTCGACCAGAACCAGCACCCTGCTCTTCGCGATGATCTCGTCGAACTCTGCCGTCGTTACCGCCAGTGGCTCGCTTATTGCCGTCAGTGGTGCCTTGCAAGCGCCACATCGTCCCACGTCCGCAAGGTGCTCCGGCCCAATTCGATTCTTCTGCCCGCACTGATCACAGCTTCGTATCATGCTTACCTCACTATGTAAGACGCCGTTTTCGAGACCAACGAAAGCGGCTGCCCGAAGGCAGCCGCAGAGTCACAACCACCATCCGCTATCGGCGAGCGCCTCCGCCGAAACCACGTCCTCCCCCGCCGAAGCCTCCGCGGTAGCCGCCACCGTAACCACCCCGGTAGCCGCCGTAACCTCCCCGATAGCCGCCGCCGTACCCCCCACGGTAGCCATATCCGTAACCGCGCACATATCCGCCGTACACCCCGCGGTAGCCGTAACCATAACCTCGGCCGTAGTACCCGTACCCGCCTCTTAACCAGGGTCCCGCGCCGATAAAGACGCCGCCGTTGAACCAGGCTGGCCCATAGTAGCCGTAGGGAGCACACGTGTAGGGCGCATAGCCGTAGTAGCCGTAGGAACAGGCCGGCGGTCCATACGCATACCCGCCGTCATAGCCGGGGTCAACGCCGACGCCGGCCGAGACCTGAGCATGAGCCAACGTCAGAGGAAATAACAACACCGAAAGCAACGCCAAATATCTAAAAAACCGCATCCTGTTCTCCTCGTCAGCCGGGCTGCCAGTGCATCGACTAACCGCTCGTGCAACCCGCATGAGCCACACCCATAGGAACCCCAAACCATCCAGGATGTTGCGACGCGGAACGTGGTCCAGCCATGGTGGAAACTCGCAGAACTTACCCCTCAAACTGCATCTACTTGCACGTTACTAACGTGCGGATTGAAACTTTAGTGTTTTCTAACCTTGCATATCAGTCACTTGCGTGGTCAGCCTTCTGGCTCCTCAAGTGCTTTACGAGCTCGTACCCCCTTCTTGCTTCTTGCCTCCGAAGGGACGCCGAAACACATACTGATCGACAAGGTGACACTTGATGCCGAGGTTCTCCAGGTACGCGCTAGCCCTTCTCTCTGTCCTTCCTGTCGCCGCGAAAACAACTCTCGCTCACGCCGACACCTACAAGCTCTTTGCTGTAACCAATACGCAGAGCGAACACTTCGTCATGGGTGACGATTTTGGGGACTATGCCTTCAACTCGTCCCTCGTGTTCGGGAATACCAACCTGTGCGGCACCTCGTCCTTAGATCTCTGCTACGGCGTCGGCAATGTATTCACAGGTACGATCTCTTACTCGAGCACCCTTCCATTGCCTGTCGCCGATCCCCATCCAGGAACCGCGACACCCGCTCGTCCCTCAGGTCCCAATTGGGATCCACTCAGCTATCTTGGCGGGCTCTCCTCCGGGTTTTACACGCTGCCTGGTGGCCAAATGACACGCGGCATTTGGGATGGCTCTGATCCTGTGAACGATTACCTGAGCAACGGGACGATTGACGGTGGCTTCACGTCGGCAAACGGGAATGTCTTCTTCATTGATGGCTACAACAACACCCTGGTCGTCGGCATCGATCAGCAGACGAGCCCCATTCCTGAGCCCGGCACTCTGTCCCTTACCGCGACAGCCCTCGTGGCCGCTGCTGCTCTCAAACGTCGCATCTTCCGCAGCTAGATCTGTTGCCAAGTCGGCCCTGAAACAAAAAGCCATCCCGACCGGGATGGCTTCTTTGTTGTGACTGTGCGAACACACTGGACAGCTGGTTCAACGGTGGGAGCCGCCGCCACCGCCGCCACCTCCGTGTGACATGGCAGCACCACCGCCGCCGCCACCGCCGCCGTGTGACATAGCAGCGCCAGCGCCTCCGCCATGGAAGCCTCCGGCATTGGCGCTCTGCGACGGCCCGCTGCCACTGCTGCGGCTCATCCCTCGGAGGCCCGCCGACGATCCCTGCCCTGGCACTGGCCGGCCGGTGCCGCCACGATTACCGAACTGCCCGCTGTAGCCGCCTCGGTATCCAAGTCCACTGTAGGGCCGCGCGCCTCCAACATACCCATAGCCTCCGCCACCACCGTAGCCATAGCCCAGACCGCCAAAGCCATAGCCTGGATAGCCGCCAAAGCCATAGCCGAGGCCAGGGTAGCCAAACCCGCCACCATAGAAAGACGAGTACAGGCCTAGACCGAACGGGCTGTAGAAGCCACCGTATCCAGGAAACCATGGGTAGGATCCAAACCCCAGGTCGTAGCCGCCCGGTCCGAAGGCATTTCCGTAGCCCCCGCCGCCCCCGGACTGAACCAGGCCCGCGTTCTCCTGTCCGACATACTGTGATCGCAGATCGCTCCACGCAGTCAGCTCATCCGTGGACTTCTTCTTGTTGAAGCTCTGCGGCTTCACGGAATCACCGTTCAAAGCGAGCAGGTGACCACCCTTAACGCTGATCAACTTGTCCGCATTCGGACCAAGCGAAACCTCCGCTTTCCCGTCGAACACGCGAACTAGGCCAGCATCAGCGTCGAACTCGTAGAGACCAGCCTTCACTACCTGCGTCTGTGATCCGCCCGAACCGCTTCCCAGGTTGATGCGAACGTCGTTCTGCTCAAACACCTGATCCGCTTCGACCTCTGCGCGTCCGCGCTGCACCTCAATAACGGTGTGGATCAGGCTCGGCGACACCATCTTCACAATACTGTTCTGCCCCACCCGTAAAAAGATACTCGGCGTGAGCTGTACCTCGGCTCTGCCGTTCGTCGTCTCAATCGTCTCGCCAGCTCCCAGCGAGACGGTACCAGCCAGACGGTTATTCAGGCTCTCCCCGCCAGAATGGGTTCCGAGTGACGCCTGCCCCTCGATATAACTGATCGTACCCGGTCGGGCTGAGATCACGTTCT
>CAXTVC010000129.1:0-6595 GCA_964247615.1 uncultured Acidobacteriaceae bacterium
CGTCCGAGCCCGGCCTCAACCGGGGTCGCCGATGCCACCGTTCGGCGACGGGCCGGTCGTTCGCCTTGCCCTTCCGCTCGCGCATGGCCTCCGGGTAGGTCGGCGCAACGCCGACAAAGCAGCGCAGGGCCATCCGGATCTGGCTGAAGGTCAGCGCCGGGTCGAGGTGCCGGACGAGGTCGAAGACGTCGCCCTTGGCCTGGCTGAGCGGATCCCACCAGCCGCGTCCGTCATGGTTGACGATGAGGATCTCGCCTTCGCCGCGGCGGTATTTCAGGGCGCGTCGGGTACTGCCGCGCTTGTCGAGCTTCCAGGCTGGAGTCGAACGTTCCAACAGTGCGGCGCAACTCACCTGGCTGCGGAAGACGTCAAGCTCCGCGTCCTGGCCGAACATCACCCGGCACCCCTGTTGGAGGGTTGGCAGGGTCCGGGCCATGCTGCTGAGTCCTCCATCCTTTCGCCTTCCGCCTGCCCTCCAACTGCAAAACCGACACGGGATAATGGCGAAGCCGGAGCACTTCGGCTGCTGCGGGCCGATCCCGACGCACCTGCGTGTCGAGTATCCTGGCGGCGGATCGTGGCAGTGCTCCAGGGTGCAAGCGGTAGCTGCATCTCTCTCTCCCATGCTGGTGCCGGGATGATCGACGATGTGCTTGCGAACGGCGTCAGGCTCGGACTTACGAATGTGCATCGCCACAGAGAGGGCCAGCCAGCAAAGCGCGGCCCTTGCTGGTAGAGACCGCGCCTTCAGCTAGGTTTGGCGACTTTCATTGATCCACAGCCGGGCGCGCCATCATCGGGCAGAACCCGCTTCCGCTTTCGGAAATCATCGGATGTGCCTAGCTTACGCTGCCTGACCTCGGGCGCAGGCTCTCCGGGCATACGCTACTAGCGGTGCGATGGGCTGGTAGCCATCTCGTGAGGCAACCAAGACTGTGTACAGGAACCGAAGCGGGACCACGCGGAAAATGGGTCTACTGCGTTGACCGCACTCAGGAAAATGCCATAGAGGTGGAGTCCCGATCGGCGCCGATCGGGACTCCACCTACCGTCATTTCTAAGAGCGAAAACAACATGTTGCAGCCGTTTTCGGGAGGGGTCCCGGTTCAGTGCTTGTTCAAAGAGCAGGTCATCACAGCCCTGCGCGCGGCCGAGCCCTGATCCCGGGGCAGCAGTCACCGGCCGCCGGCATCGCTGCATAGTCGATGGTCCAGCCCCTGCAGTCGATGTGTTCTGCCGTCGTAGGTGTGTTCTACCTCAGGAGCGAGACGAGTGCTGCGCAGCTTCGGCATCCCCGCAAGGGTTGGCTGGACCGCAGGTGCCAGCCCGCCCCTGCCCTGCTCGACGATGCGAGGCAGCGGCTGAAGGCTGCCGCGAGCTGGGGGATAGTGGGGCACCATCGGTCGCGGCTCTCTATCGGGCCATGGCCACCCCGCCTGCAACTGCGTAACCCCGGTGATCAACGGGCCGCTTGCCCCGGACCAGCGCGCGGGTCCAGGGTGGGGCCATGTTCATCGTCGATGAAGCAGCCGCCCTCGCCATCCGCCAAGCCTGCCAAGACGGGGGCGAACTGTCTGGCGTGGTCGAGCTGCGCCGCCGGTTCCCTGGCATCATCGATAACGCGCGCGCACGGCTGTGCTTGCAGACAATCATGAGCTGGGCGCCGCCAGCGCCAGCACAGGACGAGGGGCCGGACGGTAAGGGCAGCGACTCCACCAGCGCGCTGCGGCCTGAGCACAGCATCTCGCCCGCATCCGGGACCAAGCACCGGCCGGGGGCTGCACGTCTCCGTTATTCGGCAGAGTAGCAGGCTGAGCGCGGTGCCGTGCCCACAATCCGTTTAATCAGAGGTAATCGGAACCAGACTCCATAGGTGGAACCAGACTCCACGCTTACAGCTTGGAGACAGCGGGACGCGATGGCCGCAGGACCAGCCCCCGCTCGTCTACTGACACCCGGGCGTCAGGATACGCAGCCATCGCGAACTCAAGGCATTCGATGAAATGGGAGCGAAACTTGCGTATAAGCTGGAAGCCTGCCCCGAACTGAGCGTGCAGCGCTTGCCAGCTGACTGACACGTCCCGATTCAGAGCGTGGAGTCTGTAGGCGAGCCAAATGTAGACATCGATTACCATAGAGCGTGGTCCGATCGCGCGTAGGCCTGCTTCGCTGACCGGCACAGGGTGTTCACGTAGGGCTCGATAGAACTCTTCGTTGAGGAGCACGCGGTCGTTCCAAAGTGCAGGTTGATCAGTGTCAACGCCGGCCATGGTGATGCTTCCGTCCACGAACCCGCCGTGCTTCATGACCTCCATCTCACCCTTAGAGGCGAAGAATTGGAGACGGCAGCTTGAGATCCGGCGCGCCTGCTCCGCCACCATCCGGTATGTCGTGCCACCGATGCTGAGGCCCATGGTGCCAAGCCAGACGCGCATTGAACGGCCAAGCTCGATCTCCCGGCTTCCAGTCCGTACGGCTTCGCTCTGCAGGAACAGTAGGATGAAGCGTGCATATGAGCCGTATGGAACCCCGATTGGCTTCCCCGCCCTGTCCCGGCCCGACTCGAGCAACAGAGTCACATTGTGCCCCTCGCGTCTCCAGAACAGCTCCTGCAAGGGCTTGTGTGGAAGAGACGTCAGCGCAAATCCGCTGTAGGTGAAACCTATCTTTTCAGCATCTTCGCTAAGCACCCTGTAGGCAGCTTCCACCAGCGCCCGTTCGTGCTTGGAAGCTGCTTGTCTGCGCGCCTCGCTGACGCCATCCCGAAGGATCAGCTGATGTATGTTTGCCATGACCTCGCCAGTGAGCCTGGTTCGATCCACAGCGTCAATGTGGAGCCTGGTTCCACATGCTAATCGAGAAGTATTAGAGTCTAGATATTAGCTTGTGGAACCAGACTCCACGGGACGACTCGCCTTTCCGGAACCACACTCCACAGAAGCGGAACCAGACTCCACGGGACAACATTGACACCGGTGGATGACCACGCTTGATGTGGAGTCTGGTTCCAGCCGGGTGCTGCCCCGAGTCCCTAGTTCGCGGCAGCTGCGCCGGTTTGAAACGTGTTGAGCTTAGTACGAGCCTAGAGCCTAGCGCGTAGATCCTGACCCGAGGAGGACGACCGAAGTAGCCGACAAACATGCTCGCTGGCATCGCTACCTGCTCAGCATGCCTTGTCTACCCTTTGGTGATGTGCCGACTACCTGAGCAGGGCGGACCCGACGTCACAGGACCGTCACCCCTACCGCTTCCCGAAGGCGTGCTTTCCGTACTTCACCAACAGGTCGTCCAAAGCTTCCCGCATGAGGTCCTGCACCGTGCGGTCCTGATCGACTCCCAGCCGCTTGAGTTCGCGCACTGCTTCAGGAAGATCGTAGAAGATGACGGTCTTCATCCCGATCCGGTTCGCTTGAACAGCGGTCCTGGTACTGGGTGGTGGAACTTCAATTTGCTGGGGAGGCGCTTCGGTCGCCTTCAACCGCGCGAACCCGGATGACTTGGCCATTGCTCTCACACTAAGTTACGAGATAGATAGATTACTCATGAGCTGTAAATGATGCAAGCTCTTAATGTAGCAATATGCTGGGCTACAGCAGCATTGAGCTTGCGAGCTGGTTCATCTTCCATGCATCGCCCTCAATATGCGTTACATGATTGCCACATCCGGGGACTGCTATCAGCAAAGCATAGCAGCCGGCAGGAAGACGCGTCTCAACCGTCGCCAGTCACATACTTTTAACGCGGGTCTTCGAAGCCTTTGATTCAAGAATGTTAGATTACTGCTAATCTAGTTTACCAGATAGGACCAGGCACTCATTTGAGGCTCGCCCCTTTTCAAGGTGTCAGTGTTTTTCCCGACCTGGAGGTATGAGCGCGGGATCGGATGGGGTCGGACCAGTTTGGTCTGCGGTTTTGGAACGGTTTGAGCGGCATGCACCGGAGAGCGTGATGGCTCGCCTCGCACTGGAGCACGCGCTGCCGACGGGCTGGGTGGACGAGGTGTTCGAGGCGCACCTGCAGTGGCAATATTCACGCGAGCTGCTGTTCTTGACTGTGATCAAGTTGACCACGCTCGTGTCGCTGGGTCTGCGCCCATCCTTGCACGCCGCGGCGCGGCAGATGCCGGCGCTGCCGGTGTCGCTGGCCTGCTTGTGTGACAAGGTGAACCACGCCGAGCCTGGCGTCCTGTGTACGCCTCCCGCAGCTTTACTGCGGTCTGCTTCGCGGTCGGATCGCTGCGCGATGGTGCGCGGCAGCGCCAAGCACCTCGGGCCGGTGATGGCCGTCGTGGGCCATGGCGCCGGCAGCTTGCCCGGCTGGCGGTTGGGGGGCTGGACGGAAACCACCTGCCCGCGAGCGAGAGACGCCTGGCGCCGCTGCGCGGCTTGCGCGGTGCGGCCCTGCCGGGGCAGTCGCTGGTGGTTCACGATCCCGACCTTGGCCTGGTTATGGACTTGGTGGCCTGCGAGGATGCGCACGCCAGCGGGCCGTGGTGGTGTCGCCGCTAGATGGTTTGCAGCCGGGCGAGTTATGGACTGCAGCGGAAGCGGGAAGCGAGTTGCGCGGGACCGCCACGACCGCACCCGCACGGTGCTGAGTGGCTTGGCGGACGCAGGCGCCGGCTTCATCGTGCGCGAGCACGGCCGCCACCTGCAACTGGTCGAGCAAGGGGCGTGGCGCGCGTGCGGCCGGGTCGAGACCCGCCTAATACGTGAGCAAACGGTGGAGGTGCATGGCCAGGCCATGCCCCTGTCACCTTCGCTGACATCATGCCGTGGGATCGCTTCGTAATGGCAGCCCATCGAGCTTGCGCTGGAATAGCCTACCAAGGACGGCGACACCACGATCCGGCTCTGGAGCAACATGCACGAGGCCATCGGCGCACAGCGGGTCGAACCAAGGGGTTCGCCTGGGCTCGCCGAGCTGTCTCGCACGCACTGGCGAGCCGAACGCAGCCGTTCGCCAAGGATCGAGGGCATGTTTGGGTGCCTCGAAGCCGTGCTGCACAGCGAGGTCAGCAACCTCGGCCATCTACGCGCGGCGTTGCTGGACTTTGCCCCAACTCTACCAGCCTACAACGTCCTTAGCCCTGCTGCAACGGGCGGTGGAGCAGGAGCACCAGCCGCCACCCGCCGCGCCGCCTGCCCCGACGCTGGAAGTGTCCTGCTTCCACTTGGCCCAGCAGGTCAGGGGCGGCTGCGAGGGCCTGCTTATCGGCCTGTCGCTAGACCAATGGCCGCGCTGGGACCAGGCCGATCCGGCCGGCCTGGCCCAGCGCCTGCTCCGTCTCGCCCGCACCATCAACCCGCGGCAGGTCGCATCCAGCAAGCGCGGATCCAAGACCGCCAAGCCCAGTGGCTATGTCGATGACAAACTGCACGCACCCACGTCGTAACCGCACGCCTGCTCGCACTAGGGAAGACAACACCCTGAAAGGGTTGCATCTGAGGCCTCCAATCACTCTGTGACCTGTGATCCACGAGACGTGCGATGTTGAACTGTAAGCGACCGCGTGCCAGCGATGGAAACGCCATGCCCCAACACTTCATATATCTAGATTACTTACTTGCTAGGATTAATCGTAAGCTTGCCACATAACCATCTCCAAAGCTCTGCAATCTCAACGGCAGCTTTGCCGTCCGGAGCGATCTCCTGTGCGGCTTTCCCGTCCTGCTCCGCATGATGGTACGCCGCACGCTCGACCAGCATCACTGGCGCCGCTTGCAACCCCATGCTTGTGACCGCCTCGACACCCTGCGCATATAGGTTCGGGGCACGGGATGGTGTCCGGTTGAACACGACGAAGGCCGGCGTGCGAGTGCTGCTGACCAGTCCTGCAGTGACCCTGATCGCGTCGAGGTCGAAAATCCGCAATTGGCAGGGGACAAGGATTAGGTCGGCTCGGTCGGCGGCGGCTCGTGCTTCGGCCTGCGCCAGCGGCGGGGTGTCAATGACCACCAGGTCAGTGCCGGCGAGGGATGCCTTCTCAAGTGTGCGACCGAGCGTGGCGGCCTTGGCCCCAATCACCGCAGGTGGCTCGTCCTTACGCCAAGTACCCCAGGTTTCAGCTGTACCTTGAGGATCAACGTCGATAAGCCCTGTGTCATAGCCTGCGAGGTGGCCAGCCACAGCGAGATGCAACGCCAGGGTAGTCTTTCCTGCTCCACCCTTCTGCGAGATCACTGCCACCGTCTTCATCCATAATCTCCTAATCCATGGATTGAGATTACTACATCGCCTGTGACTTAGCTATAGGGTCCGCTAGCAGGAAAGATTACTACCTATTAAGATCACTAACAATATACGTTATTGTGCTAAGTGAGCATCAACCAGATCGTCCTTCACCTGCTACGGCCAGCTAGCCCGGGCTGCAACCACGCCATCCGGCCCGGACCAATTCCGGTCATTGAACGGGTGTGCCGGCATCAATGCGCACCGGGCCAGTATCGAGGGTTTGTGTCAAAGCCTGTCCAGTGCTGGTGATTGACATCAAGGCGAAGTGCGAGGCTTACTTCTCTTTGTGTGGGACGACCCCGGTCATGATTGCCTCTGTACTCCGTGATCGCTGCTGCATCCAGACGCGTCGTGGAGAGGC
>CAXTVC010000130.1:0-1594 GCA_964247615.1 uncultured Acidobacteriaceae bacterium
GATGACGGTTCGCCTGGTGCCTCGGCTTAGAGCTGTAATCGTAGCTTGGCGCGGGTGAGGGCGAGGGAAGCGAGGAGCATGCCGGTTGTGAAGCAGAGGGCGCGGAGAACGCCTGGGAAGCCTGCGTTGTAGTGTCCTATGACGCTGCTGAGGTGGAGAGCGGCGAGGCCGTAATAGGCGAGGTCGGGTAGCAGGTAGGTGAGCAGGGTGTTGGAGCCGGGGGCGCGGAAGAGAAAGGCCCAGCCTGTGCGCTTGCGCAGGTCGCAGAGGAAGTAAAAGAGGGCGAAGACTGCGGTGGCGGCGGCAATGCTCCAGAGCGCCCAGGTGGGAGTGGCGCGAATTTTGGAGATGCCGAGCGGCCTAAGGAGCAGACCGAGGATGAGTGCCACGGCTACGAGACCGAGGGCGAGGGCGAACTGCCGCCCTGGGGTCTTGCGGAGGTCCTGGTCCAGGAAGATGCCCGAGACGATGATGCCGGCCATCGTGATGGCGGGCATGGCGCCGTTGTCGAAGGGGAACAGGTACATCGGCTGCGGGACGGGGATCCAGTGGGCGCAACAGGCGATGTTGAAGAGCAGAAGGAGCGCGAGCCAGGCGACCGGCGCCCACCGGATGCGGCGGGTGGGCACATAGAGCAGGCAGACGGCGACGTAGGTGAGGCCGATGAGGCCGAGAATCTCGGGGTAGCTAAAGTCGAGCCAGGCGCTGCCGCCGCCCGGCATCTGTCGGCGGAAGAGCGCGAGCATGGTGACGAGGAGCACGGCGCCGATCAGGCGAAGGACCGCAGCCAGCCGATGCGAGATGCGCAACGGGTAGACCGCCCAGAAAAGGATGGCGCCAAGCAGGGCGCAGAAGGCCCATACGCTGCCGCGCATGCCGGTGAGGGCTCGGCTGGTCTTTTCGGCGTTGGCGATGATGAGCCCGAGCGTAATCAGGGAACCGCAGCGCAGGAGGATGTGGAACCAGAGCCGAGGAATGGACGGGTCGCGGCGAAGGCGCTGCCGGATGGCGAGCGGAAGGGACAGGCCCACGGCGAAGAGGAAGAAGGGGTAGACCATGTCGACGTAGGACATGGCGTCGATGTCGCGGGGGATGTGGTAGGTCCAGCGGGAGAGACCGTGAACCTCGCCAACGTCGTTGACGAAGATCATGACGGCCATGGTGAAGCCGCGGAAGATGTCGATGGAGGAGATGCGTGTGCTGACTGGCTGCGCGAGGAGGCCGGTGGAGGGCGCGTCGGGCGCGGAGGCGAGATGTGTGGCGGTGGTGGTGCTGCTCATGGATGTGTGCCGGAAGAGGGAGCGTAGAGCGATTTGTGAAGGGTGCTCAGCAGGGTGCCGGAGGGGTCACTGAAATATTGCCAGAACATGACGCCGCCGAGGTGTTTTTCCATCACAAAGGCGCATTTAGCTTGCAGGGACTCGGGATCCTCGTAGGAGAGAAACTGGTGGGTTGCGCTGTTGTAGGCGTAGGGCACGCGCGCGGTGTCGTCCCAGTAGCGGGTAAAGCCGCTGGCGAGCAGCGATTGCACGTTGGGGTAGCTCGTGTCGAGCGCGGGAGCAGCGGTACCGGTTTGGAAGAGGCCGTTGTTCGC
>CAXTVC010000130.1:1694-6489 GCA_964247615.1 uncultured Acidobacteriaceae bacterium
GCTTCGGCCATTGGCGTGTGTTGGAGGTATTGCGCCGAGGCGCCGGCGGCGATGGTGAGCAGAAGCGGCTTATGCGTGTGGCGGGCTTGCTCGTCGAAGCGGGTACGCAGTTCCCTGAGCAGGAGTACGAAGTTGGCGCCGTCTTCGGGGCGGGTCTTGTTGCCCGCGCCGGACATGCCGGGGTACTCCCAGTCGATATCGAGGCCGTCGAGATCGTACTTCTTGAGGAAGGCCAGGGAGCTATCGACGAACTTGCTACGCGAGACAGGGGTGAGGGCGGCGTCAGAGAAGCCGCCGGAGCCGAGCCAGCCACCGACGGAGATCACCAGCTTGAGGCTGGGCTGGGCTGTTTTGAAGGAGCGTAGCAGGGTGAGATTGGCGGCGTCGTTGGGCTCGCCTTCCACGACGCGACCGTCGTGGATGAGGGCGAAGGCGTAGTTGATGCGGGTGAGCTGGGTGGGGTTTACATCCGCGGTGGTCAGCGGGCGGCCGTCGGGCAGGTTGGGGAAGACGTAGCCGATGATCTCCGGGGTTTTCACCTGGGGAGCTGGCCTTTCTGGTGTGGCCGTGCCCTGGGCGAGAAGTACTCCGGGAGCGGTCATCGCGGCACTGAGCAGAAGCAGGTTCGCCAGGAGCAGGGAAGGTTGACGGACCGCCGAGGGGAGCGCTTTGCGAGGGAAGGGCACCGTGCGTCTCCGGACTGCGTGCGGGCTGCGACGTGACGCGCTGCAATGAGGCGGACTGTCAAAGTCACCTCACCTTACGCGCCGCGAAAGGGCTGCGGCAAGTCAGTACCGGGGGACCGTTGGGTCGACCGAGCGCGACCAGCCATCGATACCGCCGGCCAGGGACTGGGCGTGATCGTACCCTTGCTGGCGCAGCCACATGGTTACGTTGAGCGAACGCGCGCCGTGGTGGCAGAGGACGACGACCGGCTGGTCGGGGTCGAGCTCATTGTAGGCACGGCTCGGGACCTCGCCCATGGGAATAAGGAGGGAGTCGGGCAGGTGAGCGGTGTTGAACTCCCACTGTTCGCGGACGTCGAGCAGCACGGGCGGGTTTGGCTGCTGACGGAGCCGATGGAACTCGTCAGGGGTGATCTCAGGCGCGAGCATAGGAGGAGGATACAGGCCCCTGCAGCGCTTCCCGAACCGGTATGTCGATTTCGCGCTATATTGCTAATTGGAAATCTTTCCATAATCTTTCCCAGGACAGGCAACACTTTGCGGATCGTAGGCATGGCGGGGCGTGTGTGCGCGCTGGCAGGTGCACTGGCGTTAGTGACGTTGACCGGTTGCGGCTTCAAGCTTGCCGGTCCCAGCGAGACGGTGTCGATTGCGCCGTTAGCAACTGAAGACCTGAAGGATAGCTGCAAGTTCGACATGAACATGCCGGATCAGGCCCTGACGGCTTTGGGCGATGCACCCAGTCCTTCCACGCCGTCGCCCAAGCAGGTCGCGATCCTAGTGGTGTACGAGCGCGGAGATAGCTCCAGCCTGTTCAATGACAGCCAGGTGCAGACCATGGCGACAACCCTGCACATGCTGACGGTGTTTGCGCACCAATGCAATTCCAAGGTGACCGGCGACATCCAGTCGGACGCCACCAAAGGACCAGGCAGAACACTGTTTGCAGCCATCGCCCAGTATGGGGTGGATAGCAAGCATCCGGAGCTGGCAGGCCTAAAGGTGGTGCTGAGCGGTTTCTCTGCGGCAGGTGTGTTGTCGACCACGATGGCGAATGCCTACCCGGACCGCGTGCTGGGGTTCATCCCGTATGCGTCGGGTTCCGCCTATTTGGACCTTGATACGGTGCCTGTGTCGGCCGCGGCGGCGAAGATTCCGGCGCTGGTTCTTGCCAATGCCTATGATCCCAATGCGGGCGTGAAGCGCAGCATGCGTTACTTTCAGCGGGGCTGGCAGCAGGGCGCCCCGTGGGGCTTTGGCGTACAGAACAACACCGCGCATTGCTGCACGTTGTCGACGCGGGATGTGATGATCCCGTGGGTGAAAGCATTAGTGGAGCCACTCGAGAGCGGCGCAGTGCTGACCGGTGCAGTAGAACCCAAAGCACAGGCCAGTGCGCCTGTTGTGCCCACGGTGCGCTTTCTTTGCTACACGGACGGGTACTACGATTCCTACGGTGAATCGAACTGCTGGATTCCTTCGGCCAGTATACTGCCGTCCACCACCGGTGGACCGGAGGCGGGATGGCTGCCAAATGCTGACGCCGCTGCGGCCTGGCTGAAGTGGGTAAACAGCCCGGGAACGAACTAGTTAGGGCGTAAGAGGGAAGTCTGAGCTTGCGCACGTCCAACGTACCGCGCCAAATTATCGGCATCGATGTGATTCGGGCCGCGGCCGCGCTTCTGGTGATGTGTTTTCACTGGGGCTTCTGGATATGGCGCGAGCCTGGGGCGCAGGCGGGGATCCCGGCGGCTTACGCGCCGTTCACCGGCCTGTTCTCCAGAGGGTGGGTCGGGGTAGAGGTCTTCTTTGTGATCTCCGGCTTTGTGATCGCGTACTCCACGGAGAAGGTCACGCCCGGCCGCTTTGTGCGGCACCGGATCAAGCGGCTGCTACCCGCGGCGGTACTCTGCTCAACGATCACAGGAGCAATCCTGCTTACGGCGTATCCGTTGCGCCGGGTCGTGGGCATGTGGCTTCGAAGCGTAAGCTTCTCTCCTAAGGGACCCTGGGTTGACGGATCGTACTGGACACTGCCGATCGAGGTGGCGTTCTACTTCCTGGTCCTGGTCAACCTTTTTTACAGGAAGGGTCAAAAGTTATCCGTCGTGATGTGGGTGCTGGGTGTGGTAAGTTCCGTAATTTGCTTCACGGTCCTGTTTCGCCCTGCCTGGATCCCGGTCTCGATCCTGGACTTCCTTATGTACTCAGGATTCCCGCCGGATGCCTGCCTGTTGCTGATCCACGGCACTTTTTTCGCGTTGGGAGTCTTTCTTTACCAGGCCTTGTTGCGGGAGGTCACAGCCAACAGGGTGGTGGCCGTTCTTGTCTGCGGCGCGGGATGCGTTGCGGAGGTGATCTGGCATGACCGGGCCACGTCCTTTGTCACGGGTGTACCGCGCAGCGTGTTGCCTGTATATGTCTGGCTGGCAGCTGTCCTGGCGATCGTTTTGTCTGTGCGGTGCAACGCGGCCGTTCTACGAGCGGTTGGTGACAGGGGAGCGCGTATGGCGAGGCGCGCAGGCCTGGCGACGTATCCGCTGTACCTGCTGCATGCCAGGATCGGGCAGATGGTCATTGGGGGGCTGCACCGCAGGGCTGGCTATGGGGTCGCCCTGCTTGGTGCTGCCGTGGTGCTCGTGGCCCTGGCGGACTTGGTTGCCCAAGTGCTGGAGCCGAGGGTGCGGGATGGCCTGCGCTGGCTATGGAAGATGCTTGATAGTCACCTTGGCAGAGGGACTCTGCCGGCTCCCGCGCCTAAATTGTGAAGCGGCGGATCGAGCCTAAAGAAACGCCGGGGCCGCGCCTCCTGTGAAGCTGACGACAGACCCCTCTGAACGAAGGTTTCAGGCGTTTACGCCGTGGCACTTCTTGTACTTCTTGCCGGAGCCGCAGTAACAATCGTCGTTGCGGCCGAGCTTGGGGCCGGCGGTACGAGGCGACTCGTCGGATGTAGCAGCGGAGCCGTTGAGTTGAGCTGAGGCGAGTTCAAGTTCCTTGCGCTTTTCGAACTCGCGCTCGAGACGATCGATGGTAGTGGTTGCCGAGGCGATCGGTGCCACGGGCACCGTCGTGGAGTCTTCAAAGACCTGGGGGTCCGGAGGATTGCCCGGGTAGGATTCATGCGCTTCGAGCAACTGGGATGTCTGCGTGCCGCCGGGGAGAGCTCCCCGGCCAGCTGCGCTCTGTTGCCCTTGTGCTGTCGCCTGAAGGGCCGCCAGTTGCTCGCGGGTCTCGATCGGGGTGCCATCAGGGCCGAGGATCTGCATGCGGAAGAGGTTGCGGACGGTGTCCTCCTGGAACTTGGACATCATCGCCTCGAACATGTCGTAGGACTCCTTCTTGTAGGCGACGAGCGGGTCCTGCTGGCCGTAGCCGCGGAGACCGATGCCTTCCTTGAGGTGGTCCATGGTGAGGAGGTGCTCTTTCCAGAGGCCGTCGAGCACCGAGAGCATCACGATGCGCTCGTGATAGCGCATGTTGGGTGCGCCGAGGATCTGTTCCTTGACCTCGTAGCGCTCGCGCAGGCGCTCGAAGATGGCGTCGCCGAGCTGCGAGCGATTGAGGTCGGCCACGTTGATCTCGTTCTCGAAGCGTGCCCCGAAGATGTCGAAGATTGCATTAAAGAGCGCCTCGCTGTGCCACTGGTCCGGGTGGACCTTCTCCGGCGCGTGCGCATCGAGCAGCAGGCCGAGGATGTTGGCGACGTAGTCCTCGGTGATCATCTCTTTCTGGTCGACGCCTTCAATGAGGCCGCGACGCAGGCCATAGACGGCCTCACGCTGCTTGTTCATGACGTCGTCATACTCGAGGACGTGCTTGCGGGACTCGAAGTTCTGGGACTCGACGGCCTTTTGCGCGGACTCGATGCGCTTGGTGATCATGCGGCTTTCGATCGGCACGCCCTCTTCCATGCCGAGCGATTGCAGCAGCGTGGAGACCCACTCGCGCGCGAAGATGCGCATGAGGTCGTCCTCGAGGGACAGGTAGAAGCGTGAGGCGCCGGGGTCGCCCTGGCGGCCAGCGCGGCCGCGGAGCTGGTTGTCGACGCGACGGGACTCGTGGCGCTCGGTGCCGATGATGTGCAGTCCACCGGCGGCGATGACGGC
>CAXTVC010000131.1:0-2283 GCA_964247615.1 uncultured Acidobacteriaceae bacterium
GTAGCCAGCGACGGTACCTCGACTCGAAGTACCCAACTAACTTCATTATTCAACGTACTTTGCACCGAAAGTACCCCAGGGAGGGTACCCAGCTCCCGACATGAAACGCATTCCCCTCCCTCCCGACTTCAACGCCTGGCGCGACGCCGCCCGTGACGCCCTGCAACACGGCTATACCCCCGAGCAGCTCGACCTCCAGGACGCCACCCAACCAACCTCCCTCGATCTCCTTACCCTCGACGAAGGCCCCCTCGGCCAGCCCATCCCCAAACCGCACGTCCCCAAGACCTTTCTCGACGCTGCCCAGATTGTCGCCACACACCGCGACCCCGGGCGCTGGAACCTCCTATACCGCCTGCTCTACCGACTCCAAACCAACCGCGAGCTCCTCAAGGTCGAGGTCGACGACGACGTCGCGCAGCTGAAACAGTGGGAAGCCCAGATCCGCCGCGACCTGCACAAGATGCACGCCTTCGTCCGCTTCCGCAAGGTCGACGAACCCGGCCCGAACGGCGAGCCCCAGGAACACTTCATCGCCTGGTACCGCCCCGACCACCGCATCCTCCACCTCGCCGCGCCCTTCTTCGCCGAGCGCTTCGCGCCCATGCGCTGGACGATCCTCACGCCCGATGAGTCTGTCTCCTGGGACCCCGCCACCCAGCAGCTCAGCTGGCTTCCCGGCACAGGCAAAGAATCTGCCCCCGCAGAGGATGCGCTCGAAACATTGTGGAAGAGCTATTACGGCTCCATCTTCAATCCGGCGCGTCTCAATCCGGAGGTTATGCGTGCGGAGATGCCCGTGCGCTACTGGCAACATCTACCCGAGGTCGCCCTGCTGCCCGAGCTTATGCAGCGCGCCGGAGCCCGCGTCAACGCCATGGTCACCACGCAAGCCAAGCAGCCCACCGCCGCCCCGTTCATCCCCGCTGAGCACACCATACCCGTCCTCCAGGCGGCCATGCCACGTTGCGAGGGTTGTGAGCTCTACAAGCACGCCACGCAGGTGGTGCCCGGCACCGGCAATCCCACCGCCACGCTCATGCTCGTCGGCGAACAGCCCGGAGACCAGGAAGACCGGCAGGGCCTGCCCTTCGTCGGCCCGGCCGGCCGCGTCCTCGAAGACGCCCTCGCCGAGATCGGCATCCCGCGGGACCAGGTCTTCGTCACCAACGCGGTCAAGCACTTCAAATTTGTGCAACGCGGCCGTCTACGCCTCCACCAGAACCCCGGCATGCGCGAGATCAACGCCTGCAAACCTTGGCTGCTCGCCGAAATTGAGGCCATTAAGCCGCACATCATCCTTTGCCTCGGTGCCTCCGCCGCGAAATCTCTCCTCGGCGGCACCTTTGCGCTCATGAAGGAGCGCGGCACGATCAAATCCACTGCCTTTGCCGAACGCGTCATGGCAACCATTCATCCCTCGGCGGTGCTGCGTGCCGCCGACGAACCAGCCCGCGCCCAGCTGTACAACTTCCTCCGTGACGATCTTGCCCTCGCCTACATGACTGCCCAAAAGGTGGCGTAGCGACTGCTTCTCCGGTTGCGCTACACTGGCCGGCGCCATGCGATTGCTCGTCTCAGCCCTCCTCTTCGTTCTCGTCTCCTTCTTCTCCGTACCCAGCAAGGACAAAATCATGCCGCATCACGCCACGGGCACATTCGCCGTCGACCTCAAGCCGCTTACACCCACCCCAGCGGAGGGCATCACGCGCTATTCCATTAACAAGCAGATCCACGGCGGCCTGGAAGCCACGACGCAGGGCGAGATGTTCTCCGCAGGTGACCCCAAGAGCGGCCACGCCGGCTATGTTGCCATTGAACAGGTCAACGGCACGCTCGACGGCAAGCACGGCTCCTTCACGCTGCAGCACCTCGCCAGCATGGACGCCGATGGCGACCACATGCAGGTGCAGATCGTCCCCGGCTCCGGCACAGGCGACCTCCACGGCATCACCGGCACCTTCGACATCAAAATCAAAGACGGCCAGCACAACTACGACCTCAGCTACGAGCTGCCGCAATAGTGGCATAGGTTATTTGGAAAGCCCGTAATGCTCCACGCGGGGGGCCACATCTACGGTGGGGCACAGGACGCTCATCTGCAGCCGAACCATCAAGCTCCGCCGCACGGCTCCTGCCATAAGCGGTGCTTGCGGCTGGTGCCCTCTGGCCGCAGTACGTACGCTCCGGCAACCCGCCGAGACAATCCTTCGTTAAACTTACGAGATGGCCGCTGCTGCACCCGTAGCTCCGCAAACCCGCCTCATCCGACCAGCCCGCTCC
>CAXTVC010000131.1:2383-6333 GCA_964247615.1 uncultured Acidobacteriaceae bacterium
GCCGCGCAGCCCGGCACCTATCGGTTCACCGGTGATGCCTCCCTTAGCGGCCGTCCCATGGAGCGCATCCGCAAGCCTTTGCAACAGATGGGCGCCAGCATTGACCTCACCGAGGGCCACGCCCCAATGACCATCCACGGCAGACCCTTGCAGGCCATTGACTTCGAAGCGCCGATCGCCAGCGCTCAGGTGAAAACGGCGGTTCTCTTTGCCGGTCTACAAGCCAAAGGGACAACGAGCCTCGCCGAACAAGTCCGCACCCGCGATCACTCCGAGCACGCTCTGCGCGCCTTTGGCGCCGAGCTGCTCCGCCGCGACGGTCGCCTCTACATCGCCGGTGGTCAAACCCTGAAAGGCCTCGACCTTTCGGTACCTGGCGACATCTCCTCGGCCGCCTTTTTTCTCTGCGCCGCGCTGCTCTTCCCCGACTCCAACCTCGTCCTCGACAACCTCGGCCTGAACCCCACGCGCGCCGTCCTCCTCGACGTCATCACCGGCATGGGCGGCGGCATCAAGATGCTTGAGGTTCTCGAACAGCACGGCGAGATGTCGGGCACCATCCAGGTCAATCGCAAGCCCGGCGCGCTCAAGGCCTTTGACCTTTCCGGTCAGCTCGCCGCCCAGCTTATCGACGAGATCCCCGTGCTCGCCGCCGTAGCCCCCTACACCGCCAACGGCATCCGCATCCGCGACGCCCGCGAGCTTCGCGTCAAGGAGTCTGACCGCATCGCCCTTGTGGTCAAGAATCTGCGCGCCATGGGCGCCGAGGTCACCGAGCACGACGACGGCATGGATATTCCCGGTAACCAGACCCTGCACGGCGCAGTCATCGACTCCGGCCACGACCATCGCATCGCCATGGCCTTCTCCGTTGCCGCGCTGCGCGCCTCTGGCGACACCGAGATCCACGGCGCCGAGGCCGCCAGCATCAGCTTCCCCGAGTTCTTCGACTGGCTTGACGATCTCGCCGTCCGCTAACCCCGCGTCTTGGCTCCTTCTCCGTCCCGCAGAGAGTCCTTCCGCCTCCTACCCAGCGAGCGCCGTCCAGGAGACGCCATCAGCAGGACGCAAGGCACATACAGCAGCACCGTGAGGAGCCATATGCTCCCGGGATACCCAGGAACTCCGCGTCGCAGCACCTCATAAAGGTTGGAGACCGCGATCGGACCCACAATGGCGAGAAGGCTCATCAGGCTGGCCAGCACACCTTGCAGCTCACCCTGCCTGCCTTCCGCCGAACGCCAGCAGCGGAATGATGCCGAACGCCGCGGCACTTCCGCGCACGAGCGAGAAGATTGCAAACGCTACTGAATCGATCGTCTTCCTGACCATCACGGAATCCCGTGCCCCAGCCTCCGCTGTGCCGGCCCTGGGATGAACGCCTGGCACAACGCATGCAGCAGGCCGTACACGGCGAACGACAGCCCACGATCGCTGTGGATCAGCCGAAGCGATCTGTTCCATAGAGCACCCAAAGCACGCTGGGCACCTGGCCCACGCTGGCAACGGTGCAGAACAGGTACAGCATGCGGCTCACGCCCTGCAGCGCGGAAAGCGAACGCATCCAGGGCAGCAAGCGACCCTCATCAACTATGTGTGCAGAGCGCGGTAGGTCATCTTCTTGAACAGCACATCACCACTGCCACAAGCAAACAGCGCCACACGCAAGCTCAGAAAGCCATCGGCGATGTTGTGGTTGTACCCGGAGACCTCATAGGAGTTCGCCTTGTGCCAAAGCACCCCATCCTCGCTCCATGAGAAGGTCGCAACATCCTGGACGTTCTGTACCCGCATGAAGAGGTGCGGATTGGTGATCGTGGGACTCGGCGCATAGGGCAGGTCCTTGCCCAGCTTGTAGTTGCGCAAGCGCTTGCCATCACAGCCGATGCCGCAGAAAAGCTCATCGTTATAGAACAGCAGTAGACCGCCCTGTACCCCGCCGCGCAAGACGAACTCCACCATGACCTCATAGGCATGATCCCCGTTGATCATCGTCAGCGGGGACGAGCCCGCGGGCCCCTCACCCTGCCCGGCCAGCAGCATGCCTTCTTCCCCAAACCGCGCGCGGTTCAGGTATCCCGGGTGCGGTTGGAAGAACGCCAGATGCGAGCCAAGCCGGCTGCTTCGGAAGTCGTCCGAGAGCGGCTGCCCATGTGGCTCCGCCGCCATGGTGGGAACCGGCTTGTTCATCGGCCCGGACGCGTCCTCGCCACGCGCCAAAGGCCAGCCGTCTGCGGTCCACGCAAAGGGTTCCAGCAGCGCCTGCCGGCCAAGCGTGCGGAAGCCGTTTTCGTACCCGTGATAAAGCATCCACCAATCGCCCTTCGGTCCTTCAACCGCGGTGGCGTGGCCACGCGACATCCACAGCTCGCGCCCACTGCCCGTGTGCACAATCGGGTTGTGCGGGCAGTTCTCCCACGGGCCCCCGATCGAGCGTGCGCGTGCCACGACCACCATGTGACTGGTCGGCGGCCCGGCTGTTCCACCCTCACCGGAGAACATGTAGAACCAGTCTCCGTGACGCATCATCTTGGGACCTTCCAGCGCAAAACCCTCGACGATCCACTCCTCCGGGTACTGCCAGCCGTCGTAAACGTGCTCGACCTCGCCGGCTCTCCGCAAACCGTCGGCTGTAATGCGCACACGACGCCCGCCGTTGAGAAAAAGATAGCGCTGGCCATCTTCTCCAACCGCATGTCCTGGGTCGAAGCACCCATCGATATCCATATCGATCGGCTCACTCCACGGCCCCCGCATGTCCTCGGCGTGGATGACGTACACCTTGAAAGGCGAGCTCCCTTTCACATGGTGCAGCTCCTCGGCTTCACTCGAGGCATTCCGCACGGCAGGGATGTAAATGAAGTAACGACCGTCGTGCTTGGCAAGATCCAGCGCCCAGATCGACCCAATGTTCTTGTGCAGCGCCGGGCCGATCGGCGTCCAGTTCACCAGGTCCCGCGAGTGCCAGATCACCACGCCCGGGTAGTAATCGAAGGACGAATAGCTCATGTAATAGTCGTCGCCGTCCTTCAGGACATTCGGATCCGGATGGTCGCCGGGCAACACCGGATTCAGGTACTGCCCATTGCCGAGGTCGCTCTGCCGCTGCCCCTCAAAGCCGCCGATATCGCCATGGGAGCGCACAGGCTCCTTGGACTGCGTTTGCCCGGCGGCGGTCTCCACTCGCAACAGAGGAATAGCCGCTGCGGCAGGTACTCCAAGTTGCAGAAAGCCTCGACGTGATGTTCTGATAGCTCACTCCTGATCTATACGCGACCGTAGTCTTCGGTCTGCGCTGCCCTCACCTTACGTTGATTCAAGCCGCGCACTTTGGCCGGCAACTCGACTGCTGCAACGCCTGATTCAGCGCGCTGCCTTGCCGTCCAGGGTGACCAGCACAATATCATTGCTGCGCATGGGCAACGTGATGGACACAGCACCGTTGCGATCACTCTTCACCGTCTCCACCTTCTCTGCGGCGTCCCTCGTCAGATCATTCAGCTGAGCGATTTGCCCGGCGCTTAAATCCTTCGGTGCCCCAAGCTCGATGTACGCCGAGTAGGCATCATTCGCCCTGTACCCCGTGCGATGCAGCTCCATCCTGTACGCCTTGCCAGGCCGCAGATGCTCCACATGCAACGTCACCGGCGCCCCCGGGTGGTTGGGCACCAATTTCGTATAAAACGGGCGATTGCTCACGGCCTGCACCGGCTGCTCGAAGTCCCACACCAGCGCGGTCAGCTTGTCTCCTTGCACAGTCAGCAGAGCCTGCGGGTCCGTCGTCTTTAACGCGTTGCCCCCCAGCGCATGCAGGTACTTGTAAGCGAACCACGCCGGCTTGCGAATGCCGTCGCGGTTCATGAGGCCAAACCCGCCCTGGAACGCCGCCGTTGGCGGCCCCGGCTCCTCAAACAGATCGGTATAGGTCCAATAACTCATGCCCTGCACCA
>CAXTVC010000132.1:0-6226 GCA_964247615.1 uncultured Acidobacteriaceae bacterium
AATTCCACTGGTGGCCCGAGACAGCGCAGCCGAACTGATTATCCGGAAACCGTATCACTCATGCAGCCTCGTTCTCCGGTGCAGATACTCGCGCATCCCGCAAGCGGAACAACTCAGCCGGGGCGGCAGGGGCAAAACCGGCGCCCGGCGTGCCGCCGCCGGTGATGCGTGAAAAGTCTTCCCGATTGGCACGGGCTATGCGCCGCGAAGCATGAACCTTGGCCATAAAGTCCGGGCTGGCGCTGACTGTAAACACGATGTCCACCTTGCGCTGGCCTTCCATCACCTCCTCGGCGTCCACCTTGTCCAGCACGCCGAGGTCCCTCAGCACCTCTACAGACTGGGACACGCGGCGCAAGAGGTTGCGAGTAGTCTTCCACTCCGGCATTCCGGAGTCACGGCGTATGCCTGTGGCGGTCATCTGCTGGACAGACTGCCGAGCCACCGCAATCTCGTTGTGCAAGCGTTTCAGCAGCCAGCGCGCCACGGGGTCGTGCAGCTTCATTAGAGTTTCGTAGTCCACCTGCATGAAATCCAACAGGCGTATGGCATCGGCCACCAGCGGGTTAAACTCCACGAAGCTATCAAAGTCGTCTCCCCTGCGGCGCAGGCCCATGACGGGGAACGCGGCCGAAGACAGCACGGGCGACCCTTTGGCATCCAGATCCTGGATCACCAGGCGAACCTCGTTCAGCAGCGTAATGGCTTCTCGGATTTCGGCGAAGCTGTACGAATGGTGTACGCGGCTCAGTTCGTCCCGTATCTCGCCGACGGTAAAGGGAAAGCGGACCTTCACGCCGTTGTGCAAACGCAGACGGGAGCGGTTGCCAGCAATGCGCCGGATCACCTCCTCGACGATCTGCTCACGCTCACCAAGGTAGCGATCCACTATGGTGCCGTCGAGAGTACGGACCTGGGTGGGCTTCAAAGTGATGCGGTAGTGCTTGGGACCGAAGGTGAACTCGCGCTCGATCAGCTTGCGACTGCCTTCTCCGCCATCCCGCATGTCGAAGCAGAAGCGAGGGGCTATGTCATAGAGCGCCACCATATTGGTGCGGTCCGGCTCCGGCACCTCCCATAAGGCGAGTTGCAGCGGAAACGGCGCACCCGGGCTGCGCCGGGGGTCGGGTTTGCTCATGAGGGGCCTCCTGTTACCCACGTTGTGGCGGGCAAGAGGAGTCGCGCAAGCCTCATGTGCTTATTGCAAGGAGGTTTCCGATGCAGCGGAGAAGGTTTGCCGTGCGAGGTTGGGATGCAGTGGCATGGCGCATCGCAAACCTCCCGGTGCCCGCGTGGCAAGCTCGACGAGTAGCCATCCGGCGCCTGTGACGTTGCCGGCCGCCGGCATCGCGCCGCTGCCGCACTGCGCCCACCAACGGGAACGTCCAGGCACTGCTGGGTAGTGTCCCAGGTGCCCGGTAAATTATGCCGCAAGCGGCCCGCAAGGACAGAAACGGCGGGAGCGGAGGGCCGTCAGCGAACAGCCGCGCAGGGGCCCTTGCCCCGCACCTCAAACCTCTGATCCTCGAGGGTCAAGGCCTAGGTGCACCGGAAACCTTCGACACGTCCGCTAAACCAGGAGGTTTGCAGTGCGGCGCGACAGTAAATGTGGAGGTTGCGAGCCTCAGACAGGATATGGCGGAGGTTTGCGGTGCAGCGCACGGACGCTCGGCACCGAGTCTCGGCCTAGGCGCACCGCAAACCTCCCTTTTGTGAACCGGAAACCTCCCGTTCCGCATGGCGAACCTCCTGTTCCGCACTGCTGGGCACCCTTGACGCACTGGAAACCTCCTTTGCCGCATCGCAAACCCTCTCCAGTCGCTTTGCCTAGAGCTGCAACAGGCCTTTTCCTACCTTTACGGGCGCGCTGTGCGCCCTGGGACGAACGGGCGCTCTGCGCCCCTGGAACGAAAGGACTCTGCCATGACCGAGCCTAGAACGACCGCGCGCTGGGGTCGCGTGCCCGCGTGGTGGCTCCTGCACCCTGACGTGGACGCTGACTGCTTCTGTGTTCTGGCGGCCCTTGCCACCTATGCGGACGAGCATGGCGTGTGCGTACCGTCCCAAGCCACCCTGGCGCAGCGTTTGCGGCGCAGCCGTCCCTGGGTGAACCGGGTAGTGGCTCAGCTTGCAGCAATCGGCTTGCTGGAGAAGACGGCGCGTTCGCGTGGCAACGGAGGCACCACCTCCTGCCTGTATCACTTGCGTCTGACTCCAGCAGACGGAATGGCAGCAAGCATCGGCGCCCCGCCATTGCCGTTGCCTGAAATTCTTCCAGAGCTTACCCAGACCACCCCTGATGCATACGTGACAGGACCTATGCCGCAGGCTGACACCCCCTGTCAGCCTCATGACACGAATCACCTCTTCTTCGAACATAACAACACGCCCGCCCCACACGCGACGGCAGCGGTTCGTGAAGAAGATGCCGAGGTTCCTTCAGACTGGGAACCAAGCGAGGCAGATACGGCCCAGGCTTTACGCTTCTGTCCCGGTGCAGACCTGCCTGCCCATACCGCGCGTTTTCGTGCTCGCTGTCGCGCCCGGGGCTACCGCTACCGCCTCGGACACCTGGGCGACGCCTGGTTGGCCTGGCTGCTGGAAGACCACGGCGCTCAGCCCCGCCACCCTGAAGGCCACACGCGGCCAAGCCGTCGTTCAACCGCAGACGGCGTGAACCGCGTCCCGACCTCGTCCGCCCAACGTTATGACGCGTGGGCCGCCGCCGCTGCTGTATCCCCTGCCCCGGCGGCCTCACCCTGGAGTTGACAATCGTGCAAGTGTCCAAACGCCCCCATTCCGTCCTAGCTGCGCCGCTGCCCGTCCCCGGCGTGAACACCCTGCCCAGCCTTCCGCACTGCCCATTGGTCTCGACTGTGCTGGAGCGGGGCGTAGCGGAGCGGCGCTTCCTGTTCCCGGACACCGGCCCGGCTCGACGCGTGGAGCGCTGGTCGCCCCCGGTTGTGCAGAGCCCTGCGGAGATGGCGGCGGTGGAGCGGCGCCTCCTTGCCTTGGAGGACGCCTTGCAGCCGGCACACCGGGGCGCATTGCTCGCGCGCGTCTTGGCGCTGTTGTCACATTACCGGATGGACCCACACCCTCCTGAGGTCGAGCAGCGTCTGGCCGATGACTGGGCAGAGGATCTGGGCGTCTACCCCTTATGGGCCGTAGAGGCCGCAGCTCGGACTTGGCGCCGCACCCGGCGCTTCAAGCCGCAACCGGCGGAGATGGTCGCCTTGTGCGATGAAATCTCCGGATACCTTCGGCAGGAGCGTGACCGACTGCGCCAAGTAACAGAGGGGGAAGCAGCCGGGCGAAACCATTTGTCGCACGGCGTGGCGACACTGGCGCGCGGTTTGCTGCGACCGATGCCGTAAAACCGGTCCACTTTCGGTATGGTGAGTCGGTGCAGGAGGTGCATGTTCAGGGACGGAACGCTGGAGGGTCCACCTACGTGCACCTAAACAGGCAGCAACAACTGAAACCAACTGGCTGACGGTCAGCGCCGCCGGGACAGGGGTGGCTCTGTCCTAGCGCTCGCGTCCTGTCCTGCCAAACGTTCAGCATCCGCAATTAGATCGCCCATGCGATCGGCAAGCGCCTGTACGGCCGCTTCCCCAATGCTTGAGGCGAAACGGAACACCCACTGGCCCCCGTTCCGAGTCAGCGTCCCAATGCGCCGGCCATTGTGCGTCACATGGCGGCGTTCCGCGGCCTCGGCCGACGCCCCTTCACGCGCCTCAGCGGCACGCAGCAGGACGGCAACCTGTTCGTCCCCGTCCACTGCCGCACCGCGCGTGCGACAGGCTCGCGCATGGACTTCGAGCGCGCGCATGAGACGCCCGGCGGCGTCCGGGTCGGCCTCCAGCACCTCCATTATCCGGCGTGCTCGCAGCACGCCGAGCCGGCGGGGGTCCTCCAACCTCTCGGCGATGGCATCGGGAAAGCGGGACAATCGCAGGTAGAGGCTGAGCGTGGAAGGGTCGAGGCCGAATCCTGCCGCAATCTCCTTGGCTGGCCTGCCCGTGCGCTGCTTCACGGCTGCGAACCAGCGGGCGCGCTCCAAAGCTGAGACGTCCTCGCGCCGCTCGTTCTCGCTGAACTGAACGCGAAGCATGGCGTCATCGTCCAGTGTGCGCACGCGTGCTAGCACCTGCCTGCCCAACCGACGGCAGACTTCTAGTCGGCGCCGCCCGGCAGCTACCTCGAAGCTGTCGATAGGGCCAGAGGCAGCGCTGTTGTCAGGCGTGCGGCGGACAGTGATGGCGTCGTTCTGACCATTGGCCTCAATGTCGTCTTGCAGAGCCTGGAAATCCGCCCCCCCAAAGGCACCCGCCATGCGGTCGCGCGGCAATGAGTCTTGGATGACAGCCGGGTCAAGAAACAGATACTCTTCTACAGCATCGCCTGCACGAGCCTGGACAACGCGGATCTGATCCAACTCGCGCTTTAACCCAGCATTGTGACCTTCCGTATGGACTAACGCGGCTTCGAGCCTAGTAATGCGGTCGCGCAGCCCTTCTGCGACTGCGCCCAAGGCGGCCGTCGGCCGATGGATGCTGCCAGTTAAGGCGGCCGGCTTCTCCGCCTGCACGGCGGCGGTTCCGGCCTGGACGGCCTGAGCGAGCGCACCGAAACGCCCTTTACTCACGATACAGTCACCGTAGCATCCGATGGCGCGCTCTTCGCTGCCGGCGTGCGGCCCCAGGCCCGCTCGATGTCTTCCAAGATCGCTGCGTTGACGGCGTTGGCGCTAGCAAGCACGCGGGTATAGGCCGTGCGGTCCGTGCTCGGCTCATATTCGTAGATCGTTTCTTTTCCGAAACCAGCCGTGCCCATGACGCGAGAGTGCAAGAAAGGGACAGCAAGCACCGTTGGCCCGAACCGATCCTGGAGGAGGGTAAACAGCGCATCCTGGCTGCGGTCTGCCGGATCATACGCGGAAACAAGGATACGTGTGAAACGCGTAGGCAAAGGTTGACCCAAGGTACTCTCTACTTCAGAAATGTAGGAAGCGAGATGGGCAAAGAATTCCCCAGTAGAGGCGAGGTCGGTCATGGTGGCCCGAGTAGGAACGACTAATCCTGTAGCGGCGTGAAGGGCGGTCGTCATGAGCATGTTAACATCCGGTCGGGTATCTACAATGGCCACATCGTAGAACCCTGCGACTGCGTGAAGGAAAGCAGCCAATTCGTTGAACGGTAGACCTGGCTCAGTTAGGCCGGCAACTCGTCGAGACAGGCTGTCCTCCGCGATCGCCAGAGCAGGACCAGCTGGAACTAGGTGGATGCCTGGCCAATAGGTTCGCTGGCATAGGCGGTGCGCGTCCAGAACGCGCCCTTCGTCCCTTGCTGTCGTCCACGCCGCAAAGCTGTTGTTCGCGTCGACTTCCCCAGACGGGTCCAGACCGAACTGGGCGGTGGCACTACCCTGGCTGTCCAAATCCACCAGCAACACGCGGTAGCCCTGCAACGCGAGGTACTGGGCGCAGTGGACGCTTCCAGTGGTTTTGGCGGATCCGCCCTTGAAATTGGTGAAAGCTACCACGGACAGCTCCTCCCCCTGCTCCAATCGGCGGCCCGGGCCGGCCCCGCGTAGCACAGGGCGCAACGCCTGTATTTCTGTAAACTCCAGGCGTGTACGTGGCGGGCTAGGAGCAGCTGCGTTCAAGCTCGCGACGGCACGGCGGACAGTGGCAGGAGACACTGCAAGAATGTGCGCTGCTTCAGTCACTGAGAACGAGCGTAGGCGCTTGCGTTTGTCTGGTGCGTTTTCGGCCTCAATGGCGGCGCGACCCGCAGCTCGCAGCACGGCTGCGATGGTGCGGAACCCTTCAACTTGGCTTGCTGTCATGGTCACGCTCCACCAAACGCAGATGCAGTCGGTTGTAACCAGCGAACTGCAACGGTGGGAAGTGGCCAGCGATACAGGGCGGGCCTTGTGTGACTTGGATGCATCCAACTCTGTCGTTACAGGCCGGACTTGGATGCATCCAAGTCCGGCCTGTAACGGGATCAGGATGCATGGATCACGCGTGCGGATGCACCAACCCTGCACGCATTAGGGACAGACGGCGCGGACGTAAGTTGAGGATCTTAGGTCCAGCATGCAGCCGTGTTAGATGGATCGAACGTGAAGGTTCAATTGTGATGTTCGCGAGACCGGTGCGTTAGCGGTCCTAGCTGAACGTGTCGGTCCGGTTTGCTTTGAGGATCTTGAATGCAAA
>CAXTVC010000133.1:0-6125 GCA_964247615.1 uncultured Acidobacteriaceae bacterium
GTGCGCCGTGCGCGTGCCGGCGAGAAACTGCGACTGCTCGACGGTACCGAGCGCACGCTGATTGCTGAGGACCTCGTCGTCGCCGACGAGCGCAAGGCGCTGGGGCTTGCAGGCGTCATGGGTGGATGGGACTCCCGCGTCACCGAGGAGACACGCAATATCCTCGTCGAGGCAGCCTGGTTTGATCCCGCGGCCATTCGCGCCAGCTCGCGCCGGCATGGGCTGCACACGGACGCCAGCCACCGCTTTGAGCGTGGCGCGGATTTCAACGCCGCGCCCCTGGCCAACCACCTCGTCACGCGGCTTGTAAGGGAGGCGGTGGGCGGCCAGGTCATCGGGCCGATGACCGACATCGTGGTCCCGGAGATCGCGGCAGGGACGGCGAACCGGCCGCGTATCGCCCTTCGCGTGACCGAGGTCCAGCGCCTGCTCGGTACAACGCTGGAGGACACGGTACGTCCCGACGGGCAACGCTCCTCAGGGCTTCGGGAAGAGATTGTCGTCCAGTATCTGGGGGCGCTCGGCTGCGATCTGCAACCGACGGAAGGCATACCCGGCGAGTACAGGGTGGGGCTGCCGAGCTGGCGGCTCGATCTGGAGCGCGAGATTGATCTGATCGAAGAGGTTGCCCGCGTCTACGGCTACAACGGCTTCGCAAACACGCTGCCGGGCTGGTCGGGCGAGGTCCACGACCAGCCGCACAAGGGGGCGGAAGCAGCCATCCGTTCGACGCTGCGAGCCCTCGGCTACACCGAGGCAATCTCCTCGACATTCACTTCGGCAGAGGAATCCGCGGCATTCGGAGATCCCACCCAGGGCGCGGTCGCGCTCGGCAACCCGCTCAGCGAGGAGGCGGGCCACCTGCGGCCGTCGCTGGTCGCGGGCATGGCCGGGATGCTCTCCCGGAATCTCGCCCGCGGGGCAGGGGCCGTCCGTCTCTTCGAGTTAGGCACCGTTTTCACGGGCTCACCCGCCAAAGTGAAAGAGCAGCCCGGTCTGGCGCTCGGCGCCACGGGGGGAACCACCACAAGCACGCTGCACCGATCCAGTGATGCGCTGCTGTTCGAGGTAAAGGGCGCGCTCGAGTCTCTGCTTGCCGCCTTCAGCAAAGATATCCGCTTCGAAACCGGCACAGACGCGTCGCCGCTACCCCCATGGATTGAGCCCGGCCGTGGGGCGCGCGTTCTGCTGGGCGGGCAGGCGGTCGGGGTTTTTGGGGAGCTCTCGGCCACGGAGGCCTCCGCGCGCAAGCTTCGCGGGAGCTGTGTCTTTGCGGAGATTGACGCCGCCACCCTGCTCGGCCTGCCGCTGCGGCAGCCGGTATTGCGGGAGCTCTCCCGCTTTCAGGCCGTGGATCGCGACTTTTCGTTCATCTTCCCCGACATCCTCGACTGGAGCACGATCGAGGCCCGTGTTCGTGCGGTGGCCCCGCCCGAACTGGGGGTGGTGCAGCCGATGGAGATCTTCCGTGATCCCAAGGGCAAGGCCGTTCCGCGTGGAAGCTATTCACTGCTGATCCACCTTGAGTTCCAGTCGCCCGACCGAACCCTCACCGAAGAAGAGCTGAACGGCTGGGGCGAGGCCATCACGGGCACCCTGACAGAGCTGGGCGGAACACAACGCGCGCCAGACCAGCCATAAGATTCAGGGAGAGGGTGTAAAGAGATACCTCGTACGATTCAGGAGGGGCAATCCACTGCCCCAGTCGCTATACTGCAACCGGAATCGCATGTGCGAAACGCGATTTGGCTTGGTGAAAGGCACGATGGACAGCGGAGTGGGGAGTGATGGCTCCAATGGTGCCATCAGCGCGGATGAGTTTCAGGCGCTCGAGGCCAAGGTGTTGCAGGCCGTGGAAATGATCCGCCGCGAGCGCGAGGCACGCTCCGTCGTAGAAGCGGAACGCAATGCCGCGCAGGCCGAGGTCTCCACACTGCACGAGCGGCTGAGGTCTCTGGAAGAGGCCAACAGTACCACGCAGACGGAGCTCGAGACCTACCACCGGGAGCGCGAGTCACTGCGAAGTCGCGTGGAGCGCCTGCTGGCGCAGATGGATGCGTTGTTGAAGACATAATAAAGAGGGCAGGGGACTTTCGATTGGCGGACCAGGCAGCAAAGACGGCAGCAGAGATCTCAAGAGCCGAGATGGCAGCGCGCGAGGCAGGCGCGGTGGTCGTGGACATCTACGACCAGATTTACCAGTTGCGCGGCACCGACCCGCAGTACATTGAACGGCTTGCATCGATTGTGGACGCCAAAATGAGAGCCGTTTCAGCCCACGGAGCCACAGTGGATTCCCTGCGCGTGGCCGTGCTGGCAGCCCTGAACATCGCCGACGAACTGCTGACGCTGCGTACCCGCTATGACACCCTCACTGGCAGCCTGAACCAGGCCCAAAGCAACGTCCGCACCCGCACAGGCTCGCTCGCCGGCATGCTGGATGAGGTTTTGGCGGAGCGCAAGGTCGGCTGAGGTTACTGAAGAGTTCTTGCCCTTAAGGGGGTAGCGCACGCATGATGGATCGCACACTTCTTTGAGGCGATCCACCATGCGTTTCCGGCGTTACGCGTCCCTGTCTTTTTGCCTGCTTGCCCTTCTGAGTTCCCAGCGATCTTCGGCACAGGAGCATCCGCCCGCTTCATCTGCTGCTCCGGCATATACCTCTGACGCGAAATATCAGGCGGCTATGGCGGACGGTGCGCACCTGATGCGACAGAAGCAGTTCGGTTTTGCCGCCGACAGCTATCGCAAGGCAAACAAAATTGCTGGTGGAGGGTGCCTCGAATGCCTGAAGGCTCAGTATGGAGCACAGATGGCGGAGGGAAAGTTCAAGGACGCAGCAGCGACAGCAGAGGTGATGGGCGGTCTTGTCGCTACCCCAGCCGGGCGATCCATCGCTGGGTACTGGCGTGCCAATGCACTCTTCCAGGGTGCGGGGGACAAGCCGAATCCGGACAAGCTGGAGGCCGTGCATGCCGTCCTGACGCAGGCCCTGCACGAGTACCCGAAGAACGTGGCGGCACTCTTCCTCGACGGCAGAGTGCTGGCCGCTTCCGGCAAGATGGAGGACGCCAAGGCCGACTTCTCCGAGTGTGTTCGTTGCGTCAGCGCAAAAGATCCATCAAGACTGCGGGCAGAACACTTCGCTGAAAATCCTGAGCTGTCCCTGCACAAAATGGCGCCCGCTTTTGAGGTGACCGCGCTGGATGGGTCGAAATTCAACCTGGATGCGATGGGCGGCCGGGTGGTGTTGATTGATTTCTGGGCCACATGGTGCGGACCGTGCAATGAAGAACTGCCGCACATGAAACAGATCGCAAAAGAATTCGCGGGACAGCCTCTGGTGATCCTCAGCATCAGCTGGGATGCGGATGAGACGAAATGGAAGAACTTCGTCTCCAAAAACGAGATGACCTGGGCACAGTACCGCGATGCGGACCATAAGCTCACCGAGCTCTTCGGGATCAACGCGATCCCGCACTATTTCACAATTGATTCCGACGGCGTGCTCACGGCGGAGATGCTGGGTGAGGGTGCCAATGTGGAAGGCAAGCTGAAAAAGCTCCTCGCCAGGGCTCGAGAAGCGCAAAAAGAAACTGTCGCCGCAAATGTGCCCGCACCAGGATCCCCCACGACGAACTAACGATCGATTCTTGAGTTCGCTTCCACGGTCAGCCGCGAGCAAGCGCTTTGGCGTCCTATCGTGGCGAGGGCAAAGACACCGTGGACAAGATAGAAATCAGTGAAGACCAGATAGTCCCCATGGACGCAATTGCGCCGGGGCTGAGTGGCTTGAAGATCACGTTTGTGAACGTGTTCGGGTTGCGACACGAGGATGGCTCGTGGACGCTGATCGATGCGGCCATTCCGCTCTCCGCAGGGCGGATCAAGCGCTGGGCGGAGAAGACCTTTGGCCGGCCACCCAATGCCATTGTCTTGACCCATGGGCACTTTGATCACGCGAGCGAGGCCATGGAGCTGGCCGAAGCGTGGGATGTGCCGGTGTACGCGCATCCGCTCGAATTCCCCTACCTGACTGGACAGAAGGAGTATCCTGCGCCGGACTGGAAGGCAGGCGGCGGCGTGATGCCGCTGCTGGCGCCAACCCTGCCGCGTGGGCCCATTGACCTGGGTGCGCGTCTGAAGGCACTGCCGGGTGAAGGCACGGAGCTGAGCCTGGCGGAGATGCCTGGGTGGACCTTGATCCACACACCCGGTCACACGCCGGGGCACGTCAGCTTCTTTCGCGAGAGCGACCGGACCCTGCTGGTCGGCGACGCCTTCTGTACCACCCCGGCGGAGAGCTTCTTTGCCGCAAGCTTCACACAGCCCGCCGAACTGCATGGGCCGCCAGCCTACTTCACCTCTGACTGGGGTGCAGCCAAGGCGAGCGTTCGCAAACTCGCCGGGCTGGGACCGAAGACGGTGGCGCCGGGTCACGGCAAACCCCTGGCCGGCGACGAGGTGCCGGAGGCGCTCTACAAGCTCGCAAACGACTTCGAGCGCATCGCGGTGCCGGAGGATGTAAAAGCCGGCACACAGGGTGGCGAGACGAAGTTGTAGCGAGGGCTGTCCCCACAGAACAAATGCGTGACCCAGAGGTCGAAATGAGCTCTGGGTCACGCATTGAACATCTCTGTTGTCGTTGTTTGCAACGGCAGCAAGCCGTCGTACGATCTGGGTCAAGGCAGCCACCCGTCACATGCATGGAGGTCCGCTGACCTGGCAGAAGGACCTTCACCGCTCCGCAAAACGAAGCAGGCTAGCCGGTGATTCCCTTGTTTACAAGAACAGTCACGATCACGCGCCGGTTTTCCGCTTGCCCCTTGCGTGTGCGATTGCTCCCTACCTGGTTGGTGGTTCCCATGGCGGCAGGCGCCAGGATCCGCGTCAGCGGAACAACACCCGTCTGCTGAATTGTGGAAAGCACCGCATTGGCTCTCTCACTGCTCAGCCTTTGATTCAGTGTGGCGGAGCCGGTGGAAGAGGCATAGCCCTGCACCTGGATCATGTAGCCCGGGGTCTCGGCCGCGGTCTTCACAAAGTCAGCGAGGTCATCCTTGTATTTCTTGGTGATGGTGGCCTTGCCATTGGCGAAGGTGACGGTGAGGCTGCCCTTGGTCTCGTACTCATCAAGCTTGGTAAAGCGCCCATTAGCCTCGCCGATGGCCTGCTTGTTCGCTGCCGTGGCCTGGGTGTTGGCGGCGATTCCCTGCTTGTTGGAGTCGATGTCCTGCGTGTTTTTGGCGATGCTCTGCCCGTTGGCATCAATGTCCCGGCGATCGCTCCTGAGCTGATCCTGCGCGGCGGCCACCTCTTCGGCGACGGGGTTCAACCCGGCATCGATCTGCTTTGCCGTGCGAAGGGATGTGCGGGAAAACGTAACCTTTTTTGCGAGCAACTTGTGATCAGGGTCATACGATCCCTCAACCTTTACGGCCAGGCCGGGAACCAGTTCTGTAATGCCAAGATCCTTGCCGCCCAGGCCCAGAAAGCCGCCCTTCTCCCGCGCCTTGGTGCTGTCCGACAGGATGACCGTGAGCCGGGGGGTGTCGGGCGTTTTCACCGACATGGTGGGGCCATTTCTGCCGATCACCAGACCCTGAATCGTTGCTTCCTGGGCGCCTGCGGCACCTGCCAGGGACGTAAACATGGCCAGGGACATGACCAGGCCACCAGTGGTTCTAAGTCGATGCTGAATATTCATTCGATACTCCTTGTTCTCTCACCGACCGACAGGCGCCGCTGAGAGCCGTTGGGCTGCAAAATAGCTGTCGCCGCGTGACGCGACAGCGTGTGCCATGACACAAGCTCAACCGTATTGGACGTCCGAAACTTGCAAACGACCACCGTGTGCTGAGCAATCTCCTGCAGGAACCGCGGAAGATTTCCTCATGCAGCGAGGCGATCTGTGTGCTACATGACAACTTCTGGTTGCGAAACCGGGCGCTCTACCTGGAAGTGGAGGACCAGGCAATGACCCGGAGGGGGCACGTCTGCGTGCTTGCGCATCCGGGCGAGGCCGGGTAGCATCCGATGCAGAGAGACCGGCCTGCTAAGCAGGTGGTGCGATAACGCTGGTAGAACCAATATTCTTTGAACCAGGGGTTTGGCTCGTATACATG
>CAXTVC010000134.1:0-6058 GCA_964247615.1 uncultured Acidobacteriaceae bacterium
TGATGTTCTGTTGGGTGTCGGCGTTGTTCTCGCCGCCGAGCTGGGCGTAGATGGCCGCGGTCTGGTCGGCGCTCATGCCGGTGCAGCCGCGAAAGGCCATGTGCTCTTCGGCGTGCGCCATGCCTGGAAAACCTGCAGGTGTTTCATTGCCGCCGACGAGAAAGTTCGTCTCCACGGTGACGACGGGCGCAAGCGCGTCGCGGATGATGACGACGCGCATGCCGTTGGACAGCGTAGCGCGGGTGACGTCAGGGCGTGTGGCCGCAGAGGTGAGTGGCGCTTTGGGAACCTGGGATTGGGCACCGGAGACAGTAAAGAGGATGGCAGCGGCGAGGGGGGCGAGACGGCGATTCAGCGACACGCGAGTTGGACTCCGAAGATGGTCTGATTGTCTCAGACGCCGCCTCTTGCGTGGTTTTCTGCCGCGCTTCCATTGGATCGCGATGTAAGCCGGGAACTGTCCCGAGCACACGGCTTCTGGACGCTTCCCATTCGCGACGGTCCGATAATGGAAACCATGTTGCTGGTTTGCGCGCTGCTGAGCCTCGTGGTTTGGGCGGTGTTGTTTTTCTTTCGTGGAGACTTCTGGCGCTCGGGGCCGGTCTTGCCGCCTGCAACGCCGACACGATGGCTGCGGGTAACGGCCGTGATCCCGGCACGGGATGAGGCCGAGCACATCGAGGCGACGCTGCGATCCCTGCTGGCGCAGAAGTTTGGCGGAGCGTTGCAGGTGGTGCTGGTGGATGACAACAGCACAGACGGCACGGGGGCCTTGGCCGAGGGGATCGGCGCAACAGACGCGCGGCTGCGCGTGGTGCCGGGCAGGCCTCTGGAGCCAGGGTGGAGCGGCAAGATGTGGGCCGTGTCGCAGGGACTTGAGCAGCCGGAGGCACGCGCGGCGGATTACGTGCTGCTGACCGATGCCGACATCGTGCATGCGCCGGGACACCTGGCGGCGTTGCTTGCGCATGCGGAGCAGAGTGGGCATGGGCTGGTTTCGGAGATGGTGCGGTTGCGTTGCGAGACCTTTGCGGAGCGGGCGACGCTGCCGGCGTTTGTGTTCTTTTTCGCGATGCTCTACCCCTTTGCATGGGTGAACGACCCGAAGCGAAGGACCGCGGCGGCGGCGGGCGGGGCGATGCTGTTGTCGGAGGAAGCGTTGCGGCGGGTGGACGGGGTGAGCCGGATTCGGACGGCGCTGATTGATGATGTGGCGCTGGCACAGCAGGTGAAGCGCGAGGGCTTCACGATCTGGCTGGGCCACGGAGAGCTGGTTAAAAGCGAGCGGCGATATGAGCACCTGCGGGAGGTGTGGGACATGATTGCGCGCACGGCGTACGTGCAGTTGCGTTACTCGCCGTGGTTGCTGCTGGGCACGGTGCTTGGGATGTTGTTGCTGTACGTTGTGCCGGTGTGGGGAAGTGTGTCCTGGGGCGAGGCTCGATGGATCAGCTTGTCCCTCTGGGTCTCGATGGCCCTGGCGTTTCAGCCGACGCTGCGGCGGTACAGGCTATCGCCTGTGTGGGGTGTGGCTCTGCCGGGCATTGCGTGCTTCTACCTGCTGGCGACGATTGGCTCAGCAGTGCGGTTCTACCGAGGGACAGGCGGGCGGTGGAAGGATCGGACGTATACGGCGGGTGACCCTCCAGGGTAAGCATTCCAGGGATTGGGTACATCCGGTAACGGGTGTCGTGCGTCTCTTCGGTAGTGTCGGCGGCGAGTGCCGCCAAGCCCTCCACGCTCGTTGAGCCACTGCACATAAAAGAAGCTTTGAAAGGATCAAGCCCCATGCCGAATTACCTGCTCTATAGCGACGACGTAGAGACGATCGCGCCCGAGGAGAATGAGACAAACGCAAAGATTGTGGAGGTCATGACCCAGGGCATGCACCTGGCGCGGGAGAAGTATGGCCGCTCGGTGCGGATCTCGCATGCCAAGGCGCATGGACTGCTGAAAGGTCACCTGATTGTGCGGGACGACCTGCCGCGTGAGCTGGCGCAGGGAATGTTCGCCCAGCCTGGCCGGTATGAGGTGTTGATCCGCATGGCACAGCAGCCGGGTGAGCTGCTGGATGACTCCAAGCTGTCAACCGATCGTGGACTTTCGGTGAAGGTGCTGGGCGTGAAGGGACCCAAGCTGGAGGGCCACACGGCGGAGACGCAGGACTGGGTTTTCGATGTGGGCAAGCAGTTCCTGGCAGGTGGGCCGAAGGAGTTCCTGCAGGCGTTCAAGCCCAATGCGGAGATTGCTCCCAAGCTTTCGGACAGTGTGAAGGGTGCAGTGTCCGCCGTGTCGCGCGCGACGAATGCGGTGCTGAATACTGTGGGGGCGAACTCGGAGAAGCTGGCGTTTTACGGGCATCCGGTGGTGAATCCGTTGACGGAGTCGTACTTCTCGCAGACGGCGTTTCGGTATGGCGACTACGTGGCCAAGCTGGGGTTCTTTCCCGATTCTCCGGGACTGGAGGCGCTGAAGGAGCAGCCGTTTGATCCCGAGACACCGGATGCGCTGCGGGAGGCGATGAATGCGTTCTTCAAGAACAATCCTGCAGAGTTTGATGTGCGGGTGCAGTTGAACACGGGCCTGGACGAGATGCCGATTGAGAACGCGCAGGCCGAGTGGCCGGAGACATCGTCGCAGTACCAGTCTGTTGCACGGCTGGTGATTCCGTCGCAGACGGCGTGGGACCCGGCGAAGGATGGCTACTTCGAGGACCTGTCGTTTTCGCCGGCGCATGCGCTGGCAGCGCATCGTCCTCTGGGCGGCATCAACCGATCGCGATTGGTGGCGTACAAGGCGCTGGCCAAGACTCGACTGGCGGATAACGGCAAAATAGTGGAGATGCCGGCGAGCCTGGAAGCGGTGCCGGACTAAGGTTGTCGTGAGGATTGCACGGAGGGCGCTCCCGGATGTTCGGGGGCGCTTTGCTTTGCTCGGTCGAGAGAGCCTTGACAGTAGATGGGCCAGTTTTGTCGTGGTGTTCCTTGCTCGCTGCTTGCGTAAGGCAACTAGAAATACGTCTCTCGGTAGCTATCGAGTTACGAACGCGAACAGCGGTCGAGGAGTGCAACGGCCTGAGGACCACACCGGAAAGCCAGACGACGTGAGGCCCGGTCCAAACAGGCCTCACCGCCATCCTTATTTCTCTCGCGCTAACCCCGCAACAACCGTGGCAACCTTGTCGAGTATCTCTTTCCAGCCTTCGACCTGGCCGCTCTTTGTTGCGTCCTCCATGGGCTCATTTCCTATGAAAGTGAGCTTCGTCTGGCCATTTCCAAGATCTTCGAACAGGGTCGTGTCATACGCTCCCTCGATGGCCTCATGTTCTATTCCGTACTCCGCAGGCTCAACCTTGTTTCCTTTCGCGTCGGAGAAGTACATGGAGGAGACGATCTTCTCGTAGGGAACAATCTCGTGGTACTCCCCTCCATTCCAGAACTCCTGCCCATCCGGCGATCTCATGCAGCAGGAAAACTTCCCTCCTACGCGAAAGTCCATCTTGCAGGCGGGCGCGGTAAAACCTTTAGGCCCCCACCACTGCATCACGTAGTTCGGGTCTGTCCACGCCTTCCAAACCAGTTCGCGTGGAGCATCAAAAACGCGTGTAATCACCATCCGTTCCACTTCGCTAGCTGTGCTATTTGTCATCTCTGACCTCCTCTTTCTTCATGCGATTTACAACTACATCCAGTTTGTCGAAACTCTCTTCCCAGAATCGGCGATAGCTCATCGCCCACTCGCCGACTGTCTTGATGGCCTCTGGCCTAAGCGTGCATACACTCTCTCGTCCACGCTTTGTCTTGACCACAATCCGTGCCCGCACCAGGTATGCGATATGTTTCGAAATCATCTGCTGTGACAATGCGAATGGTTCCGTCAATCCATGCACCGAGGCAGGCCCGTGTGAGAGCCGTTCGACCATGGCTCGCCGGGTCGGATCAGACAAAGCCGCAAATGTTGTATCCAGCCTATCCACAACCATATGGTAGTGGATCTAACGCCAGTGTCAACCCATCATTCGGAGATTTGATCTCTATTCGTGATCTCACTCACCTGAGACTCGCACGGCAAATTATGTCTACGGCCGACTGCGGAATCGCCAACGCACTTCTCTTCAACAGATCAGTACTGATATGTCGCTTTTCGCCGGTTAGAGGCTAGCGTGGTGACTTTCACCAGCAGGGGTGAAGAGGAGCAGTCCAGAACCGGCAGTTTCTATAAGCTCTCCTGAGCTGTGGAGAGCCAAGGCGTGGCCGGCGCGCTGCTCTGGCACAAACTGATGACCGAGGATGCGCCCGTCCTTCGGGTCCAGCTTGAGGAGCCAGCCCGGCGTCCCGGGATCTTGATCTTTGGGTCCCATGGTCAACCACAGCGCTCCGCCGCGGAGTTCAAGCGCGTAGCACTTCCCGAGTCCATCGAAGGCTCGTAGGAAGTGTCCTCGGAGAGTGAAGACCTCGATGCGCCCGTTCTCACGGTCGGCTACATAGACTGTTCCAGTCGGGCTGATCTGAATGGCGTGCGGTAGATGAAAAGCTCCGGGTCCCGTTCCAGGTTGCCCCCATTCCCGGATCTTCCTGCCTGCTGTTGTGTACTCCAGGACACGGGCGTTGCCGTAGCCATCGGTGATAAGGACGTCTCCATTTGGCGCGAATGCCAGATCGGTGGCTCCACGAAAGGAGCTACCTGTCTCCGGCACAGGCTCAAGGTGGATCGTAAGGAGCCTGGTGCCTGTCGGCGTGTATTGGATAACCTTTGAGGCTCCTGCATCAAGGGCCCAGACATTTCCATGAGCATCGAGCCTCAGGCTATGGGGAAGGGTGAAGTCACCCTTACCCCACGATCGTATGCGGCTGCCGTGCTGATCGAACACCTGTATCGGATCGGCATCCGGCCCGCGCTGCATGACGTAGATGTCCCTGTTACCACTAATTGCTACGCCAGAGACGGCGCCCAGTGCCCAGCCCGGAAGGGCGGCGTGCAAGGGCATCTGTTTTTGTGTGAGGTTCAGAAGTGGTGAACTGTCGATCCGCTTCGCAAGGGCCGCGTCCGAGGCGCTGGGAACCTGGCCGCTCGCAAGACAGCACCATGCGGCTGCAGCATAGAAGGTGAAAAGGCGCTGCATGCAGGCTCTTAGGCAACTCACCGGCACAGCATATCCGGCCCTGTACCGTGATGTCGCCATGCACAACTCATGGGGTTGCTTTCTGCGCGATCCCTAGGACAGGGAAGAGAGGAGCACGTCAGGCTTTTCGCTGTGAGGCGTTGCGGGGGTGGTACTGAAGTGGGCGCGAATCTTGTCGGCTGTGGCCTGATTGACTACAGCGCGTAGGGAGTCGGGGGCCTGTTCTGCGGCTTGTTTCAGGGCGCGGACGCTGCCGAAGTGGGTTAGCAGTCGCTGGCGGGTGGTGGGGCCTACGCCGGGGATTTCGTCGAGCTCGCTGGTACGGTCGCGCATCTCGCGGCGTTTGCGGTGATAGCCGATGGCGAAGCGGTGGCTCTCGTCGCGGATCTTCTGGATGACGTGGAGGATAGGGCTGCGGCGGTCGAGGACCACGGGGTCGTCCTCCTGCCCGGAGACGTAGATGACCTCCTCGCGCTTGGCGATGGAGGCGAGCGGCTGGGTGGTGAGGCCGAGGGCGTCGAGGGCGTCGGCGGCGGCGTGGAGCTGGCCGAGGCCGCCGTCGATGAGCACGAGCGAGGGCAGGACGGCGTCTTTGCCGGTGGGCTTTTCGCCGTTGGCAAATTTGCTGTAACGGCGGGTGACGATCTCGCGCATGGAGGCGAAGTCGTCGACGCCGGTGACGGTTTTGACCTGGAACTTGCGGTAGTCGGCCTTTTTCATGGCGCCGTCTTCCCAGACGACCATGGAGGCGACGGTTTCGGCGCCCTGGATGTGCGAGATGTCGAAGCACTCGATGCGTTCGGGGGGCTCGGGAAGGTTGAGGGCGTCGCCCAGGGCCTCGGCCATAGCCTTCGCGCTGGGTTGTAGCACGCGGAAGCGCTGGTCGTAGCTCTGCTTGGCGTTCTGGCAGACGAGGTCGACGAGGGAGCGCTTGTC
>CAXTVC010000135.1:0-6005 GCA_964247615.1 uncultured Acidobacteriaceae bacterium
CTACTGTGGTGGTGGTGGTGGTGGTGGTGGTGGTGGTGGTGCTGGTGGTGGTGCTGCGGGCGGCGGAGGTGCCGGGGCGGGTGTTGTTGGCGCGGTCTGGAGGTCCGAGTGGGTGCCGGGAGTGGCGTAGAAGGCGTACGTGGCGGTGTAGGGAACACGGAGGATCTGGCCAATCTGGGCTCCCTCGCAGCCAGCGGCCGGCGCCGTGCCGCCGTGGGTGTTGTAGCGGCGTACGTAGGTGACATTGCTGAGGGTGCCTGGCGGCGTGCCCGGAGCGGTGCTCGGAGCGGGCGTTGCTGTGAGTAATAACCAGGGAACGTCCGCCGGTGTGCTCCCGGGCTTGTTATGCAGCAGGGCGCCGCGGACGGAGCTGCCGTCCTCGAGCGTCCAGGAGGGCCCAGCGTCGTGGTGGCCAGCGGGCTTGCCGGTGGCTAGATTGAAGAGCTGGGCTTCAGGTGCCTTGAAGAGCCAGCCGTAGCCCCCGGGCTGCGCGGCGCAGGTGTAGATCTGGACCCCGCGTCCTTCGAGGATGGCCACGGTGGCCGCGCTCTCCGGCGGGAGCGTGAGGTCCTGGGCGGGTGCTGACAGGAAAGCGGTGGTGGCGAGGAGAGCGGCTGTGGCGACCATGGTCTGGAGCGTTGGATGCGTGAACGGGCCGAGGGTGTGGGCTGCCGCAGTGGTCTACACGATCGACTCCAGATAACCACCTGCCCTTTCCCGCTCAGGATAGTATTGACAGGTAATACTCTGGAGTACCCATTATGCCAACGCCCGTAACCAGTCTGAAGCTCGACCCCACAGTCAAGGAACGTGTGCAGCGGCTAGCTTCGGCGCGTCGACGTACGTCGCACTGGATCCTACGCGAGGCAGTCGAGCAGTACGTCGACCGCGAAGAAAGGCGTGAGCAACTTCGGCAGGACGCGCAGGCAGCCTGGGATCACTATCAAGCGACAGGCCTCCATGCCACTGCGGAGGAGGCAGATTCCTGGCTGGCCAAGCTTGAAGCAGGTGAAGACGCCCCACCCCCTCCATGCCACCTCTAGTCTGGTCACAGCCTGCGCTCACCGACGTGGAGCGACTGCATGCCTTTCTCGCCTCAAAGAGCCGTGAAGCTGCACAGCGTGCGGTGAAAGCTATCCGGAGCGGCGTCACGGAGTTGAGTAGACATCCAGAGGTCGGCCGGCCTGTCGAAGACATGAGCCCGAACTTCCGTGAGTGGGTGGTGGAGTTCGGACAGGGCGCCTACGTCGCGCTTTACTCCTTCGATGGTGAGCGGGTCGTTATCTTGGCCGTTCCGCATGGACGTGAAGCAGGCTACTGACTCCCTAGCGGGCGCTTTGCTCCTTGTGGGTGACGCGATTACGGAAGCTGAAGCCTGCACCATCCAAATTGCCGCGCTCCCCGCAATAGTTTTTGCAGCCACCTGTGATGTCCCTGAACCGAATGCCGGTTGCGGAAGGGATGATCGCTAGCCTGCACGCGGGTGTATCGGGCATGAAGTCATGAGCGGGGGAGTCGTCGAAGACGAAGCTGCCGTCCTTGCGATACAGGGCGCCGCCGGCGAGTGAGCAGGTGTGGCCGTTGAAGAAATTGAGCTCTATATCAAAGTGGATGGAGGCGGCACCGAGTGGAGCGAGAGTCATGGTGTCGGTGGTGTTGAAGTGATTGCCTTGGACGTCGCCGTTGGGAAAGGTCTCCCGGTAGCGGCCTGCGATCCGCTTCGCGAGTCTGCCGCCATCCGCTGGATCGCCCCGATCGACGGTGCCCTTTATGTCAGCATCTTTCTTCGCGCCCATCGTCGCGATATCCGCTGTGTAGCGACGTGTGAGACAGCGACCCGGGTCTGGGTCAGGGTCGCAGGCGCGCTGGATAGCCTTGTCTATCCGCTGGCTGCGCGTGTAGCCCGATTCATCCTTCGAGGCGAGCGGCTGTAAGGAGTACGCCTCGTCAAGATCGTGCCACTGCGCTTCGAGGGCGGCGACATCACGATGGGTGCAGGTAACCAGACGTGCCGGGGAATCGTCCAGGAAGCATTCGTCGCCGTTGGGGCCGATGTAGTTGATTGCCGAGCGGAAGGGGTAGGTACCAGACATCGTGATGCTGGGGCCGGTAGAGAAGTAGCTGGTGCAGCTAGTCCCCACGGCTTCCACAACCATGGCCGGCCTGGCTCCTCCTTGCCGCTCGAGGTGCAGGATGCAGGGAGCCTCGTGCTCACCGGCGACCAGGGTCGCCGTGGCAGATGTTGGAGACGCAAGGGTGAAGGTGGCGTCGGTTGCGGTGCCGCCGTGACCGGTGTCGGTCGTGCTCTCCACGGAAAAGCTGCAGGTGTAATCCTTGCAGCCATGGATGCTAAGCCGGCGTCCTGTCAGGGTGTGACCGGCAGTGAAAACACCCCACTCGCCCCCCCACGGAGACGGTTGTTGCGGCTGGGAGCTGTTTGCTGTAAGGCTGGGCGTGAGGAGCAGAGACAGCAACACGGCACGTATCCGCATAGGGGAAGAGTAAGCCGACGTCGCGTGGCGGGGAAGGACGATGTGAAGCTCTAGGAGAAGCCGCGCACCAGGTGCTGCGCGAGTTTGTCGACGCCGAGGCGCTCTGCGGTGCAAAAGACGCGGTGATTGCGACTCCAGCGTGGTTGGGCGATGAAGGGGCGGAGAAAGGGCTGGCCTGCGGGCTGGGTGGTCCAGTCCATGAGCATGGTTTGCCCGAGGATCTGGCGAGAGGCCTCGTGACGCACGGGCAGCACGGGGATGTGCGCGACAGGGAAGTAGGGCATGCCTGAGAACAGCTCCCCGAAGAGACGGCTGGCGGCGCAGCGGTAGATCTCCAGTTGAGGGTTGAGGAGCTTGGCGAAGCTGGGCAGGGCGGAGGAGGTTTCCAGAACGCACCCGCAGCGGGAAAGCAGGAGGCAGTCGAGCAGGGCGCGATCGGCCTTTTCGGCGCGGGTGGTGGAGTGCTCAGCGGCAAGATGGAACTCCGCTGCGCCGAGCGAGAGGACGGGGAGTGGGGAGGCCTGGCGCAGGCGGTCGAGAAAGGCGATCTCGTCGGTGGCGGCGAAGATGGCGGTGAACTCGTGGCGGTCTTCGAGGAAGTTCCCGATCAGGGTGAGGTATTGCTCCTGGGAGATGGGATTGCTGTCCCAGGTATTGGTTTGTTTGTCGGTGCCGCGATAGTGGATGCCCAGAACGGGGCCACGCGGCAGGTAATCGGCTGCGGCGGCGAGGATGCGTGGAGGGATGCGGAAGTACAGCTTCCAGAGTGCGTGGAGGGCTTCCCAGTCGTTGCCGACGACGTGGGCGTGACGGCGACGCATTTCAAAGAGGGTGATGTCGCGATACGGGCCAGAGGGTGGCGTGTAGGCGAGATCGAGGATGCCCGGGAGGGTGAGGAAGTCGGGCGGGTCGCCATAGTGCGTGGTGCGCAGGTGCCACTGGGGGTAGAGGCCTCCTTCGTGGAGATAGGGGAGGAGCTGCAGGAGGTAGTAGAAAAGTCCGCCAAATAGGCCCTGACTGAGGTCTTTGGCGTCACAAACGATGCGTACGGGCTTCTTCATCGGGAGGGTGAGCGGGAGCTTCGAATCTGGGTACTGTAGCAGCCGCGCAGGGATTGCTTTTAGTTTTTTCGTGCCGCGGAGAGGACGGCTCCGCCTACCTGCACGGCGTGCGCGAGATCGGGACGGGTGCTGTCCTTCCCGGCATTTGTCTGCGTGGAAGCCGTCTCGAAGTAGGTTCGGGCCTGGTCTGGCATGCCGGCCTGCTCTGCGGCGTGCCCCGCGCTGAGCAGGCCGTTGAGACGGTTGGGGCTGAGCTTCAGGGCGATGCGGTACGCGGCGAGGGCTTCGGCGGGTTTGCCCTCGAGCAGGAGGAGGTCGCCGAGCATCTCGCGGGCGGGGATGTCGACTTCGTCCTGGCCGAGCTTGTCCTGCAGGTCGGCGGCCTCGCGCATGGTGGCGATGGCGGCCTCTGGGTGGTTCTGCGCGTAGGCTTGCCAGGCAAGGACTTCGCCGCGCTTTACCCTGGGGCCGCCTTCGAGGTACGCGGTCATATTGGCTGCTTTGATGGCCGCGAAGCTGGCGTCCATGCCGGCAACGGCTTCGGCGGCCAGCGCGGGGTTGCGTAGATGGCCTGCGGCAATGCCGTGAGCCCACGCGGTGTCCAGGGTGCTGATGGGCGGGGAACCGGGGGTGGGCGTGAGGGCGGCGGCGGTTTGCCAGTCGTGCATCTCGAGGGCGTAGACCGCGTTGAGCTCGTTGACGAAAAAGGGGCCGGCGTCCTTCATGTCGTCCATGCCGGGCATGGAGCCCATGTGTTGTCCGAGCGCAGGCATGGCAGCCGTGAGGGCCTGCGCTTTGCGGTCCTGGCCGACCTGGAGGTAGGCGTAGATGAGGAACTCGTCGGCGTGCATCTGGTGGGCGGCGCCGGGTTCGCCTGCGGCCATGGCTTTTTCGGAGGCCTGCACGGAGGCGAGGTTGGAGGCGATGTCCTCCGGCCACATGCCGAGGCGGGCGAAGATGTGGCCGGGCATATGGAGGGCGTGTGGCGAGGAGGGCGCGATGGCGGCGTACTCGCGGGCGGCGGAGAGGCCGTCCTGAGCGAGGGCGGGGGTGTCGCAGGTATGGATGATGTAGTGCGCGAGGCCGGGGTGGTCAGGGTGCGCGGCGAAAAGCGGCACGAGGATGGCGAGGGCCTGGTGCTCGTGGGTGAGCGAGGTGTCGGCCGGCGGGGTGGAGGCGAGGATGGCGAGGGCGTCGAAGGCAGCGGCCTCCACGTCGTCGGGAAAGGCGCGGTGGAGGGCGTTCATCTTTGTCTCGTAGGCGGAGGCGCGGGTTTGGAAGGGTGTGGCAGTGGTAGTAAAGAAGGCGCCGAGGGCATTGATGTAGGCGAGCTCGCGTGGGGTGATGGTTGCGGGTTGTGCGGCGAGGGTGTGCGCTTTGGCGATCTCTTCGGCGCCGCGGTGGAGCTGGGCGTCGTTCGGATGGCCCCAGATCTCCTGATACTGCGTCATGGCGATGCCCCAGTGGGCCATGGCGCAGGTGGGGTCGGATGTGGCGATGGCTTCAAATTGGAGGCGGGCGGTGGTGTAGCCGAAGGAGTGCAGGAGGGCGATGCCGCGCTCGATGGGGACCTGCGATTGCGGGGCGCAGGAGGTGGGGAAGTGGACCTGGCCGAGCTTTTCGGCGGCGTCGGTGTCGGCGGCGTGGTGATGGTGTTCGTGGCCGGGGGTGGTGGCCGGGTCCTGGGCCATGGCGGTGCTGCAGGTGGCTAGGAGGGATGCGATGCAGAGAGAGAGCAGCGGGCGCGGCATGGCTAAGGGTACCTGCGTACCGCGCGGAGGCAAGTGACAAATTTGCGGGTCTTGGGGCGGTCACGCCGCAGTACCTGCGGCGTGACCGTAGGGGATGGTTATGGGATGGAGTGATGCGATCCGGTGGGGGTGTGTCCGTTCAGTTTCGAGTCTTCAGTTGGTGAGTTGTTCCGTTTAGTCGAGGAAGCGGCTGGTGATGCCGCTGTAGGCGTCGATGCGGCGGTCGCGTAGGAAGGGCCAGTGCTGGCGGGTGATCTCGACTTCTTTGGGGTCGAGGTCGGCGTAGAGGATTTCTTCCTTGTCGTGCGAGGCCTTGGCGAGGATGCGGCCGAAGGGGTCGGCGATGAAGCTGCCACCCCAGAACTCGAGGCCGGGGTTGGGGCCTACGGTGAAGTCACCGGGCTGGTCGCCATTTTGGCCAACGACCTCGTTGGCGGTGGGTGGGACGCGGTTCAGTTTGCCGTCGATGAGGACGTCGCCGAGCTCGTGGCCGACGCGATTGACGGCGCAGACGAAGACGCCGTTGGCGATGGCGTGGGCGCGTTGGATCGTCTGCCAGGCGTCGTACTGCCTTTCACCGAATTCGGCTTTTTCGGCGGGGTGCCAGCCGATGGCAGTGGGGTAGAAGAGGGTCTCGGCGCCTTTGAGCGCCGTGATGCGGGCGGCCTCGGGGTACCACTGGTCCCAGCAGACTAAAGTTC
>CAXTVC010000136.1:0-5929 GCA_964247615.1 uncultured Acidobacteriaceae bacterium
GGCAACACGCCAGAGGCCACAGCCGTCGCCAACGAAGCCGCGACCGCAGCCCACACCCACGGCGAATCCGCCGAGTAGTCACGGACCGGCTGGCGACGCCTCATGCCTGCGCAGGCGTCGCCAGCCACCGCTGTAGCCATTTCTCTACGCCGCGAACATCGCGCTCGCCCTCGCCGCGCATGGCAAGGTAGCCGTCGGGACGCACCAGCAGCCATCCACTCGTCCCAAGGCGTTTGGCGAACCCTTCATCCTCGCCGTCTGACTCGATGCGCCGCATCTGCAACCAGCTGCCCCGCAAGGGTGAGCTCTCAAGGGCGGCCGGCGCCGGTGCTCCTCCCACCAGCAGCAGCGTGAAGCGGGACGGGTCCAAGACGTTCAGTAGCGGCGTAGTACCCTCACCGTCTACACGCACCGGCAAGTCGGGAACACGGTCGCCCACCCTCACCGTCCCGGCACCATGCTCCGGGCCATCCAACGGCGATCCCCGGTACGCTATCCCCAGCTCGCTGACGACTCCCGCGCCCGCCTCCCGGACCACGTTCGAGCTCAGCAGGAGCGGGGCCACATGCTCCACCAGCTCATGTATCAGGGTACTGCCGGAGTTCAACAGATCCGTCGCACGCTCAGTTGTCGACACAAGGTGTCGGATTACCGGCATGCGCTCCTCCTGATACGTCTCCAGCAACGACTCCTGCGCGACCCCGCGGTGCACCATGGCCAGCTTCCAGCACAGGTTGATCATGTCCTGGATCCCGGTGTTCATGCCCTGCCCGCCGGCCGGGCTGTGGATATGCGCCGCATCTCCGCCCAGAAACACACGTCCCACGCGCAGCTGCTTCACGTGACGGCTATTGATGCGGAAGCGCGAGCTCCACACCATGTCATAGAGCCGCACCGGCACGTTTGCCTCCCGGTCATAGAGCTGCTGCATGTACGGGACCGTCGGATCATCCTGCCCTGCGGAGCCCTCCCTCTCGGTCGCGATCAGCCGAAATCGCTTGCCGCCCAACGGAAATGCCGCAAGCAGTCCCTTGCCGCCCAGAAACAGGGATAGCGCATCCTCCGGCAAAGCGCCGTCGATATGCAGATCCGCCAGCGCATAGCTCTGCGGCAACGACGCTCCCCCAAACTCCAGCCCCAGGGTATGCCGCGCCAGGCTGTGCGCACCGTCCGTGGCGATAAGATAGGGCGCCCTGACCTCTTCGAGCGTGCCATCTACTTTGCGCAACACCGCCGTTACCGTGCCGGCTTTGGACTCGCCTTGCCCCAGCGCGACCAGCTCGGTACCGCGCTCCACAGCGACTCCCTGCTGCTCCAACTGCTCCCGCAGGATGCGTTCGGTCTCGGACTGCGCCAGCAGAAGAATGTAGTTAAACCGGCTGTCCACCACGCCAAAATTTATCTGCCCCAACACGTTCCGGTGGCCGTGCAGGACCGCGTGCCGCCCCTGGTTGCCCAGGCGTGCCATCTCCGCACCGGGCCCGCGCTGGGACAACAGCTCCATCGTCCGGGCCTGCACCGCCAGCGCCCGCGACGTATCCGAGAACTCCGTCAGCTTGTCCACGATGCGCACGGGCACGCCCATACGCGACAGCTCCATGGCCGCTGTCATTCCGGTGGGCCCCGCTCCCACAATCAGTACCGCTCCCGCTTCTGCCATGCCTTCCTCCCGGAACGCAAACAGACTACAGGCGTCCCAGCTCCTCCGCGACGATTTCGACCCCGCGTTGCGTCAAGGCAGCGTCCACTTCACCACCCAGAGCCACACGAAATCCATGCGGCGCCCCCTCGCAGGTGACAAACCAGTTGCCGCCACTCAGGCAGACGCCGCGCTCGCGCATGCGTGCCTCGAAGTCTTGCGCGGTCACGTGCTCCGGGAGCTCTACCCACAGGTGCCACGCCGCCTTCGCGCCCGGCCAGCAACGATCACCCAGCACCGCACGTGCCGCCAGATTGCGCCGCGCGCCTTCGGTGTTTTTAGCGACGATAACCCGGTCCACACTGCCGTCTGCCAGCAGACCGCACGCGGCGATATGGTGCACCAGCGAGCTACCCGTTGCCGTGTTCTTGATCGCCGCCGCGATGCCGGTGTCGAACCGCTCCGGCGCGACCAAAAAGCCCGTTCGAGACGCCGGCACGTAGCTCTTGCTCAGCGAGCCCACGTAGAACGTCCGCTCCGGCGCGAGGTCGATCAGCCGCGCCGGTGCCTGCGGCTCCATGAAGCCGTAGGTGTCGTCCTCCACGATCAACAGGTCAAACTCCCGCGCTACGGCAACCAGCTGCCCGCGCCGCGCCAGAGACGCCGTACAGCCCAGAGGATTGTGCACCGTCACCGTCGCAAACAACGCGGCAACGGGCGTTCCTGCTGCACGGCCACGTTCGCATGCCGCGCGCAGGCTTTCTGCCGTCATGCCCTCTGCGTCCACCGCGCAGCCCACGATGGGGCAGGCCAGCGCCCGCGCCTGTTCCAATGCGCCGGTATAGGCCGCCGCGTCCATCGCAATCGGCTTGCCGGCCAGCCCCGCGGCCATCATGGCAATCAGGCACCCATGGTGCGCCCCGTCGGTCAGCCACAGGCGCTCTTCCGGAAGGCGCAGCCACGTCGCGGCAATGCGCTTCAGCTCCGGTTGCGGGCTGCGAAAGGTCGGCCGCAGCGCCGCGTAGTCGTCATCACCCAGTTCCTCAACAGCCTTGCGGAGCCGCTCCCGCCACGCCGCCGGCAGGCCCGGCAGCAACGGGAAGTTGTACTGCATCTCGATCATGCCTCTAGGGTACAAGGGGCGGGTTTTAGGTTGTAGGTTCTAGGTTGCAGGCGACGTATTGCGGGATCCTCACCGCCTACTTAGAACCTGCAACTTACAACCTAGAACCCGTTCAACCTGCTACCCTCACCTGCGATGAACATCCTTTTTGTCGGCGACGTCTTTGGGTCCGCTGGCCGCCACATCGTCCACGAACATCTTCCCCAGCTGGTGGAGACCCACGCCGTCGATCTGCTCGTCATCAACGGCGAAAATGCCGCGGGCGGTTTCGGCATCACGCCCTCCATTGCCGAAGAGCTCTTCGATCTCGGCGCACACGTAATCACAACGGGCAATCACATATGGGACAAGAAAGAGATCTTCGAGTACATGACCGTGCCGGCCACATCGCACGAGCGTGGCCGCCGCATCATCCGTCCCGCCAACTATGCGGCCGGAACGCCCGGTTTCGGTGTCTATGAGGGCACGCTGCCCGATGGCCAGGCCTATGCCGTCATGAATCTTCAAGGGCGCGTCTTCATGAGCTCCTGTGACGACCCCTTTCGCAAGGCTGACGAGCTGATCGCTCAGATCCAGGCCAACTCCGGCGCCAAGGTCATCTTGCTCGATTTCCACGCCGAGGCCACCAGCGAAAAGGTCGCACTCGGCTGGTATCTCGACGGCCGGGTCACCGCCGTGCTCGGCACACACACGCATGTCCCCACGGCCGACGAACGTATTCTGCCGCAGGGTACTGCCCATCAAACAGATGTCGGCATGTCCGGACCGTACGATTCGGTGATCGGCGTGGAAACTGAACTCATCCTGAAGCGCTTCCTGACCGGCATGCCTGGCAAGTTCGAGGCTGCCAAGGGCAATCCCAGGCTCTGCGCCACCCTGATCACCTGCGACGGGCAAACAGGCCGCGCCAGCCACATCCGCCGCTTCATGCTGGGCGAGTAACTCATCAAACCCTGCAACACGACCCACGAAGAGGACCCACCATGACCGGCGCCCGCGCAGAAACCCTCACCCAGATTGCCAACATCCTCCTCGACGCCCGCCGCGAAACCCGTCCCATCCCGGATCTACCGCCCGAGCTCGTCCCCGCCAATATGGACGAGGTCTACGCCATTCAGGACGAGGTCGCGGCTGCCTTCGGCGCTATTGGCGGATGGAAGGTCGGCGCGCCCAGTGCTGAAGCCACCCCCATGTTCTGCCCCATGCCCGCCGCCTGGATGGCGCCCTCCGGCGGCGTGCTCTCGGGTCCGCGCTGGCAGTTCCGCGGCATCGAGGCAGAGATCGCGTTCCTCGTCGGCCAGGATTTGCCACCCCGGCCCGGCCAGCCCTATACCCGCGAAGAGGTCCTCGCGGCGATGGCTTCCTGTCACCCTGCCATCGAGGTGCTGGAGACGGCCTTTACAGACCCCGCGCAGGTCGTTCGCGAGGCCATGCTGGCCGACCTGCAGATGCACGGCGGCTTCGTCTACGGTCCCGCCTTCGCCAACTGGCGCGAGGTGGACTTCTCGCAGGAGAAAGTGACTTTGATCGTAGATTCGATGGTCCGCGTGGAGCGCACCGGTTCCAACACCTCCGGCGACCTACTGAAGCTGTTGCCTTGGCTGGCCAACGAGGGTGCGGCCCGCACCGGCGGCCTGCGCGCCGGCCAGTGGATCACCACCGGCTCCTGGACCGGCAATACCGTTGTCTTCCAACACTCCGGGGTGAGTGCCATTTTCTCCTCAGCTGGCGAAGTGGACGTTCGCTTCGGGTAATCCCGCCCACCCCTGGTTCGCCGCCCGTGCGCAAGGTCCGTGCTGGGGAGCCTTCCCTCCTGTTTCGATCCAAGGTATTAACCAAGTCGCAAAATGCGAACTTTAGATGCAGCCTTTGGTTACTGGGGCAGGCATTTCTGCCCAAACGTACACCTGTCGGTACATCCCGGCGTCGCCTCGCGCTACTCTCAATCTTTCGAGACGAAAGAAATTGAGGTGCGCACATGGCACGTCCCTACTGGAGCGGGCAGATCACGATCTCCCTGGTCTCCTTTGGCGTAAAACTCTTCGTGGCAACCGAGGCTAAAAGTCAGATCTCGTTCCACCAGATCGACCGCGCCACAGGCGAACGCATCCGCTACCAGAAGTTCACTGCCAGCGCCGCCGAAGCCGCGGCTAACGATCCCGAAGAGGCACCCGCCGCGGCCCCTGTACAGGGCAGCCAGATCGTCAAGGGTTATGAGTACGCCAAGGGTCAATACGTCACCATCGAGCCCGAAGAGCTGGCCCATCTGCGCGTTCCCTCCAAGCACACCATGGAGGTCGCGCAGTTCGTTGATGAAGACCAGATCGACCCCATGTACTACGAAAAGCCCTACTTCTGCCTGCCGGAAAACGACGCGCAGACGGAGGCCTTCGCCACCGTGCGCCAGGCGTTGATCGATACAAAAAAGGTCGCGATCTCCAAGATCGCGTTCGGCGGCCGCGAGCACGTCGTTGCCATCGCGCCCTACGGCAAAGAGGCAAATGGCGGCCTGATGGCCTACACCATGCGCTACGCCGCGGAGCTCCGCCCTGCCGCTGACTACTTCCGCGACATCAAGAAGGTCGAGGTAGCAGCGGACTCGCTGGAGCTGGCCAAGATGCTCATCGGACGCCGCGCGACCGAGTTCGCGCCGGGTGAATTCGTCGACGGCTACGAGGTCGCGGTGAAGGAGTTGGTCGACGCCAAGCTGCAGCACGCCCCTGTTCCCCAGGAGACCGAGGCCGCACCCGCACGCGGCAAGGTCATCAACCTGATGGACGCCCTGCGCAAGAGCATCGGTGGCGTAGGCCAGGCAGCCGCCACGGAGGCTGAGCCGGAGCCGCAGCTGGAGCAGGCCAAGCCGCCCAAGAAAGAGCCCAAGCGCGCCGCCTCAGGGGGGCTTTCCCTGGTGAAGAGCACCGCTCCCAAGGCGCCAGCGAAATCCTCCGCAAAACGCGAAACGAAGACTGCCGCCAAGGCAGCATCGAAGCGGAAGAGTGCATAGGACTTGATGTATGGCGACGAAGAAGACGGTGAAAAAGGCTGCAAAGACAGCTCCTGCCAAGACGACCGCGGTGAAGAAAGCGCCGGCCAAGCCAGCTCCGGCGAAGCGCGTGATGGCGTCTACGGCGAAGTCGTCTGCCAAAGCGCCTGCAGCGAAGCCTGCG
>CAXTVC010000137.1:0-2556 GCA_964247615.1 uncultured Acidobacteriaceae bacterium
GGTATGCAGAAGGTCATCGTCGAGCTGGTACGCAACAACATGGTGGACGCGATCGTGTCCACTGGCGCGAACATTGTCGATCAGGACTTCTTTGAGGCGCTGGGCTTTCGTCACTACGTTGCCCCGGACTTCTACAAGTACGGTGCAGGCGATAATGAGCTGCGCGAGTTGATGATCGATCGTATCTACGACACGTTCATCGACGAGGAAGAGCTGCGCATCTGCGATGAGGCCATGCACACGATCATCAATGGCATGAAGCCGGGCGCGTACAGCTCGCGGGAGATCATCCGTGAGATGGGCGCCCATCTTGAGAAGAACGGCCGTACACCCCAGGGCGGGCATGACGATTCGATCGTGTTTGCCTGCTATGAGAAGAATGTGCCGATCTTTGTGCCGGCGTTTGCGGATTGCTCGGCGGGCTTTGGCTTTGTGGCGCACCAGCATGCGCGCCAGGGCAAGGCGATGGTCTCGCTTGATGCCGCCAAGGATTTCTATGAGCTCACCCAGTTCAAGCTGCAGGTGCCTACCACGGGCCTGCTGATGATGGGTGGCGGTGTACCGAAGAACTTCGCGCAGGACATCGTTGTGGCTGCGGACATCCTTGGCGTTGAAGCGTCGATGCACAAGTATGCGATCCAGGTGACAGTGGCCGATGTGCGCGATGGCGCGCTGAGCGGATCGACGCTGAAGGAAGCCAGCTCCTGGGGCAAAGTTGACTTGACCTATGAGCAGATGGTGTTTGCCGAGGCGACGATCGCATTTCCGCTGATCGCGGGCTATGCGTACCACAAGCAGGCAGCTGCAGCCCGCAAGGGTATGGCGTTTGCGGACCGGCTGGAGCCGGTGCTGGCGTAAGCACCGAAGTGAGTACTGAAGAGTGAGTAGTGAATGAGCTGGCGGGTCCTATCGGGATTCGCCAGCTTTTTGTTTTCTGCACGTATTTTCTGCAGCTGTGCGGGGCAAAGCACCTTAGAATCCGTTCATGCTTCCCATGTTGGACTGGTGTCGCCTGCGCAAAGGTGCGGGTGAGGGTGTCTTTGCTGCGGCAATCGTGCTGGCCGCGGTGAGTGGCTTTGATGGGCGTGCACAGCTGCTGGGCAAGGAAGTGAGTGCTGTGGAGCCGGGCGATCTGCCGAGGCAGTGGCTGCCCGCGGGGCCGCGCTGCATGGAGGTCCAGCCATGGCAGGTGCACGAGTACAACCCTGAGTTCCTGATCCTGCGGCAGAGCGGCTGCACAGACTACGAGAAGCCCTTTGTCTTTCTCGTCTTCGGCAAGGATCACGTACTCCTGTTTGATACCGGCAGTCGTATGGGCGAGATCGTGCCGGTGTTGCGGCGCACGCTGCATAGCTACATGGAACGCCATAAGTTGAGCGACCTTGATCTGTACGTGGTGCACTCCCACGCGCACGAAGACCACATCTGGGGCGACAAAGACATTCAGGCATGGAGCGATGCGAAGACCGACCCCAGCATCCACGTAAAGCTGATCCCCGCTACCGTGGAGGCGTCAAAAAGCTTCTACGGCCTCACCTCCTGGCCTGACCAGACGGGCACTGTAGACCTGGGTGGACGTGTGCTGGATGCGATCCCGATCCCAGGGCATGAGACTGCAGGCATGGCCTTGTATGACCGCCAGACGGGCGTTCTGCTGACAGGGGACAGCGTGTACCCGGGCAGGCTGTATATCGCGGATCTCGATGCATTTACAAAGAGCAATGAGCGGCTCATCCACTTCACCGAAGGCAAGCCGGTAAGCCATATTCTCGGCAATCATATCGAGGAGAAACGCATTGCCTTTGAGGATTACCCTGTCACCACGATCTTCCAGCCCGAGGAGCACGTGCTGGAGCTTCCACGGGGGGTGCTGTACGAGATTCGGGATGGGCTGGAACGCATGAAAGGCACGCCACAGCGGGAGTATTTCGCGGACTTCACGTTGTGGCCGTCCGGCGCAGGCTCTCGGCCCTCAGCGGAGGAACGCGAGCGTATCAAGCGTTATGAGGAGCACCAGATCTCCCACAAGTGGGACCAGTCGCAGCCTTAATGGTGTGCGGGTGCGTGGTTCTGCAGGAGGTGCAGGACCTGCGCCACGGACCAGTCCAGCGACTCGCAACCGCTCACGGTAAGGGTTGCGTGGAGCTGGCTTGGGAGGATGTAGAGGTCAGCCATGGGACGGACGGCGGCCTCATATTGCTCGCGCACCGAGGCCTCCGTGCGGCCACGCTCGCGGATGTCACGATGGATGCGCCGGGCGAGGCAGATCTCGTGCGGCGCGTCGACGTAGACCGAGACGTCGTAGAGCGGCAGGAGCTCTGGGTAGTGCAGGGCGAGGATACCCTCGACAATCACAACGGGACAGGGATGGATGGTGGTGAATGCGCCCTCGACGCGCGAATGGGTGCGGAAATCATAGACAGGCCGCTGAATCGCACGACCCTCCGCGAGCTCTCGCAGATGAGCGATGAAGAGCTCGGACTCGAGTGAGTCGGGGTGGTCGAAGTTGCGCTTATCGCGGGTGTCGAGGGGAAACTGTGAGAGGTCGCGGTAGTA
>CAXTVC010000137.1:2656-5888 GCA_964247615.1 uncultured Acidobacteriaceae bacterium
TGGTGGATGGGCGCGGGGGATAGACCGGCGGCCATGTTGGTGACCAGCGAGAGGCCGAGAACCTCCAGGCCCATGTGGCGGGCGACGATGGTCTCGTGCACGGTGCTCATGCCGACAAGATCGGCGCCAAGAGTGCGGAACGCGCGTATCTCGGCAGGTGTTTCAAAGCTGGGGCCAAGCACAGCGAGGTAGACGCCTTCGGGCAGCGTGAGGTTGAGCTTTTTGGCTTCGGCATGAGCGAGGGCGCGCAACTGTGGTGAGTAAGCGCTGCTCATATCGAAGAAGCGCAGACCGGCACCCTCACGTTGCGCAAAACGCGGCTCGTTGGGGCCGATTGCTGCGTTGGTCCCTGTGAAGTTGATATGGTCGCTGATGGCGACGAGCGTGCCTTGCGCGTATGCGGGGTTGAGACCGCCGGCGGCGTTGGTCAGGATCAGAGATCGGCAGCCGAGCAGACCGAGAACGCGGGTGGGGAAGGTGACCTCGTTCATCGTGTAGCCCTCGTAGGCGTGCACGCGGCCGGCCATCACGGCAACCTGAGCGCCACCGATTGTCCCCAGGATGAGCTTCCCCGCGTGACCTTCCACGGTGGATTGCGGCCAGTGCGGGATGTCTGCGTAGGGGATGATGGTGGCTGCTTCAACATGCTGTGCGAAGTTGCCAAGGCCTGAGCCGAGCACGACGCCCAGCGTGGGTCGTATGAGGTGGCGTGCCCGAATGAAGTCCGCTGCGGCCTGGACGCGGGCGTAAAGGTCTGATGTGGAAAGTGGCACGGTACTTCCTGCGGCTGAGGTTGCAAGCAGGGTATCAGGTACGTGGCGAGGCCTACGGGCCCCCTGCGTACACGCTTGATGGTGAAACGTTTGTCCCGGGCAGGCTAGAATGCTGCCAACAACAAAAGGGTGAACGTGATGCGCTCGATCCGTGGCAAGGTGCTCTGGCCGGTGGTAGTTGTTCTTGTGTTGCTGCAGGCGGTGCTGGCGCTGGGCATTGTCCATCGTGAGTCGCTAACGTTTGATGAAGACGACCACATGTTTGCGGGTTACATGATGTGGAAGACCGCGGATTACGGCTTGAATCCAGAGCATCCGCCGCTGGTGAAGCTGCTGGCTACGATCCCGGTGCTGAGCGGGACGTTGTGGGTTCCGCCGCTGCAGGGACGTGAGTTCAAGAAGGAAGCGTACCTGGACGGCCGTGACTGGCTGGCCCGCAACGACGGCGGCAGCCAACGTATGGTCTTTCGGATGCGCGCCAGTGCGGAGCTGCTCGCCATGGCGCTGGCACTGTGTGTGTTTCTGGCGGCGCGCAGCTGGTTTGGTGATGTTGCCGGTCTGACTGCGCTGGTGCTGGTGGTGTTCGACCCGAACGTGCTGGCGCATTCTGCGCTGGTGACGACAGACATCGGTGTGTCGCTCTTTTTTCTGCTGTCTGTCTTTGCGTTTCGGCTTTACGTGCTGCGGCCAACGTGGATCACCGCGGCGGATGCGGGGGTGGCTGTTGGTTTGCTGCTGGCCACGAAGCATTCCGGCATCCTGGTCGCGCCGATGCTGCTGTTGCTGATGGCCTGGGAGGTGTTTGCTGCGCCGCGTGGGAAGCGCAAGCGCGTGGCCTTGCAGATGGGTGAGGGGCTGGCAGCCATCACTGTCGTGAGCGTGCTGGTGTTGTGGACGTTTTATGGATTCCGCTATGCGGCGCGGCCCCCCGGGCTGCAGCTGAGCACATCGCTGGCACAGTATGCCGCGCCCTTGAAGCCGTTTCAGAATGCCGTGGTGATGACCGTGGCGCGCCTGCACCTGTTGCCCGAGTCGTACCTGATGGGCCTTGTGGATGTGAAGCGTGTGGCGGAGTTCTATCCCACGTTTCTGTTAGGCAAAGTGCTGGCGCATGGTGTCTGGTATTACTTCCCAGTCGTGATCCTGATCAAGTCGACACTGGGATTGCTGGCTCTTTCCGCGCTCGCCCTCCTTGCTATCGCTACCCGCCGACTCAAGCTGCGGCGTGAGCTGGTGTATGTCCTTGTACCGCCTGCCGTGTACCTGGCTGTGGCGATGGCCTCGGGGATGAACATCGGGGCGCGGCACCTGTTGCCGATGTACACCTTTGTCTTTGTGCTGGCGGGTGCGGGTGTGGCTGCGCTGTCGCGGGATAGCCGGGGATGGATGATCACGTGTGCCGTGCTGGTGGCGTTCCATGTTGTCTCGACGCTTGCGGTATACCCGACGGAGATCGCGTATGCCAACGAGGCGTGGGGAGGCCCAAAGAACCTGCACAACCTGTTGAGCGATGCCAACGTTGACTGGGCACAGCAGTTGATCCAGGTGAAGCAGTGGCAGGATCGGCACCCGGGAGAAGAGTGCTGGTTTGCGTACTTTGCCTATCCGGAGATACAGCCCTCGACGTATGGGATTCACTGTCATGCGTTGCCCACAGTCGACACGATGTGGATGGATGGCGCGGCGATGATTCCACCCACGATCCAGGGCACCGTGCTGGTGAGCGCAGGAGATTTGAGCGGGTGTGAGTGGCCGACCGGCCAGGTGAATCCATACCGTGGGTTCGGGGCGCTGCGGCCGGATGAGTCCATTGACCATGCGGTGTTTGTGTATCGAGGACGTTTTGATTTGCATGAGGCCGCCGCGCTGGCTCGCGCGCAGCACAGCACCGCATTGCTGACGCAAGGCGAACTTCGCGACGCACTGACGCTGGCGCGTGAGGGAGTTCACCTGTCACCGGACTCGGTGTATGCGCAGACGTCGCTGGGCGATGCTGCGGCTGCTGTGGGTGACAAGACGACTGCGCGGGCTGCATGGGAGAGTGCGATTACTGCGGCGAAGAAGCTGGAGGTGGATGCGCAGCCAAGCTATGTGCCGGATCTCGAAGCCAAGCTCGCGAGGCTTAGCTAGAGATGTAAACGCGGGTCCCTCTCCGCTGCGCAGACGATGAGGTTGTCTGCTTCGGTCGAGACGACAGGATCTGTGTCGCCCGCTGAGAGGTGTTAACGCGGTAGCAGCAGGCTGACGATTGAAGCGCTCATCAGGTTGGCGATGGTGCCGGCGAGCATGGCACGCAGGCCGAGGCGGGCGAGCTCGTTGCGGCGGCTGGGGATGAGGGCCCCTATGCCGCCGATCTGCATGCCCACAGAGCCGATGTTGGCGAAGCCGCAGAGGGCGAAGGTGGCGATGGCGAGGGTGCGGGTGGAGACCTCGCCGGCTTTGGCCATGGCACCGAGCTG
>CAXTVC010000138.1:0-5752 GCA_964247615.1 uncultured Acidobacteriaceae bacterium
CGTTGGGCTCATAACCCAAAGGTCGTAGGTTCAAATCCTACCCCCGCAACCAATTTGAGACTATGCGTCCAGCAAAACCCCACAGCGATGTGGGGTTTTTGCTTTTGGATGTAGTCCTGCACGCTCCGATGGGAGCGCTCGACCTGAAGTATTCTGATTCGCGTGATTGACAAGGGCTGAAGGTACTGTGGTTACTCAAATTCAACACTGCCGTGATCTGGCGAGATTGCCCGTTCTCGACGAATCTCTAGGAAGAGGTTACGCGGTGATGAGCATCCTGGTAGTGAGCCTTGGCGGCATCGTTTTATGCGTGAGCATGGCATTTGTTATGGACGCGGTGGCGAACCACTTCTTTCGGATTCCTGGGCTAGAGGGTGGTGCCGGTCCTGAGGCCTTTGCGAGCGACGCTTTGCATCAGCCTTCGTGAGGGAGGGTGGCCAGGTCGCGCAGCGACGTCACACAGAGTTCGGGAGCTTCGGCCTCGAGCACCTCCCTGGAGAAGATGCCCGTGGCCACGGCTAAGATCTCCAAGCCGTTGCTGTGCGCCGCTTGCACGTCGGCCGGGGTATCGCCGACAACACAGATGCTGGCATCCTCGCCCAGCGCGTCTTTCATTTGTTCCAGAGCTCGACGGAACACCTCGTGGCGCGTCTCGCAGCCATCGCTCCATCCACCCTGCTGAAAGAAGTGCCGCAGCCCGCACTGGCTCAGCTTGACCTCACCGACCCGGGCCAGATTGCCGGTTGCGGTGGAGAGCACGGCCCCTCGGTCGAGCAGGTGCTGCAGCACTTCGCGGACACCCGGGAGAACATCAATCCGTAGCTCTTCCCTGTTTCTTTCCACCTCACTGCCCACGCGGTCACGGATTTCGTCCATACGGCTCCGCCATAGGTTCTCCTCCACGCCAGCCACGGCAAAGGCGTCGCGCAAAATGCCCTCGTCGGTGTTGCCGTGGGTCACCACACCGTCCAGATTCAGCGGCCGGCCTGCGACTGCGGTGAGCGCGTTGCAAAAGGCGAAATAGTGAACGGCGTCCTCACAGTTCAGCAAGGTGCCATCGATGTCGAAAAGGTATCCGTCGAACTCATCCCACCCTCGTGAAAGCTTCTTCCCAGCCGCCATTTCGCTCAAACCTGTACTCCTGTTCTCTGCCCTATGTGGGCTTCAAGTGCCTCCCGAACATAGCGCAGCAGGCTAGCCCAGTCACCCTGCTCAGTCTGGCGCATGAGGCGCATTCCCGGGTACCACGGCGAGTCCTCCCGTGCACTCATCCAGCGCCAGTCTGCCCGCCGCTGCAGCAGCAGCCAGCATGGCACTGCCAACGCACCGGCCAGATGGGCGGCCAGTGTATCCACCGTAATAACCAGGTCCATCGCCTCAATGGCTGCGGCCAGCGGCAGTATGCCATCGCCGAACCGGTATACGTCCCGATGACTCCGTGTGTCGCCAAGTCGCTGCCAAGATGCGCGCTCAGGTTCTCCCTGCAGGCTCCAGAACTCTACATCTGGCATGTCCAGCAGCGGTTGAAGCTCCCGGAACGGGACGGACCGCGAAGGGTTCCACTCCCCTGCGCTCCACACCACACCCACGCGCGGCAGCGTGCGCTGCCCCAGCACGTCACGCACATGCGTTCGTTGTGCCTCTGGAAGCTGCAGGTAGCCGGCCTGCGGCGAGAGATCCGCCGAGGACACCCGCAGCGCATAGGGCAGCTCCATGATCTCCATCTGCACATCCCACGCGGGCGCAGCTGCGGGCGCCCCAGCGCCCCAGGTAATTACCTGGCCCATCCCGTCGAAGCATGGTGCCAGCTCGACCAGCCGCGGCGGGACCTCCACAACTAGCTCGGAGACGAGTTCCCGCAGGCGAGGCAGAAAGCGGAACATCTGCACGGCGTCGCCGAAGCCGTGCAGACTGCGCAGCATCAGCTTTCGTCCTGCCAGCGGCTCACCATTCCAAAAGCGATGCGGATCCGGAGCGCCACGCCTGCGAATCGCATCGCTCTCGCCCCAGGCTGCCGTGAAGTCGCCACCGAGCATGTAGGCCATCCAGCGGCCCCCTGCGCAACGATCCGGATCGACCACGTGCGGCTCGGCGCGATGGTACAGCTCGATCGCCGTCCCGAGGTCTTCGGCTGCCAGGGCTGCATCGGCCTGGTCGGCAAGCGCATCCCCGCGCAGTTCGGCGCTCTCTGTCTTCGTCCGGACCACTACTTGCCGTCGACCAGCGCCGTCATGGAGGGGTACACCGCGTGCGGGCCGTCAGGTGGCGTCAGCACGGGTTGCCAACGGCAGAGGTAGACCTCATGCTCAGGCTGTGCCTCGATCGCGAAGCCTGACGAGCGCAGCATAGCCTCGGTGCACGCGCGGTTGGGTACCCACCAGTTGGTCTCATCGTGCGAGTAGCGGCGCTCGATGAAGTGCAGCTTGGGATAGCCCGGCTCATCGAACGGTCCTTCTTCGATGAAGTCGTAATCCTCTTCCAGCGGCGCAACATCACGACTGCCACGCTGCATGCTCTGGAACAGCAGAAGCTCCTTGGCAACATGCGCGTGGATCAAGTCCAGCGCCAGCAAAGGATGGCGCAGATGGTAGAGCACCCCCATGAAGATGACCAGGTCAAACTTTTCTCCGAGGCGCGCGACCTCCCACACCGGCAGTTCGCGAAATTCGACGTCCATGCCCAGCACCTCGGCTGCGAACCGCGCCTGCCGCAGGTAGCCGCTATCGGTATCAATGCCGAGCACCCGGGCGGCGCCCCTCCGCTTCATCTCAAAGGAGTAAAAGCCCGCATTGCAGCCGATATCCAGCACGCTTTTGCCGCTCATGTCCTCGGGTAGCGCCGATCGAAAGCTCTCGAACTTGACCTCTGGATAATTACCCAGAAAATGCTCTGGTGCGGTCTCGATGCCGCGCAGCCGCAGGTTGTGGAACCACGGTCCCAGTTCCTCGATACGTTGCCGAAGCTCCGTCTCACTCAACTCCACGCCGGCGTTATCCCCTGGCAGCGACTGTGCTTCGATCATCCTTGTTTGCCTTCTCCGTATCTTGCCCTTGCGGGCGTTCCGCTACCAGGGGCACACCCTCCTGCAGCAGCAGTATGGCCGAACGGTACCCATGCAGGGTGCCCACGTCGACGTACGCCTCACCTACCGGATAGCCCCTGGCGTGGCCGCCCTCGGCCAGCCACGCATTCACCAGCGTACCCATAAATTCATCGCGGCGCTCCGGCCGGCGCCAAAGCGCGTACAGCTCATGCAACACCCGTCCAGGCATCTTGATGGCGCCCCAGATCCAGTTGGACGTGGCGTGTTTCTGCTTCACCTGGATCTCTCGCACTGCGCCATCCTCGTCGGTGACGACCGCGTCAAAGAGCTCCGGACGCTCTACCGGGAACAGCAAAAACGACAGGCAGTCTTCGGGGAGCTGCGCCAGCGCATCCTCCGGCGACCACACGGTGTCCGGCAGTCCGATCAGAACGCTTTCCTCGGGATGGATCAACGGCAGAGCTCTGAAGATGGCGTCGCACAGGCCGCCCGGCTGGCCCTGCACCACGTACGCAATATCCGCGCCCCAAAGCCGCGAGCCGTAGTACTCCAGAATGTCGGTCTTTCCCGGGGAGATCACAAAGCAGAGCTTGTCGGCACCGCCCTTGATCATGCGCTCGACCAGGTACTCGCTCACGGCGCGTGGGCGCTCGGTGTCGCCTTCCACGCGGCTCCCCACCGGCAGCAGCTCTTTGGAAAAGGCCAACGGTTGAATCCGGCTTCCGGCACCCGCCGCTGGAATGATGCCCCACATCGTCCGTCTCCGCTCCCCTAGACCTCTGCCATGGACGCCAGCTCCCGAAGCCGGGACAAGGTGTTCTCCAGATCCATCACGCGCTGCTCATTGGTGTGGTCCCGCAGGGCACGCTCGCGTGCGGCTTCGCTCACCCGTCGCAGCTCCGTGTCGGACAAGCATAACGTCTCGAGCACCTGTTCTGCGGTATCCACGCGCAGGATTTCCTCTCCTGGCAGGAAGAACTGATCCAGCCCTTCCCATCCGTCCGTAAGCAGGGGGACGCCACAGGCCGCTGCCTCAAACAGCCGCCCTGAGGGGCAGTATCCGTACTCCGCCATCGCTCGCCGCGTCACATTCAGGGTCGCGCGCCCGGAGCAGAAGAACGCTGGATGTTGCGCCGGCTCCAGATGGCCCGTAAAGAAGATGTTCTCCGTCCAGGGGAAGCTCTCGGGATACTGCGCGCCGCCGATGGCAAAGCGATCCTGCGGCATGCGGCGTGCCGGCTCCACAAAGAGCGCCTCCACACCACGCTGCCGGTCTTCGGCGAAGGTCCCCAGGTAGGAGAGCTGCGCGCGGAACGCCTGCTGGGCCAGCACGGGGTGGTGCGTCTCCGGATCGACGCTGCCGTAGAGCGGTGCGACCACACGCGCTCCCAGCCTCGTCCGCAACTCGTCCAGGGCACGTCCCCCCGTGTAACTGAACACAAGGTCAAAGGCACCCAGGCCGTCCTCCGGCAGGTATGCCACCGGGCTTGCCGAGCGCAGGCAATCCAGCGTTACCGGCGTATCCATGTCATAAAACGCCCGCACGCCGCGGCCATGCTGCAGGACCAGCTCCGCAGCCCCCGGCCCGTCCGGGCAATAGCTCGTCACCATGGCCAGATCCGCCTGCCGCAGCTCTGCCACTGCTTCGGCGCGGACGTCTTCAAACGAGGTATACAGCCGCAGGTTGCCGCCCCGCGGCAGCTCCGGGAGGTCGCGTGTGCTCGCGTAATACGGTACGTCTTTTTCGTAAAAAGTAAGGGTGTGCCCGCGGCGAAGCAGCGCCTTGATCAACGATCGCCACAGCGTGGCATGGCCATTGCCCCACGATGATGAAACAGTCAGCCCGAAGACGACGATCTTCACGCGTTGCGCCTCACGCCCTCACCGGCGCACCTGAACCGCTGCGATTCAACGAACACTCGCGTTGAGATGCATCTGCCGGTGAAGCGGTTGAACGTCTCTGATTACTGTGCACCGGAGCAGCTCCCTTTCGGGTACCGCTTGCCCGCCACCACAACCCATCCATCATCGGCACCGGCGTGGGTCGCGCAATGCGGCTCATGCACGCCGCCTGCAATCGCAAGACCCCCGGCACGGATGGGTCGGGTATCCACGTAGGCCTGCCCGTACGCGAACACGGCGTCGCCCAGCTTCGCCGTCACCTTGCCGTCGAGATCGTCATTTGTGACAACCTCAATGGTTAGGGCGCCGGTCGCGGTCGGCACCGTGAGCACCAGGATCTGGTGCGCTCCGTGGCCGCTGTGCCCCGCGTGCTGCGGGAAGGAGTTCCGTAGCATCGTTCCGCAGACCATGACGTTGTCCTGGTCGGCATCCTGGCTGGATCCTTGACTTTGGCTGATAAAGGTCGCCAGCCCGGCATTTACCCCTGCGTTGCAGGTGGAGGGCACAGGCCGGGTACCCGCATGGGCCATCGTCACAGAAACACCACACAGCCCTGCAAAACACCCACTCAGCCAAAACTTTCGCATCGTCATCTCCAAAGTGCGCATGAAGCGGATCCTTTGCGTGAGCAGGCCTGTTACATGGAGGCCATCGAAGCTCCAGCAGCACAAGCTGAAGGTAGCAGGTACGCCTCTTCGGGCGAAACAGCCCTGCACGGGATGCCGGGGCCATGTGGCTATGAGGGCACACGCGCAGCTTTAACAGACTGCCAAGCATAGGTTTTGATGGAAAAGCAGAGCCGCGAAA
>CAXTVC010000139.1:0-5420 GCA_964247615.1 uncultured Acidobacteriaceae bacterium
GTTAGCGGCGGGTGCGGGAGGAGGTGCTTCCGAGACCGCCGAGGATGGAGCCGAGGACGCCGCGCATGATCTCTCGGCTGGCCTGGGTAGCCATGGAACGGGCGGCGCTGGTGGCCACCGACTGCAGCATGGAGGGGCCACCGCGTGGTCCACGCTGGGTGGCCGCGCCGAGTACGCCGCCGAGCCACCCGCCTATGCCCCCGCCTTCGGCTGGTTGTGAGGTGGCGGGCGAAGCCGGCTGATTGGGTGGAGGGACGTAGGTTCCGGGGGTGTTGCCTCCGGACGGGGGAGCGCTCCCCAGCGGTGAGGCGGCAGCGCGGTTGTTGAGGCGCTCGTAGGCGCTTTCGCGGTCTACGGGCGTGTCGTAGATACCGGCGACGACGGAGGTTTGCATGAGCTGCCTGCGCTGGTCGGGGGTGACCGGGCCGATCTGGGCGTGGGGTGGACGGACGAGGGCGCGCTCGACGACCGCCGGTGTGCCGTTCGCGTCGAGGAAAGAGACCAGGGCTTCGCCGACGGCCAGCTCTGTGATGACCTGTTCGGTGTTCAGCGCGGGGTTAGGGCGGAAGGTCTGCGCGGCGGTGCGGACGGCTTTTTGATCCTGGGGCGTGAAGGCCCGGAGGGCGTGCTGCGCGCGGTTGCCGAGCTGCGAGAGCACCACCGGCGGGATGTCGGACGGATTCTGGGTGACGAAGAAGATGCCCACGCCCTTGGAGCGGATGAGGCGGACGACCTGCTCGATCTTCTGCGAGAGCTGAGTGGGTAGGTCGTTAAAGAGGAGATGGGCCTCGTCGAAAAAGAAGACGAGCTTGGGCTTGTCGAGGTCGCCGACCTCGGGCAGGTGCTCGAAGAGCTCAGAGAGCAGCCAGAGGAGGAATGTGGCGTAGAGCTGGGGCGACTGCATGAGGCGGTCGGCGGCGAGGAGGTTGACGACGCCCTTGCCATCGACGGTTTGAAGGAGGTCGTCGATGTTCAGGGCGGGCTCGCCGAGGAAGATGTCGCCGCCCTGGGACTCGAGGCCGACGAGGCCGCGCTGGATGGCGCCGATGGAGGCGGCGGAGATGTTGCCGTACTGGGTCTGGTAGGTCTTGGCGTCCTGCCCTACCTTGTTGAGCATGGCCTTGAGGTCTTTGAGATCGAGCAGCAGAAGTCCCGCGTCGTCGGCGATTTTGAAGACGAGGGTGAGGACGGCGGCCTGGGTGTCGTTGAGGTTGAGGATGCGGCTGAAGAGCAGCGGGCCGATCTCCGAGACGGTGGTGCGGAGCGGGTGGCCCTGTTGGCCGAAGAGGTCCCAGAAGGTGACGGGGCAGCCGGCAAAGGCGAAGGGGGCGAGGCCGAGCTGGGCGACGCGGGCGTCGAGTTTCGCGCTGGAGGTGCCGGGAAGGGCGATGCCGCTCAGGTCGCCCTTGATGTCGGCGGCGAAGACGGGGACGCCGATGGAACTGAAGGCCTCGGCCATGACCTCGAGGGTGACGGTCTTGCCAGTGCCGGTGGCGCCTGCGACGAGGCCGTGACGGTTGGACATGGCGGGCAGGAGGTAGAGTTCCGTGGTGCCAGCGAGGGCGATGGGGAGCGGTTGGGCCAAGGGTGTGCCTCTCGTGCGAGTGCGCTTGTGCATTGTAGAGCGCGGGGAGATCGGCGCGGCGGAGCAGGGATTTCAGCGTGAAGGAAAGGGCTTGACTGTTGGGGTAAGTAGAAGGAAGCTTGTGTCTCCTGGTGGGGAGAGCCGAGCGAAATGGTGAGTACAGGGGAACGTTGGCCGTTGCTGGTGCCGTTTACGGCGCTGGGTGGATTGTTGATGGTGGGACTCATTGCGGGTGGCGCGGTGCTTGGCGGGAGGTTGCGGGACTTCAAGCGGGCGGACCGGTATGTCGAGGTGAAGGGGCTGGTGGAGCGCACAGTCAAGTCGGATGGCGCAACCTGGCCGATCAGCTTTAGCGAAGCGGGCGACAGCTTGCCAACAATCTTTGCCGCGAGCGAGAAGGACAAGGCCGCGGTGCTGCAGTTCCTGGCCGGGCAAGGGTTTGGGAGCAGCAGCGTTTCCGTGGACGCGGTGAGTGTGACCGACAGATCGGCGGAACAGTACAACAGCAATGCCCATGGCCCGCGGTTTGTGGTGCAGCAGACGGTGACGGTGCAGAGCGGGGATGTGGACAAGATCTCCGCCGCGGCCACGAAGACGGGCGACTTGATTGCCGCGGGTGTGGTGATCAGCTCAAGGCAGAACGGCAGCAGTGGTGTCGTTTACAAGTTCAACGGTCTGAATGCGCTCAAGCCGGACATGATCACGGAGGCGACGCGTAATGCGAGGGCGTCGGCGGATCGGTTCGCGGCGGATTCCGGGTCGCAGGTGGGCTCGATCCGGTCGGCGAACCAGGGGGTGTTTTCGATTTCTGCCGCGAACGCCGGGCCAGCAGTGAACGATGCGGGTGAGGGGTATGGGCCGGATCAGCAGGCAGATTCAAGCGTGATGAAGAAGGTGAGGGTGGTGGCAACGATCGACTATTACCTCCTGAACTAGAGGGATTTGTCTTTTGGATAGGTGCTGTTGTCTGACACAAGGAAGGAACCTGAGAGTGTCCCAGATCTGAGCAGCTGACCTTGTAGTTTGGGGCTTTTGTCGTAGCTCCAGGGCGAAAACGAAGGCTGGTCGGGCGGTATCATGATCAGGTTGGTTTCTGGGTCAGGAGAAGCGATGCGGAAGAAGGTAACGATTGTGGGCGCTGGGAACGTGGGCGCTACGGCGGCTCATTGGATTGCGAGCAAAGAGCTTGCTGATGTGGTGTTGATCGATGTGGTGGAGGGTGTGCCGCAGGGCAAGGGTCTGGACCTGCTGGAGGCCATGCCGATTGAGAAGCGGGACTGCTCGATCCTTGGCACCAATGACTATGCAGATACGAAGGACTCGGACATTGTGGTGATCACGGCGGGCATTGCGCGCAAGCCGGGGATGAGCCGCGATGACCTGCTGAATACCAACTTCAAGATCATGAGCGATGTGGTGGGCAAGGCTGTGGAGGCCTCGCCGAACGCGATCCTGATCGTGGTGTCGAACCCGCTGGATGCGATGGCGCAGACGGCGTTCAAGAAGGCCGGGCTACCGCGTGAGCGTGTGATTGGCATGGCGGGTGTGCTGGATTCGGCGCGGTTCCGGACGTTTATTGCGCAGGAACTGGACGTATCCGTAGAGAACGTGACGGCGTTCGTGCTGGGTGGCCATGGCGATACGATGGTGCCGTTGTCGCGGTACTCGACGGTGGCGGGGATACCAATTACGGAGCTGATCGAGCCGGCGCGGTTGAAGGAGATTGAAGCGCGTACGGCCAATGGCGGCGCTGAGATTGTGAGGTATCTGAAGACGGGGTCGGCGTACTATGCGCCATCGGCAGCTGCGGCGGAGATGGTCGAGGCCATTCTTAAGGACAAGAAGAAAATCCTTCCGTGTGCGGCGTATCTCGAGGGCGAGTATGGCATCAACGGCCTGTATGTGGGCGTGCCGTGCAAGCTGGGAGCGAAGGGGCTGGAGCAGATCATCCAGATCAAGCTGACCGACGAAGAACAGGCCGCACTGAACAAGAGTGCCGAGGCTGTGCGCGAGTTGTGTACCGTCATTGGCGTTGCGTAGCGAAAAGGCGCGGGTTGAGGCGGGCATGGGCTCGGTCCATCCCAGTGAGCCGGCTCACTGGGGTGGGCTGCAGGCCGGCCCTACGGCCATTCGGCCTACCTATCGGCTGATCCAGGTTTTACGGATGCTGGCGGCGGTGATGGTGGTGGCGCACCATGCCACGATCATGCTGGTGGAGCGCAATCACCTGTGGTTGCCGAACTGGATTGCGGGCAGCTCCGGCGTAGACATCTTCTTTGTCATCAGCGGCTTCGTGATGACCATTTCGTCGGCACCGCTACGCAAGGCGCCTCACCCAGCACGCACATTTCTGGCGCGACGGCTGGAGCGCATTGTGCCGCTGTATTGGGTAGTGACCACGGCGAAGGTGGTGGTCCTGCTGTTGGCGCCCGCAGTGGCCCTGAACGGGCTGGGCGGATGGCCCCATGTGCTGGCGAGCTACGCCTTTGTGCCAATGTTGAGTGGCGAGGGGCGTCTTGAGCCGGTGGTTGTGGTGGGCTGGACGCTGAACTTTGAGATGGCCTTTTACCTGCTGTTCGCGGGCATGCTGGCGCTGCGATGGAGGCCCGTGTATGTGCTTGCACCCTTACTGTTGCTGATTCCCTGGTTGCCTCTGCGTTGGCCGTTCCATTTGCCGCTGATGCTTTGGTTTTACATCAGCACCGTGCTGTGGGAGTTTGCGTTCGGCATGCTGCTTGGGGCGGCGGTGCAGTGGGTGCGGCGCTGGCCGTGGTGGACCGGGGTGCCGTTGGTGGTGCTGGGCTTTGTGCCGCTGCTGGTCTGGGATGCTCCCGGAACAAGTTACTGGCGCGGGGCCATGTGGGGACTGCCTGCATTGGCGGTGGTGACGGGAGCGGTAGCGCTGGAGGCACGATGGGGAGTCCGGAGTCCGCACTGGATGCTGGAACTGGGCGACGCGTCGTACGCGATTTATCTGGTGCACACGTTTGTGTTACCGGTTGTGGGATTCGGGTTGGTGCGTTGGCCGCATGGGTGGCCGTGGGAGATCTCCGTGGGCATGCTGGTTTCTGTAGTGTTTTCAGTGCTTGCGGGGGAGCTGATGTATCGCGGGCTGGATCTGCCAGTGATGCGGTGGTTCAAGGGGCGGCGGCGGACTGCAGTGCCCGCCAATGGGTAAAGCCCTGTCCCGGGTGGGACAGGGCTTTAGTTGTTGCTGAAACCAGATTCCTTTCGGGAATAACAGGCAAGAGGGAAGTAAAAAGCTTTAGCTGTTCTCGATCGTGACTGATTCGAGAATGACGTCCTTGCGGGGTTTGTCGCCGGCGGCTGTGGGGACCTTGCTGATCTTCTCGACGATGTCGTAACCCTCGGTGACCTCACCGAAGATGGTGTGCTTGCCGGTCAGCCAGCTGGTGTCGGTAACGGTGACGAAGAACTGCGAGCCGTTGGTGTTGGGGCCGGCGTTGGCCATGGCGAGCTTGCCGGGTGCCTTGAAGTGGTGCGGGCTACCCTTGGTCTCGTCAGCGAACTTGTAGCCGGGGCCGCCCATGCCAGTGCCTTCGGGGTCGCCGGCCTGAATCATGAAGTTTGGAATGACACGGTGAAAGATGGTGCCGTCGTAGAGCTTGTCGCCCTTTTTAGAGCGGGAGTTCCATTCCTTGGTGCCTTCGGCGAGACCGATGAAGTTCTTGACGGTCTCGGGGGCCTCCTCATTGAAGAGGCGGGCTTTGAAGGTGCCCTCGGAGGTCTTGAACACTGCGGTGGTTGGCATGCTTTCTCCTTGCGTTGTGATGCTACGGCTAGTTGGATGCGTGAAGTGGCGGTGGGTTGGTGG
>CAXTVC010000140.1:0-5294 GCA_964247615.1 uncultured Acidobacteriaceae bacterium
GTATAGCTGAACTTCAAGGCGAGTGTGGCTGTCCATCACCAAACGGCGCATCCATCCCTTATTGACAATGTATTGTCAATATGATGAGGTGCGGTCAAAGGTGAGTAGGCGTTCAATGCAGGCAAGCATCGCTGAACCGCAGGATCAGGCCCAGCTCCACAGGGCCGTGACCGGCCTGATCCTGGAGGTCTTCCGGCTGAACGGTGACCTGCTCGCCGCGGGTGATGCGCTCGTCGGCGACCTGGGTCTGACCAGCGCCCGGTGGCAGGTGCTGGGCGCCATCGCCCTTTCTCCCGTGCCGCTGCCCGTGGCGCATCTCGCCCGCAACATGGGCCTGACCAGGCAGGCGGTGCAGCGGCTGGTGGACGATATGCGTGGCGACGGCCTCGTCGGCCTCACCGCCAACCCGCATCACCGCCGTGCGATGCTCGTGGTGATGACAGCTGAAGGCCGGGCCGCCTACCAGGCCGCGCTCGCGCGTCAGGAAGGCTGGGCCACTACCCTCGCCGCTGGCCTCACACCCGACAGGATCGCGGCGGCGGGCAACCTGCTGCGTGAACTGCAGCGGCGGTTGCGCGACGGCGCCGCGGCGCCCGTTGAAGCCCCCGATCCGATCAACCCCCGAAGGAGCCTGACATGCCGAACTTCGCCGAGATGAATGCGACCGTCACACTCGCCGACCAGCTGTCTGATGAGGGCGGCCCGGTGATCCTGGTCAACACGTTCACCGTTCGGGCCGAGGAAGCCGACCGACTGGTCGCTGCCTGGACCGGCGACGCCGCCCTGATGAAGCGCCAGCCGGGCTTCATCTCCACCCAGCTCCACCGTGGCATCGCCGGTAGCGGCACCTTCCTGAACTACGCCGTGTGGGAGTCGGCCGCGCATTTCCGGTCGGCCTTCACCAACCCGGAGTTCCGGGCCCGGCTCGGCGCCTATCCGGAGAACACGACGGTCAGCCCACACCTGTTCCGCAAGATGGCCGTGCCCGGCATCTGCGTGGCCTGAGAGGCCGGATGTCCGTTTCCCTCGGAAGCGGCGCCAATACGGCCAGGGTTGAGGACGGTCATCGCCAACGCGCTTCGCGGCTGGTGCAAGCAGAGGTGACGAGGTGCAGGTGCGGCTGGAGGTCGCCGCCACGCTGGACGCTTTGCTTCTGTCACGGAAACCGCCTGTCCGCGGCCGGTGGTCACGAGACAAACTCCACGCATCGCCAGCTGCCCGCCTCGTGCGCCTGGCACTCGGTCCGGCTGGCGTAGAAAGGCTGTTGCACACGCACGGTAGGACAACGTCTGCCGACGCAATGAAGGCAATCATCGGCAAGACGGCGATAGCGGCGGCTCAACCCCTGTCGACAGCCACGGTGAACATCGTGCCGCCGGATCCTGGTCAGCCTGGCTCATCCATCCAGATCCGGAACTAGACAATCATAATGCGCCGGAGCACCTGTCGCACCGCAGTCGGCGTCCAGCCGCCATCGCGTGGCGCCCGGACGCCCTTGCTTCTCAACTCGATGACCATGGCGTTCAGGCTCAAGCCACGCGCCTGCATCTCGATCAGGGTAGGTCTCACCCGGGCACCGAACGCATCAGCCGTGGCGCGCTTCTCAACAGCGCTCAGACGTCGGTTAGGCACTGGACCCTCCAACATTCTCCCGCAGCAACAGGTTGCGCACGGTAGTCGAGTGCCACGCACCACCTCGAGCCGTGCGAATACCGCGCGTGTTCATCTCCGCCGCAATGGCACGTAGCGTCGTGAAACCAGCTGCCTGCAGCTGCCGGACGATGGGACGCACGTTAGCTGCATGCCTGTTAGCTTCAGCTCTGACTGCAGCTTTACCCAGTTCCGACACACGTTGCGCATCACCGCAGCGCTTCAGGCCGGCGAGGCCGAGTAGCTTGCCACCTGCTTTGGCTCGTTCCAATGCCTCTGTCGTGCGCTTGGACATCGCTTTCCGCTCCTGCGCAGCAACGGCTGCGTAGATGTGCATCATGAACGGATCCGCATTGGCTCCGAGCGCGGTGACGATGAAGGGCACCCGCTGCGCCATCAACCCAGAGATGAACGCGACATCACGGGATAAGCGATCCAACTTCGCCACTACTATGGCGGCCTTGGCCCTGCGAGCCGCAGCGAGAGCCACACGCAGCACAGGGCGGCGTTCCAGGGCATCGGCACCCTTGCCGGTCTCGATCTCGACATACTCACCAATCAGCTCGTAGCCCTCGGCCATGGCGAACTGGTGGATGGCCTCGCGCTGCGCCTCGATGCCCAGACCGCTCTTGCCCTCCTGGGTGGTGCTGACGCGGAGATAGGCCACGAGCACCCGGTTGTTGGTCACGGCCTGCACTGTTCTGGTCGATTGAGTAAGACCCTAACGTTTGTCTGGGTCTTGTGCAACAGGAATTTAGTCCTGTGTCAACCTTTGGACGTCAGCAGTCAGTTCGTGCGAGGAGTCGGGATATGAACCCGTCGACCTTCCTGCTGATGCTGCTGATAATCGGGGCCATCGTTGGCTTAGGATATGGGGTCACCGGATATCGCGAGCTGGTGCTCATCCTCGTGAGCCTGGTCGTCGTGGGCTACCTGCTGCTGAGTTCGCTTGTTGGATAGACGCTGCTCACGTGCCGGTCCGAACCGGTCTGTCGGCCGCGGCTTTCAACCGCTGCCTTAGTCGGAAATCGGCAACGGTCACCGCCTTCCCACTAGATGATGGACCAGCTGTCGCGGCGCCGTTCGAGGTGGAGCTTGCTGATCCCCGCGCAGGACAGAAGGCGGCATCCATGTAAGCTTGCAGGTGTTCGGGCGCTATCCGCGTGCAGCCACGGCGGCGATAGCACGCAAGTTCGCCACGTCGGATGGCGCGTCGGATGGTCTCGGGATGCACGGCGAGGTGCGCGGCGGCTTCGTCGACCGTGAGAAAAAGCGGTTCAGTCATCGTCATCCTGAGATTGTCAGCGTCTACTGGAATCCGCGCAGTATGGAGTTACCTATGCAGAGATCGCCCATCTTGCGGGGCGCAACCAGGTCACAGGCGGTTTGCTCTGACCTCAATGGGAAGATTGTATGGACCCGATCGAACTCACACCAAACCAGATCGCGGCAATCTATAACGCCGGTCGAGCCCGAGGCTTGGACGAGGCCAATGTAGATGAAGGCAGTGCACTCTCTGGCGACAGATACAACAAGCTGCGCGACTTGTTTCTGTTTGATCGCGAAAACGGGTTAGTCGCCGAATTGCATCGCAAAGAAAAGGATGAATGGTGGATATGGTTTAAAGCCACTCTTCCGCCTGAATCGTAATCCCCAATGCACGAGCAAGCTGCGGCACGCTGTAGGCATAGAGTTCAGCCATCATCGTCATCCTGAGCGCATTGTTTCTCAAAACCAGTTTTTATACCAGCACATACGACACCTGGAGATCGTGCATCGTTGCTGTCAAATTAGAGATTTAGTACTTGGGTGCGGACGGATCTAGTTCGATCCTCGATGCTTCACACGTCAGGTAAGTGATGTGCGTATCTGCTTTTTCGGGATCAGGTATTGGATCTTGAAACTCGACGCATACGGTATTGCTTGTTCTCACCGAGTGCGTTGGCATTATTTCTACGGGCGGCAGCTCCGCTATCGTGCCAGGAAACATCTCTCGACCAAAAGGAGCCAAGACACGAGTGCCAAGCGGCAGGTCTTTTACATTAGCCATAGCAAATTTCGTTCTTTCAGGTCTGCGTTACCCTCACTATGGCGACCCTAGGCTTCCGCAAGCACTACGCCCCTGCGCGTTCTCAAGAAAGACATCGATGTCCACATCGTCATGGACAACTACGCCACTCATAAGACAGCGGTGATACGAGCGTGGCTGGCGCGACGGCCCCATTATCATGTCCATTTCACACCAACATCGGCTTCTTGGATCAACCAAGTCGAGCGATGGTTTGCCGAACTCACCCGCAAGCAGCTCCGGCGTGGCGTGCACACCTCGACAACCCAGCTTGAGGCCGACGTCAAGGCCTTCATCGAGCACCATAACGAGTGTCCCCGACCCTATCGGTGGACCAAGTCTGCCGACGAGATCCTCTCCTCCGTCAAGCGCTTCTGCCAGAAGATCAATCAAACTTTATGTGGGGAACTTCAGTTCCAGGTGACTAGTTGGTGCGGTCTCGCCGCCATGCGCCTGGCGGCACGCCGGTCACGCGCCGAAAGGCGGTTGTGAACTGGGGCTGGGCGCCGAAGCCGACCTCCAGCGCGATCCTGGCCAGGCTGAGGTCGGGCTGCGCCAGCAGCGCCTTGGCGCGTTCCACACGGCGCTGGAGTAGCCAGACAAAGGGCGGCACGCCCGTGGATTGCCGGAAAGCCCGGCTGAAATGCGTCGGCGAAAGCCCGATGGAGGCCGCTAGCTGTGTTAGGGTGACGTCGTTCTGCAGGTTCGCCTCGATGACGTCGCAGGCCCGGGTTAGTTGCAGCGGGCTCAGGCCGCCGGCCGCTCGGGCTGGCGCGGGCGCGGAAGCAAGCTCGAGGAGCCCGCTCAGCACCTTTAGCACCTCTGCCTGGAACAGCAGCTTGCCGTGCCCGCCTGCGATTGAGACCTCCGACCAAAGCGCCTTCATGGCAGCGGCCACCCGACCGGACTTCGCGAGGCCTGCGTAGACCGGAGCGAGATCAGGGATCTTGCCGTCGTAGGCCGGAGCGATCAGGTCCTCGATGAGCGCCCAAGGCAGCGCCAGACCCAGGCTCTTGAAGTCGGCATGTGCCTTGATGTCGCAGGGCTGGCCGGGTGGCGTCACGATGAAGGTGCCGGGCGTGGCCACCGCAAAGAAGTGGCCGCTACCAAGATCGGCCGTGAACGGCAGACGTCCCTGCGTGAGCAATTGTACCGTGAGGTCGGGAAACGATTTCAAGAACCTTTCCTGCGGCACGGCCGACCGCGAGATGCTGGCATGGATCAGGATCGCTTCCGCACCGTGCGTACGGGTCTGGACCGGCGAACGCACGTCGTTCTCTCCGACCATCCAGTTCGTGAACCGTTGTAGATCAGCTTGCCGCAAACACCGCTCTCCTCGACCAGCCTCGGTATAATGGCGCAAGATCGCGCAAGCGCCGCTAAATTCGCGAAAGACGAGCGGCTTCCAGTCAGTTCAACCTGACTGGGCCTGTAATCCGCGGACCTTAGCCCCATGCCACGCAGTGACGGAAAAGTCATGCATATCCTGGCCACCTTGTCGGGTGACCAGAAAGAGCTCGCCAGCAGCCTGCACTATGACGAGGAGGGATCGCGCCTGTTCGAGATGATCATCGAA
>CAXTVC010000141.1:0-2728 GCA_964247615.1 uncultured Acidobacteriaceae bacterium
GAACATGCAATCGAACTACCGGGTTCAGCAAACCAATGTGACCTCGGACAGCAACCAGGCGGCGCCGTCTATGCCAGCGATGCCTACAAATACGGATACGGTGAAGCCATGAGCAGCGCCTCGACGATCGTCTCGTTGCCTGACCAGAGTACGGCCAGGCTCCCGAAGAGAAATTATCTGAACAACGAGCATGGTCTGCTCAGCTGGTTGCTGACCGCCGACCACAAGCGGATAGCGATCCTATACCTGATCTCGATCACCTTTTTCTTCTTCATCGGTGGAGCCTTTGCCGGCTTGATTCGGCTTGAGTTGTTGACGCCGCAGCCGGACCTAGTGGCTTCCGATACGTACAACAAGTTCTTTACGATGCATGGCATCGTGATGATCTTTCTGTTCCTCGTGCCTTCGGTACCTGCGACACTTGGCAACTTCCTTATCCCGATCATGATCGGAGCAAAGGATCTCGCTTTTCCAAAGATCAACCTGCTTAGCTGGTATCTGTACATGACCGGCGGGACGTTGACCTTGGCGGCACTCGTGCTGGGTGGCGTTGATACGGGTTGGACCTTTACGACTCCGCTCTCGACGCACTACCTCAACACGCATGTATTAACCGCTGCGACGGCTGTCTTCGTCGCAGGATTCTCATCGATCTTTACCGGTCTGAATTTCATCGTGACGATCCATCGCATGCGCTGCCCGGGTATGACGTGGTTCCGGATGCCGCTGTTCTGCTGGTCGAACTATGCCGCGTCCCTGCTCATGGTGCTTGGGACACCTGTCCTCGCTATCGCGATCGTGCTCGTGGCGTTGGAGCGCATCTTCGGCATCGGGGTCTTTGATCCAGCAAAGGGCGGCGATCCACTGCTGTTTCAGCATTTGTTCTGGTTCTACTCACACCCCGCCGTGTACATCATGATCCTCCCAGGAATGGGCGTGATCTCCGAGACGATGTCGACGTTCAGCCGCAAGCGGGTATTCGGCTATACCGCCGTCGCGTTTTCATCGGTCGCCATTGCGCTGTTCGGCTTCTTCGTGTGGGAACACCACATGTTCATCATGGGTGTTTCGAACTACTCTGCCCTCGTGTTCTCCCTACTGACGATGCTGGTTGCCGTGCCCTCTGCGATCAAGATTTTCAATTGGACCTTCACGATGCAGAAGGGTTCTGTCACGTTTGAGACGCCGATGTTGTACTCCTTTGGTTTTATCGGTCTATTTACCATCGGCGGCCTTACGGGTGTGTTCCTTGGCTCATTGGGCATGGATATTCACCTTACGGAGACATACTTTGTGGTGGCCCACTTCCACTTCGTCATGGTGGGCGGTATGTTGATGGCGTTTTTGGCTGGCATTCATTTCTGGTGGCCCAAGATGACTGGCCGCATGTATTCGGAATCGCTGTCCAAGCTCGCGGCGATCACGACATTCATCGGCTTCTTCCTGACCTTCATGCCTCAGTTCATCCTGGGATACCTTGGGATGCCGCGTCGCTATCACGCGTATCCTGCCGAGTTTCAGGTGTTGAATGTCCTGTCGACAGCCGGTGCAACGGTCCTCGGCGTTGGTTATATGCTGCCGCTGATCTACCTTGGTTGGTCACTGAAATACGGAGCCATCGCGGGTGCGAATCCGTGGCAGGCTACCGGACTCGAATGGCAGATTCAGTCGCCACCGTTGACGGAGAACTTCATTGAGACGCCCATCATGGATCACGAAGCCTATGACTATGAGTGGCTGGAACGCAAGCAGCACGAGGTGACTACCGTTGGATAACGCGCTTACAACCGGGATCAGCCCTCACGCCGCGAGTTCTACGGCGCATGCAGCGGAACATGAGCATGTCTCGCTGCCACAGCACCGCCACCACTTCGAGTCGGAGGAGCAGCAGCGTGAGGCTGGCTCCTTCGGCATGTGGCTGTTCCTGCTTACGGAGATCATGTTCTTCGGCGGGATGTTCTTTGCCTACCTGCTCTATCGGAACTGGTACTACCCGGCATTTGCGGCTGCTTCAAATCAGCTAAGCGTCGTTCTGGGTGGGATCAACACCGCGATTCTGATTAGCTCCGGCTTCTTCATGGCCCTTGGCGTGTGGGCTGCGGAGGTGCGCAACCGGAATCTGCTTGTAATCTTTCTGCTTCTAACGACAGTGTTTGGATTTGCATTTATTGGGATCAAAGGCATGGAGTGGAAAGACGAGATCGAGATGGACCATGTTCCGGGTCTGTCCTTCAACATCTCCCGCTTCGTGAATCCTGCTGCCTATCACCTCAAGGAAGAGCCGCTTCCTCCGGACATGGCGCAGCGGACGCAGGTGTTCTTTTTCTTGTACTTCGCTATGACGGGTATGCACGCCCTGCATATGATCATTGGGCTCGGCCTGTTGTTCTGGCTCACATACAGGGCCTGGCGGGGTGAGTTCAGCTCGGGGTATGTCGCACCCATCGAGAACTTCGGACTGTATTGGCACTTTGTCGATATCGTCTGGCTCTTCCTTTTCCCGTTGCTGTACCTGATCAACCGTCACCCGATCAAGTAGTGGTTGTTGTAACGCTTCATAAGTACGTCAACGAAGGATGATGATCATGGCTGGACATGCCCAAACGATTCAAAGCACTGAGGAGCTGAACGTCACGAACCCTGAGCATGCTGAGCACCATCTCGTAAGTCCTCTGCAGTACACGATGGTGTTCGGAACACTGCTGATCTTCACGCTGCTCACCGTCGG
>CAXTVC010000141.1:2828-5183 GCA_964247615.1 uncultured Acidobacteriaceae bacterium
CCGGACGTGCGTTGGCAGGGAAGCGATCGGTGTAGCCAGACTGCTTCATGACGTCCAGTAAGGACATGAGTATGTGCTCGCGAAGGGCCACGTCAGGGGCGTTCCTCGAGGACACTGGCAGCTGACGGGAGCCTTCCATACCTTTGCGCGTGAGCTCATAGAGACATACCGCGACAGCCTGTCCCAGGTTCATTGATAGATGGCGCCCTTCAGGGGCGTACAGCGGGATGGTCAGCAAAGTGGAGCAGAAGCTGAGTTGCTCTTTGGTAAGGCCAGTCTTCTCCGAACCGAAGAGCAGGGCGACGCGGGCCGGCTGTGCAGGTTCGCTTGCAGAGTCTGCCGCGACGGCATCAGCAATCTCAAGCAGAAGGGCAGCGGCCTCCTGTAAGGGCAACACGGGCTGCGTGAGATCGCGCCCGCCGATGGCGGTTGTTCCTGCGATGTAGTTGCAATCGGCGATGCCTTCGGCGAGGGAGGAGAACAGGCGTGCCGAGCGCATCAGAGCGCCTGCGGCGCCAACGGCAGAACTTGCCTCAAGCTGGGCCGCTTCGAAGGGAGGAGCGAAAGCGTTGACGACGCGGAGATCGGTGAAGCCGAAATCCTGCATGGCACGCGCTGCCGCACCGATATTCTGCGGGTTGCGAGCACCGACCAGTACAACAGCAAAGCGGTCCCTGGATTCCGCGGTCAACATCCCTTGATTGTAGGTTGATGTCTTCGCGACGAGTCTGATCTCTGAGACGGCTGCATACACCTGATGGACGCCGTGCTCTACTTTACCTCTGCCGGGGTAGGTCTGCCGTTATCAACATCACAGCGAATCTGCGCCTGTCTGTCATCATGCATTCATCTCCGCTTGACGCGGCTCTCACTACGCTTGTCTTACCTTCGGGGCATGTACCGATCGCTGTTTACTTTTACACGCGCGACGACCGTCGCCGCAGTAGCCGTATTGCTTCTTCCCCCGGTCGCTCTCAAAGCGCAGTACGAGAATGGCGGAGTCGTCGGCACCATCCGTGACCCAAGTGGTGCTCCAATCGCGCATGCAAAGGTGAGCGTCACCAGCGCAGCCACGGCGGCCGTGGTCCATGCTGAGACGAACGATGCCGGTGAGTATGACCTGCCGCAGCTGCGCGTTGGGATATACAGCGTGGCGGCAAGCGCGCCTGGCTTTTCCGATGCCGTGGCGACGAACATCACCGTTTCAGTCGGCAATCGGCAGCGTATCGATCTGGCGCTGGCCGTGGGCACGGCCCAGACGACGGTGGAAGTGAACGATGTGAACCTTCAGTTGGAGACAGACCAGAGTCAGCGCGATCAGACAATCACCAACTACCAGTCCGAAGCATTGCCCCTGGTCTCTAGAAATTATTCGGATCTGCTGGGGCTGGTGACGGGTGTACGCCAAGCACCCACGGCGGCCACGACGACCTCCATCAGCAGCCTGGTGCGTGCGGGAGCGTACAACGTGAACGGCCAGCGCAGCATGTTCAATAACTTCCTGCTGGATGGCATGGACAACAATGCCTATGGCGAGTCGAACCAGGGTTTCGACAACCAGATCATCGCCATCCCGCCTGACTCCGTGGCGCAGTTCAGCGTGGTGACCAATAACGAGAGCGCGGAGTATGGGCGATCCTCGGGAGCGACCATCAACGTGGCGTCGAACAGCGGATCCAACCGCTTCCACGGGGCGCTGTACGAGTTCTTCCGCAACACGGACCTGAATGCCGCAGGCTTCTTCAAGCCGACCATCGTGGGCAGTACGGGGCAGGTGACGCCTTTCCGCAAGTCGACGTTCAATCGTAATCAGTTTGGCGTGAACCTGGGCGGCCCGATCCTGAAGAACCGCCTGTTCTTCTTTCTTGACTACGAGGGTTTCCGGCAAGTGTTGAAGCCGCTTAGCGTGCTGACGCTACCTACGCAGAACGAGCTAAACGGCATCCTGGTGCAGCCCGTGAGGAACCCCACCACGGGCGCGGTGTACAAGGCCGGTGTGGCCATCCCAACAAGCGCGATCAACCCGCTTTCGCAGCAGATTATCGGCTACTTCAAACAGATCCCTGGCCTGCCGGCGGCGGGGCTCAGCACGGGTGCAACCCCTACCGGCCTGGCCTCGAATGACTATGCGGTGCAGGCTCCGTTTACGGATAACGCGGATAAGGGTGACCTGCGGCTCGACTTCCAGCAGAGCGCGGCGTCTTCATGGTTTTTGCGGGTCTCGGATCGCAAAGAGAACGCGGTGAACTTCACCACGCTGCCTACCCCGCTTGACGGTCAGACGAACGGCAACATCCGCGTGCTGGATCAGCAGGTCGCCTTGGGGTACACGCACCTGTTTGGCTCCAACCGCAT
>CAXTVC010000142.1:0-5176 GCA_964247615.1 uncultured Acidobacteriaceae bacterium
CCGCCAGCGGCCGGCCCAGCCGCCCGGCCTCCAGGATCGGCAGGTTGGTCTCGGTTGGCACGTAGATCACCGCGTTCTTGTTCTGCTCCAGCCCGTTGATCCAGAGGTAGCGCAGGTAGGCCTCGTTGCCCTGTAGGCTCTTGCCGATGATCTCGTTGGCCTTGGCAACGCCCGTGGCGCGCGTCACCTCGGCGTCGGCCTCGAAGTGCGCGCTCTCCGCCTTGGCCCGGGCTTGCGCGACCGCGATCTGCCGGTTCTGGTCGGCCTGCGCCAGCTCGGCCTCGCCAGCCTTCTGCGCCCGCCACACCTCGTACACCGGGCAGCCCACCATGCCGGTGCCCACCGTCAGCACCACCGCCACCGCTAGGCCCACGACCGCGCCAGGGGTGATGCGGGGCACCCTGCCCTCGCTGCCAGTGCCGCTCATCGTGACTGACTTCCAGCCGTGACCTGGACAGGTGTTACCTCAAGCTGCGTCCAGAGTGGGCGCTTGTCGCTGTCAACGGAACGCAGGCTGTGTGGTCCAACGCCATCGACGTCTAACACAACCATCCGTTTTCTCCGCCGTCGCTACAGCCATTATGCACAGCATGGCTCTAAATGCAAGCACAACACGTCATGCACATGACGGGGCAGGGTGGCAGCCGTGCCCTGCCTTATGTCCGTGATGGCGTGCCAGGGCTGACGATGGCCGAGCAGGAAGCCATGCTGAAGCAGGCTAGAATCGACTTAGAGCACATCACTCGGGACGCGCTAGGCGCAACCCAGCTCCGGCGGCGCGAACCAAAAAGCCTCAAGCAGCGAGCGCTGCTGCTGCACCTTGGCGGTCGTGTGCAGCAGGACCTGGCCTCCTCGCTGACTCCCATTACTATTTATGTTGCCAGCCTGCGCTGCCTTGGCTGGAACGTGGCTGACATCGCTCGCGCTCTTGCGGCTGCCGGTCGGCTGGGCATCAGTGTTCATGCAGTCGATGCCAGCACCACCTACGCTGCTAACGTGCTTGATCCTGGCCTGCTGGAAGCTCTGGCAGATGCGGACGAGACTTGGCGCCGCGGGCAGACAGAAGACGGCCGTACCGCCGCAGTTGCTGTCATCACGGCCAAGGCGGAGGTGGCGCGTCGCGCCAAGCTGGAGATGGCTCGTCCGCTTTGGGCTAAGCCAGCAGGCGAGATCAGCGGGGCCGAGATCGCCAAGACTGTCGGCGTCAGCCTGCGCTCGTTGAACCAGTGGCTTGGACCGCGGAGGCAGGTTAGGGCAAAGGTTGAAAGGCCATGAGTAGCTGGGTTGGTGGACATCCCGTCCGGCGGCATGGGCGGTCTTGTCCATGACGGCGGCCTCATGCCCTTCACCGATATCAGGTGACCTATCCCGGCAGCCAGGAGCTGGTACTAGGAGCCGAGTTGTAGCTCGGCCTTTACCGGCTGCGCGTCTGGACCGTCTGCACCATCCTGCAAGGCGTCGCAGCCACCCATGAGCTGCTGTTCAAGGCATTTCCCGAGCCGAGCCTTCGGTTCGTCACTGGCAATGACCTGTTGCACCGGAAGGGCCAGGGTTCAACTGGTAACTTCTCTTGCAAATTATTGTTATTGCTATGCATTATGGGATTACAGGATTACCTGTCATGTGCATCGTATGACAATCAAGCCGCAGGGTTAGCCACAGGGCCAAGTTATCCACAGGAGGAAGTTCAAATTCTTTTCTAAGTTCATAGATTCAGAGCCGTTTTTTCTCTTAGATTTCAATACTTTATACCATAGCGCTGCGACTAAACGGGTGCTGCAATGCGACCAAATGGGTGCCATGATGCGACGAGATGGGTGCTGTAATGCGACGAAACGGGTGCAGGCATTGATCTGGTGGTGTGGTGTTGCGACGAAGTGGGTGCTGACACCAAGATGCGACGAAACGGGTGCATCAGAGATGATGGTAGGCCGATCAAGGCCCGAAAGCGGCTCGGCTGACCGGCATAAGGGCGGTTTGGCCTTGTCCAGGCCCGTCCGGAGCCTTCCTGACCGCGCTACTGGAAGGGGCATTGCGACAAAACGGGTGCATCGGGGACGCGACACAGCTCCTTTCCATGTCGCAGCATATCACTCATGAGCCTGACGCTTGAACAACGAACGAACCTACATGGCGTCCCGAAAGCTGCCGAGCTAATCGAGATCACGGGGGCTCATGCCCTTGAAGCGTCTGACCGGGCCATCCTCAACCTGCTGTACCAGCACGCCCATGACAGCGGTCGGCTTGGTGATCCGACTGCCTGTTGGGAGCTTCCGATCACCGCATTGCGCCCGTCCAAGCACAACGGGACCGACCGCATCCGAGATAGCTTGTCTCGCCTAATCTCGGTCCAGGTGAAGGTCGCCTATCGTGAGGCGAAGACTGGCCGGGATCGCATATTGCTGACCCATCTGTTTGAGTCCTTTGACATCCCAGCAGATGAAGGAATGGGAGGGCCGGTACGGTACCGGGTGCCCGTCTCACTGGTTCCCATTCTTGCCGAATCGTCCCGCTGGGGGCGCATTAAGGCCGAGATCGTTTGTGCCATGACGAGCAAGTATGCAATCGCCCTATACGAGCTGGTCCAGTTACGCGGCAACTTGGATCGATGCACCGAGCATTTCACGGTCGAGCGATTCCGCGACCTGCTTGGAGTTCCCCCTAACGCCTATGAACGTGGCAACGACCTCATCAAGCGTGTGATTGATCCTGCCTGCGTCGAGGTCAACGGCCTGTCAGAGTTGGGCGTGAAGATCGAAGTCGAGCGGGCATATTCCAGGGCGCCTATCACTGGCGTGCAGCTCGGCTGGTGGCGGAAAGACGGGGAAGAGTACAGGCAAACCTACCGGGAGCGGCAACGGTCCAAGCTTGGGCGCATGGCACGCCTGCGGAGGCAGGTGCAAACCGACGCTCCGACCCCCATCCGTTTGGGGGCGATCTCCTAGCGTTCACCGAATGGGTGCTTGCCCCGGGTACGCATGAGGAGATCGACTGCCTCGCCAAGGAGTGCCTGCATGGTTGTGTCCTCATCCAGTGCCATTTGCCGAAGGGCTTTGGAGACGCTGGGAGAGAAGTAGGCGATTAGGGCCTTCTTACCCTGGCGATGCTTCGGGTAGCTCGGCGGGGTTTCCGGTCCGGCAGGTGCAATAGCCTTTGGCTCCCGCTCAGCGACGTTGGAGAAGGCATTCTTCTTCATGCCTGCGCCTCCAAGGAGATTACCTGATTGCGCGATGGAGGGATGCCGAGCTGTACAGCAATCCATTTCCACAACGCTGCGACCTCCTCAGCGGCTTTACCATCGGGATCGATTTCCTGAACAGATTTGCCGTCGCGCACGGCATGTCGGAAGGCCGCCCGCTCCGCTAGGCGCGCTGGCGCCACTTGTAGCCCAAAGCCCTCTACGGTCTCAGCCATGTCCTTGTAAACTGACGTGCCATGTGGCGGGCCAGCGTTCACCACCACGAAGGCCGGCTTGCGGATGTCATTCGCAAGGTCGGCCGTGATCCTGATGGCATCCAGGTCAAAGGCCGACGGCCGGCATGGGATCAGGATCAAGTCCGCGATGCGCGCGGCTTCCCTTGCCTCGGTTTGGGCCAAAGGAGGGGTGTCAATGACCACGATGTCACCTTCTCCTGCCTTCGCCTGCTCAAGCCTACGGGCAAGCGTAGTCGCTTTCGCAGCAACGACCGCTGGCGGTTCTTCTTTGCGCCACTCACTCCATCGTTCTGCGGTACCCTGTGGGTCCATATCGAGGATCGCGGCCGACAACCCTGCGTGCTCTGCAGCCACGGCTATGTGCAAGGCGAGGGTTGTCTTACCTGCCCCTCCTTTCTGCGACACGACGGCAACAATTTTCATAATATAATCCTGATGTAGAGATTACCGGATAACGTGTCATGGTGATGGCACTATGCGTCGCAATCTCTACATCTGGCAATGTGTGTGTAGATAGACGCCCATGCTATGAAGGTCGGCGTTCCAGATCGGCCGAAGCGGGGCACCGGTTTCAGCTCCAGAGCGGGAGTGTTTCCCACCCAGTTGGGAAACCGGTCTGCCCAACAACCGCACCCGGAGCGGATGGAAACCCGTCGAGGTGCCGGCGCACCCGGTCCGGCCAGCTCGTCGTCGGGTTGATGAACCGCAGCAGGTACTGCATTGGTGCTGCGACCCCATACAGCCGCGTTTGCGCGTAAGGGTCGCCGGCGAGGTGGTCGAGCAGTGCGATCTCGCCCGCCCTTGGCGGCTTGGGCTGGTCTGCCGGCGAACGGTTCCATAGCCGGCCATGGTGGGCGCAGATGTTGCGGACGTGGTTGATGGCGCGCATCCAGCCCGCGAGCAGCTCGGGGCGCTGCACCCCGTACTTCGCTGCCACTGCCGCCCGGTCGGACGCGGCCATCCCGGCGAGGAACGTCGAGAGCATCCCGAAGTCCCAAAGCTCGACCGCGATCCAGATCGGCAGCGGCCCGCTATAGCGCGAGGTGAAGTGTCGGACGAACTCCTCCTTGGAGCGGGAGGCGGCTTGGTCCAGGCGTGCCAGCCAGTCCTGGTGGCTGGTGCGTCCCGTGCCGGGGTTCACGCGCCGGGCGAAGTTGCCGTGCAACAGCGCAGGGTTGCGGTGCGCCCACGGGTCCCGCGCGCCGAGCAGGAGTGCCACGTCCACGCGCAGCGCCACCTCGATGCGCTCAGTGATATCGAGGAACAGCAGCCGAAGGCGCTTGTCGAAGACATAAAGGTTGATAGCCTGGGCGAAGGTCGCGCCGGGGCGGAAGGTGTCGAGCACCTGCGTGGCGGCCTTGCCACCTAGGGCGGGGATAGTCCGGCTCTGCCGCAGAGGATGCCAATATCCGCTCAGGCGATAGTACCCGATCCGCTCAAGGTAGGCTGCTGCCTTCGCCGAGTCGGCCACATCTATGCCGCGGCCGCGAAGAAGGGCGAGCTGGCCGGGAATGTCGAGGTGTGGCTTGCGATAGGGCGGGAGCATCGTGCCGCGCAAAAGAAAACCGGCCCGTACGCCCTCGAAAGGACGCAGAGGGACCGGCCGTGTTGACTCCTACATAGCGCTGCCGGCGGCAGAGTGCAAGGTCAACCGGATGGGCCAGGCTGGTGCTGTCGGCCAGCCTCTTTCCTTGCGGCGCGGCAGCGGCGCCGCCCCAAGGTCGCACTGGCCGGCCCTAGC
>CAXTVC010000143.1:0-5173 GCA_964247615.1 uncultured Acidobacteriaceae bacterium
AGAATGCTGCACCGCAGCAGCGCCGAATGTTCATTATGGAAAGAACGGGGAAGTCCTGCCAAAGTCCCTGGGCAGTCTCCAAGCCCGCTGGTGGACGGGGCCGCACGGAGACTTAGCCAGGGGCAGTATTCAGACCCGCCAGGAGGCCGCCAGCAAGCCGCGAGGACTTGCCGGGGTCGTTGCGCTAGGTAGCCGAACGAAGCCGCCTAGTGACTGTCTAGGCGGCTTTCACCGCTGCGTGCGAGCGGGTCTGGTCGCCTCGCCCGGCCAGCAGGCCGGCGATGGAGATGTCCTCGTCCAATTCCTCCCAATGCAGCCCGCGGCTACTGATGGTCACCTGCTCGCGCTGCTCGGCCGAGCCGTGCAGCAGGCGCGGGAACCAGGCCAGCGGCACGCCTAGGGTGCGGCCGTCCGACAGCTCCACCCACATGCTGTCCTGATCGAAGCGGACGCTGCTAGCCTTCACCGAAGAACTCATCCCATGCCCTCGCAATCTCGTCCCGGCGCTCCTCGATGACCTCGGTCAGCTCGCGCAGTGTCCTGGCATTGAAGCCGTCGTTGTAGGCCGGCTTGACCTGCGGCCAGAGCCAGAACTTAGCATCAATCCCGTCCCGCAGCGCGTGAATATGCACTGGCTCCCGGGGGCTGCCCTCGTTGGCGTAGAACAGAAACCGAAAGCCGTCCTGCCGGAAAACGACCGGCATCTGGTCAGGGCTTCGGCGCCGACGCGGCCCTGTGAGGCAAGGCCGCGCTCACTGCTCGCCCGTTGGGGCCGGGCCGTTCCCGAGAGCGGCTAGGGTGTCCACCAGGTCAAGCTGCTGGGCCGGTGCGGCCGGCACCCCGGCCTGCGCCGCCTTGGGCGGTCTGCCGCGCCGTGTCTTGCCGCCCGCGGGGGCAATGGGCGGCACCGCCCGCGCCATGCTCCGCAGGCGGGCCGTGCGCCCCTGCTTGGGCTGCTGCTGCTCAGCGTGCGTCGCCCGGAAGGCGTCGCCCTCCTTGCGCCACCAGGCGAGGGTCACGGCGGTGATCGGTGCGCGGGAGTGCCGGCGCACAACCTGGAACTCGACGCTGTAATCGGAGAGGCCGTTGACCTCCAAAGCCGCCGCCTCAAGGACAAACCGAATGAAGTCAGGACCCTGCTGGTACGCTCCCTTGGGCACGCCCATGAGGTCGCGGAAGCGGTCCACCGGAAATGTCTCCACGCAGCGATCCAACCCGCCGCGGAGCTGGACCATCTCGTAAAGCGCAATGGCATACTTGCTGGTCATGGCGCAGACGGTTTCGGCCTTGATGCGCCCCCAGCGCCCGGAGGCGACCAATACCGGCTGGAGCTGCTTGGGCAGCCCGAACCGGATGGTGGCGCCGGCGGCGTGGGCGTTCGCGGACAGGTCGAAGAAGTCGAACAGGTGCGTTTTGATCAGCCGCGGCTCGCCGGTCTTGGCCGAGAACACGGGCACGGTAACGACCACACGCATGAGGCGGTCCAGGCTGGCGTGAAGGCGGTCATTGCTCTCGTGCTTGGAGATGTGCAGGGCGGTCATGGGCAGCGTCCAGTCGGCGTTCACGTCATGCAGCCGACCGCTGTCGTGGGCGTGCTGATAGAGGACGTTCATGATCGCCCGATCCTGCGCCTCAAGGGCCGAAGTGCCGGTAATTTCGATCAGTTCGGCAGGCTTCGGGAAGCCGACAGCATTGGTGATCTGTTGCATGGTCGAGGACATATTCCCAATTAAAACAGAGCAGAGGTACAGATCAACTATTCTCTGTTGTAGCTGCTGCGTAGAGCCGCCCCTTTCCTCACATTCACCCGCCCGTTTAGTCACATTAGCTCCTTGCTTAGCCATAATTCTACCCGCCCGTTTCCTCTGATCTACCCGCCCGTTTCCTCTGATCTACCCGCCCGTTTCCTCTGATCTGTCCATGTTTTATCCAATTGTGTCAATGCGTTGCAAGGCCCTGAATCTGAACTTAAGAAGAATTTGAACTTTTCCGCTGTGGATAACTTTGCCTGCCTCTCGCAGCAGGGGTGCCACGGTGCTCGCTGCGGGCAAGGGGTGGGTCCTCCCCGTGCTCGCCATGCTCGGCCCAAGAGGGCCTGTGCGTGGCTGCGCGCGGGTCCGGTCCCGGCGCCAAGCGGCGCCGCCCTTGCCCTCCGCTGCGCGCCGCAGCCGCCAGGTGGCGTCGGGACGAAGGGCGTCCCGACCCATCGACTCCCGGCCTCCGGCCAGGGTCGAACAAAGGGCTGGACAAGAAAGCAGGCTCGGAAAGGAGGTCCTCAGCCGTTAGGCTGGCAGTCAAACCTATAGCTGGTTAGCGTATCGCCGGTATATCCACTGCTCACGGACGACATATGCCGGAAATGACCTTGTCGGAGGCTGCGAAGTGGGCGGGCGTCACCCGAGCCACGATCCACAAGGCGCTCCGAGGAGGCAGGCTTTCCGGGCACAAGGACGCTGCTGGGGAATGGCGGATCGACCCAGCCGAACTGGAGCGGGTGTATCAACCCGGCAAGGCGGTTGACGTATCGCGCCATAGCGAAGTGAGCAGCAGCGATACAGGCGAGTTGATGGCTGCGAAGGACCGCGAGCTGGCCTTAATGCGCGAGATGCTGGCCGAGGTACGGACACAGCGGGACGACGCCATGGAACAGCGCGACAAGGCAATGGAACTGGCCGACAGACACACCCGGCTGCTTGCCTACCAGGGAGAGCAGAAAGCGCCGCCAGGCCCGCGTTTGAAGCTGCTGGGATGGTTGCGCCGGTCAGGGGATAGCTGACCGTCCAGACGCACAACCCTGGTTTCAGGGTCGGGCAACTTCCGTGGTTTACCTGCGTCGCCTATGGTGCAATGATTGCACCATAGGCCAGATCGGTGTTGAATGCCGGCCCTGCAACGTTTTGGCGCCGTCAGCCTGCGCATGTATGCCGACGACCACCGACCGCCGCATTTCCATGTCGTCGGGCCGGACTTCCAAGTGCTGGTCCGGATCGCGGACCTGGCGGTGATCGCCGGCGAAGCGCGGCCGGTCCAGATCGCCGCGGCGCTGGCGTGGGCGGCTGAGCACAGAGAAGCGTTGGCGCTGAAATGGGCCGAGTTGAACGAACGGGGATGACCAAGGAGGGTCGCCATGCCGAGGAAGACGCTGCCACGCATTGCCGACGTCGCGCCGGGCGTCGAACCGAGAGGTTCACTGGACAAGACGCCCCTCACCTTGCGGGTGCGTTGGCAGCATGGAGGCGAAAGCCTGGTGGACGTGTCCGGCCTTGTCGGTGCCTTCCGCGTGTATGCCCCCTTGCGCGAAGACCGAGCGCTGTTCCGCCGGGTGCATGTTGGCGAGCAGGGGACGGACGTGACCTGGACCGACGAGATTGATATGGCGGCGGACACGCTGTGGCGCTTGGCGCAGGAGCAGTCCGGGGAAACTCTGACCGCCGAGGCGTTCCATGCATGGCGGGAGCGCAAGGCCTACACCTTGGACGGGGCAGCCCGGGCGCTTGGCCTGAGCCGCCGCATGGTGGCCTACTACGAGCAGGGCGAAAAGCCGATCCCGCGCACAGTGACGCTTGCCACCCGCGCGTTGGAGATGGCTGACTTGGATTCAGAACAAGCGGCATAGCTGGGCCGACTGAGAATTTCCCGCTTTGCTATCCTACTCTGCTGCGGCTGTGTTGTCCGCGTCGAAGGCGCGTATCCCTTGCCGCCGCCAGCGTGCCTTGAGGTCGGCTGGCGTCTCTGCTCTGCCTTCCTGGCGTTCGTCGTCCTGCTGTTGCAGCCGGCCTGCGATATCCAGCAATGCGCCGAGCAGGGTGGCGCGGTCGTCGTCCAGCAGCTCCACTAGGTCCGCCTTGAGAACCAAGCCGCCCAGCTCGATTAGGTGTCGTGTGCGGTCGCGTCGTACCTTGGCCCAATCGCGGGTGTCGGTGCGGGCGCGGTCAGCGTCGAGGCGGTTACGCGCCACCACCAGCCGCTGCATCCTTGCCATTGTCTCCTGCAGCTCCGCCAGCAGGTTCGGCGGCACTCGCCTTCCCCTGCTTGCCCCTGCTTTCTTGCTGAAAGAGGGCTTGGCCGCGTTCGGCCCACCTCGTGACGGCTTCGGGTGATTTCTTGGATTGTTCGACGGCCGCGAGCAGTACGCCGGCCAGGGCCTCGACGGGCAAGCTGTCCGCACCCGTGACCTGGACGAGTTCGCCGAGCTGCACGGTCTTCTGTGACTTAAGCTTCTTGGCCTTGTCCATGAGAGCCTGGAGTTCGGCGTCGTAGTCACGGGGCTTGCGTGCCATATGGGTGCCTTTGGCCGGGTCTGGCGTGAGAGCAGCCTAGCGGTAGACTGGCTGTCCTGCCAAGGCGGCTCCCCCCATCGCACCAAGCGGCATTACGGGACAGAACGCGATCAGCCCGTCATTTCCGAGCCGGAGCAAAGCGAAGGCTAATCAGGAAATGCGCGCTTATAGATCATTGCATGATCTGCGCAGAACCGATTAGGCTGGCGCTTGCCGCCTTTGCTACCTGCGTGCCGGAGCCTTTCAGATGGCGATCTACCACTTCTCTGCCAAGGTCATCGGGCGTTCTTCTGGGCGCAGTGCGGTGGCGGCTGCGGCCTACCGTGCAGCAGAGGAGCTGCACGATACCCTGCTCGACCTAGACCACGATTACACCGGTAAGCAGCACGTGGTGCATAGGGAGATTATACTGCCCGAGGGTGCGCCGGAGCGCTGGACGGATCGCGAGACACTGTGGAATGAGGTCGAGGCCGGGGAGAAGCGCTGCGATGCGCAGCTTGCGCGCGACATCGAGATCAGCTTACCGCGGGAGCTAGGTCCGGCAGAGGCGATCCGGCTGGCGCAGGACTTCGTGCGCGAGCAGTTCGTATCGCGCGGGATGGTGGCGGACCTCAATGTGCATTGGACCAGGGCGCGGGACGGCGAAGTGCAGCCACACGCGCACATCATGCTGACCATGCGCGAGGTGCTGCCAGGGCCGGAGGGGCATCCGGAGGCGGGCCGGTTCGGCAAGAAGGTTGTGGCGTGGAACGACCGCGGGCTGCTGCGGACATGGCGGGAGCGCTGGGCGGAGGTGGCGAACACGCGGCTGGCTGAGCTGGGGCATGACGTGCACATTGACCACCGGAGCTATGCTGACCAGGGCATCGACTTGGAGCCGCAGGACAAGATCG
>CAXTVC010000144.1:0-5078 GCA_964247615.1 uncultured Acidobacteriaceae bacterium
TCTTCTTCGCCCTCGGCGGCGACCTCATGTTCTTCGTCGCCCTGGTCAGCGTCTTTTTCGTCACCAAGGCCACCGGCCACTTCGACGCCTACGATCGCTATATCAATGAATGGCTGCCCACCGCCATCCCCTCGATCCTGTGGCTCAACACGGCGGTCCTGATCATAAGCTCCGTCACCGCCGAGGTCGCCCGCCGCGCCATGTTCCACGAAACCCACGTCATGGATGAATGGTTCGGCTTTGGTCGCCCCACATCCCGCCGCGCGGGTGCCTGGCTGCTCGCCACCCTCGGCCTTGGCCTGCTCTTCCTCGTCGGCCAGTGGGTAGCCTGGGACCAGCTCGCCTCGTCCCACGTCTATTTCCGCTCCAACCCCTCCAGCCACTTCTTCTACCTGATCACCTTCACCCACGCCGCCCATCTCTTCCTCGGCATCGGCGCTGTGGTCTGGGCTCTCCTGCTACTGGCCCGCTCCCGCGTCATGGCCACCCGCCAGGTCGTCGTCGACTCCACCGTCTGGTACTGGCACACCATGGGCGTCCTCTGGATCTTCCTCTTCGCCCTCCTCGAGTACGCCCAATAGCACGCATGCCGGTCCCTTTCCCAGCTACGTCATCTCGACCGGAGCGCAAAGCGCAGGGTCGAGAGATCTGCGTGTCCCCCCAATCGAACCGCAGTGCATTCCGCAGGCACAAGCTGCTTTTGTGGGTATTGGCCCTCCTCCTCACCCCGGCGCTGCACCCTGCACACGCCCAGGGCTGCGCCCAGTGCCTCGACAGCACCCGCGCCACCCCACCTCAGGTACAGGCCGCCTATCGCCACGCCATCTACCTGCTGGGTGGCACCGCCGCCACCTTCTTCATCGCCGGTGCGCTCTTTCTTCGCAACGGACGCTAGCCTGCCTGCTACCGGGCACCGGCAAAGCAACTCACTTACTCTCCTGAGTCACTCCTGGATTTCTTGATGAGCTAAGGTCTCGACCTTCTAGACTGCTCACGACGGTCAACAAGCCGCTTGCACCTTCCAGGGCCGGTATCACCGGCGAGTGACGTGCCGGAGCGCAATCTTCCAAGACGAAGGCCCAAGATGATCTTCGCCGCTGCCTTCGCCTCACTGACGCTGTTGCAAGCAGCAAATGCCACCCCGGCCACCTGCATCGGCACGGGCAACACACCCGTTCGAGGCACAGTGCGCGACAGCACAGGCGCCCTCATCCCCGGAGCCGTCCTTCTCCTCGACGGCCGGCAGGTCCTCAGCGGAGACGACGGCAGCTTCACCTTCCCCTGCGCCGCAACCGGCGCTCACAAACTCCTGGCCCGGGCGCCTGGCTTCGAGGACCTCTCCCTGAAGGTCTCTGCCCCGCAGCACGGGTCCATCCAAGTCACCCTGCTGCCCGCAGCAGTACAAACCGCCGTTGAGGTCTCCGCAGACACGCCCGGCGTAGGAACACCCCGTGTCACCCTATCCGGGGACCAGCTGCAAACCCTCGCCGACGACCCCGACGACCTTCTGCGGGAGCTGCAGCAACTCGGTGCCACAAGCGGCGGCAGTCCCGAAAACACGATCATCACCATCGACGGCTTTCAGGGGCCATCAAAGCTGCCGCCCAAGAGTTCCATTGCCTACATCGAAGTCGAGCCCGACCTGTACTCGGCGGAGTATGCCTCGCCGCCTTACAGCGGTGGCCGTGTGAACGTCTTCACCAAGCCAGGCCAGAAGACCTTCCACGGCGCGCTGTTTGCCACCAACGGCAGCCCCTGGGAGAACGCCCGCGATCCGTTCTCCGTCAGCAAAGCCGCGATCGGCAAGGGGCGATACGGCTTCGAGCTCACCGGACCCGTACGGAAGCGAGGGTCCGACTTCTCCCTCAATCTCGAGCACCGCACAATCGATGACTTCGCCGTGGTGAACGCGATCACGCTGGATCCATCTGGAGCGCAAATGTCTACCGTCGCCAACGTCCCCACGCCACAGGCGCTCTGGGAGGGTCAGGCACGTCTGGACTGGCAACTGGGGAGCAAGAACACCCTCGCGACCACGTTCTCCTCCAACGTCAACGACCTCCAGAACGAGGGTGTCGGCGGTACCATGCTCGCCGAAACAGGCTACAGCGGCCACGGGTACGAGCACATCCTGCGCTTCTCAAACCTGACCACGGCCTCCCCGCACTTCGTGCATGAGGCCCGGCTCTCCCTGCGTTGGGACGGCGAGGACGATACGCCGGTGTCAGACGCCCCACAGATCAACGTCGCAGGCTCCTTCACCGGGGGTGGAGCCACGGTTGGTAGGCAGCAACTCCACGAGTTCAACCTCGAAGCCGACGACGATGCCATCCTCACGTCAAAGCGACACAACCTCAAAGTCGGCACCCAGCTCATGCTCTATCGCGAGCGCCAACAGCTCACGAGCAACTTCAATGGGACCTACACCTTTGGCGGTGGGGTCGCTCCTGTACTCGACAGCAACAACCTGCCTGTGCCGGGAGCCACGGAGACGATCTCCGGCCTGGAGCAGTATCGGCGCGCGTTACTCGGGCTCGCCGGTGGCGCACCCACGGCCTTCAGCAACGTCACCGGCACCCCGGCCGTACAGTTCACCCAGGTGCAGGACGCCCTCTACATCCAGGACGACATCAACGCAGGCCACAACCTGCACTTCGAGGCCGGGCTCCGGTACGCCATACAGAACAGTCCCACCACACTGAACGCGATCACTCCCCGCGTCGGTCTGCTCTGGTCGCCCAAGGGAACACATCTCACCCTGCACGCGCGCGCAGGCCTTTTCGCGACCCTCTTCAAAGAAACGGATCAGGCTGAGGTCCTCCGTGAGGACGGCGTGCAGCGGGTCACCAGCACGGTTTACAACCCGGTGTACGGTAACCCCTTCTTCGGAGGCACACCCATCCACTCCGAACGCCGCTTCTCTCCGCACATTGCCAACATCGGCGACTTCTCGCCTGAGCTTGGCGCTGGCTACGATCTCCGCTTGGGCTTCCATATCGAGGCCAACTACGGCGCTGCCAGGATCTGGAACGATCTACGCTCAAAAAACATCAACGCGCCTCTCGACGGCACGCCAACAGGGCCACGGGCGCTCGGGGTCCCTGACCTCAACCTCCTCGAAATGCAGAACAGCGCGCAGGACAGGGTGGGTGTGCAGGAGATCGACCTGGAAAACACCCACTTCAAACACTTCCACGTCGATGGCGGCGGTGTGCGCGTCAACATCACCGGCGATGCAGACAACGATCACTTCTTTACGCCACAAAGCAGCTTCTCCAATGCGGGTGAGTTCTCTCCGATCACCAATCTCCCCGTGTGGCAGATCTGGGGCAGCCTGCGGGCGGAACTGCCCTACAAGATCACCTTCAGCACCCGTATGAGCGGCAGCGGAGACCAGCACTACAACCTCACCACGGGCTTCGACAACAACGGCGATGGCAACTTCAACGACCGCCCGGACTACGCCGCCCCGGGAAGCCCGGGCGCCATCGCCACGAAGTACGGCCTGCTGACCGCAACAGGGGGCAATGCGGTATTGCGGCGCAACGAAGGTGTCCTGCCGTGGAAATACTACGTCGATTCCAATCTCCAGAAGCCCTTCACGCTGACGCACGACCCAAAGGCCGAGCACCAGCAGATCCTCACGGTCAACATCCGCTCCGCCAACATCCTCAACCACACCAACGTTACGCAGCAGGGAGGCGTGCTGGGCTCTCCGCTCTTCGACGTCCCCTACGCCGCGGACACGGGACGGCGGGTCGAGGCAGGGCTCCGCTACAGCTTCTGAGCTGAGTCCAAGAGACCGATCACTTCGCTTTACTCCCCTAAATACGACGGTGGGAAAAACCGCTGCCTGGCCTTCCGCCCCCTGCCCGCGGGTACAGGCTTCAGCCGGCATCCCCGTCACCTCCGGACGAGGAAACGCGTAATCAGCTATGGTACACGATTTTTATAGACAAAAACCACTGGCAATATAGCTCAGAGGTCACATCACAGTTGAGAAGTCATCGTCATAAGAAGCGGATGGGAGTACTGGCTGGAGCTCTTTCCGTCTGCACCCTGAGTCTGCCCACGTCTTTATTGAACAACGCCGTTCTCCATGCCCAGACCACCGGCGGCACACTTGCCGGCACCGTGACGGACAAGAGCGGTGCAGCTATCCCCGGAGCCACAATCAAGCTGCGCAACACTGTCTCTGGCGATATCCGTACCATCACCGCCAATGAGCAGGGGTTCTTTAACTTCGCTGGCGTCCCGACAGGCGACTACGCCATCACCATCACCGGCACCGGATTCCAGCAACTGCAGGAAAGCGGTATCCACCTGGATCCAGGTGACAATCGCACGCTTCCCCAGCTGCAGCTGCAGGCCGGCGAGGTCTCCTCCGTCGTCAACGTGGAAGCGCAGACGGATGCTCCCCTCGACACAGGCGAGCGCAGCGACCTGATCACCGCCGAAGAGATCAAACATCTTTCAGTCGAAGGCCGCGACGTCACGGAGTTGTTCAAGACCTTGCCCGGTTTTGCCATTTCGAACGGCAGCGGCGGTGTAACCAACTCTGCCTATGATCCTTCCCAGGTGAATGTCAGCGGCGCCCTGGGTAACTACGCAGCGAACGGCAATCCCATCGGCGGGGTCAGCCTTCGTCTCGACGGTGCAGACATCACGGATCCCGGCAACTACGGGGCCGCGATCCAGAACGTCAACTACGACCAGGTCGGCGAGGTGAAGGTTCAGGTCTCCAACTTCGCGGCGGATACCGCCAACGGTCCAGTGGTAGTAAGTGCCGTCACCACCCAGGGCGGAAATCACTTTCACGGCTCGCTGTACACCTATGCGCGTACCTACCAGCTGGATTCCACAGACGCCCTGGCCAAGGCGACCGGCTCGGCAAAGGATCCCGATCGCGAAGTCTACCCCGGCTTCACCGTCGGCGGCCCGGTCATCGTGCCTGGAACAAGCTTCAACAAGAACCGTCACTTCACGTTCTTTGCCGGCGCGGAGCAGTACGCCCAGCGCAACATCTACGCGTACGGCGGGGCCGCTGGCGCTCTCATCCATGCCCTGGTACCGACTGC
>CAXTVC010000145.1:0-4996 GCA_964247615.1 uncultured Acidobacteriaceae bacterium
TTTCGTTTCGAGACCGCGACTGGTGCCGATGTAGAGAAGCTCGGCGCCGTGATGGTCGCGGAGCTCGCGGCCGATGGCGAGGGCGGGGATGACGTGGCCGCCGGTGCCGCCTCCGGCGATGACGATGCGAAGCTGGGGAGATCGGCTGGGCGGGGAGATCATGCTGCCTTCATTATGCAGAGCGGCGATACGAGCGGGTATGTCACCGCGGTCTGCGGGTTTCAAAGGCGTTGTGATGGTGCCTAGTACTCGGGCTTTTCTCCCTTGGCAGGGGTGGAGGTCGGCACGCCCGGGGTACCGGCGTAGGTGATGAGCAGAACGGCGGGTTCGTCGCCTGATTCGCCGCGATGCTCGTCGTCAACGGACTCGCCGACAGCTTGCCCCTGGGTGATGACCTTTGTGGCGCCGCTGGCGCGGTCGTGCAGCGTCAACGAGCCGGAGAGCACGTAGATGGCGTTGGGAAAGGCATGTGTGTGCCAGGGCAAAGCGGTGTGCGGTGGGATCGTCAGCTTGATCATCGTGAGCTGCGGCTGGCCCTTTGGGTAGTTCGTGTAGGGCTTGCTGTTCCAGGACTGCGTGGTCTGCAGCAGGACGTCGCGATGACCGCTCGCCACAGTATGCGGAGTGGTCTGGGCCATGAGCACGCCGCAGGAGGCTGCGGAGAGGAGGGTGATGGCTGCTTGAAGCCGGATTGCTGACGTCATGACTGGATCTCCCCGGGAGTGGTGCTGTCCCTATTCGATGAGGAAACGCGGAGAGGCGTGGCGGGGTGTCCCGTGTCGCTTAGAAGCGGAACGATGTCGTCAGGAGCACCAGACGATTGGCAGCACTTAGCCAGCCGAAGGAAGGATCTGTTGAGAGGGATCGGCCGAAGAACGGCGAGGTGAGCACGCCGACCGGTGTTCCCGCATTGTTTGTGTTGGTGAGGTTTTCTGCGTCGAGAGCGAGGTTCCAGGTGTATTTGGGGGTGCCCTTGGCTGGCGGTTGGCCGGGTTTGGGGGTGCTGCCGAGGGGTGGCGGGGGCGGCTCGGCGCGCGGTCCGAAGTGGAATTCATGGCCCAGCTCGGCACCGACGAAGGCTACCCGCGGCCCAAGGGCATAGTTATAGGGAATGATCGCCTCGCCCGGTTGCGGGTTCGCGTCAAAGGTGCCGAATGCGGTGCGATACAGCAGAGAGCTTGCTCCCGGTGCTGTTGCAAAGGCAGGGCGGTCATTGAACTGCGTGTCCGCATTGCGATCCGAGCCGGTGGTGATGTTGAACCGCGAGCGAGAGAAGACGCCGGTGAAGGCATTGAGATTGAAACCAAACGGCAGGTTCAGGTTGCCGCCCGCAAAGAGCCGTTGCCCGACTGGCTGCATGCCGAGCCCCGAAGGACCGTAATCTGCCGAGACGTCGTACGGCTGCGAAGGAAAGCTTGTTGCGCCAAGGGTGTCGCTGTTCTGACGTCGTGCCGTGTAGGACGTGAAGAACGAGCCGCGCTTGCCGAATTGCAGATTGGCGTTGACCACGAGGCTCTGCGCCTTCTCTATCCCTGCTGACTGGAACTGGTAGATGTCTCCATTGCCGCCCAGGGGACGTGCGCCATTGGCAAGGGGCGCGTTGATATTTGCGGAGTTGTACTGGTGGACACCGCGCACGGCGTAATAGCTTGCGGCAATCTGGCCGAACTTGCCGAGCGGTCGCTCCACCTCGAGGCTTGCGATGTTTTCGGCGGAGGTACGCAGATCCGGGCTCACCTTGTAGGGGGTTGGAGCCACGCCCGTGAGCTGGTCGGTGCTCGGAATCGTCGGGTAAAACGTGGGATTGGTGATGTTGTACGCCTGTTGACTGGTTCCGTTCTGCCGTACCGACGTGAGCAGATTCGTGGCGGCGAAGCGCGAATAAAAGATGCCGGCACCACCGCGCAGGACCACGACCGGCCCATGCTTGTCGGTCTGCCCCACCGCCCAGTTGAAGCCTGCCCGGGGTGCCGGGTCCAGGTGATCGGGCACCGCCGATTGACTTTCCAGCCGCAGGCCAAAGGTCAGGGTGACGTTTTTGCGTACCTTCCACTCGTCTTCGGCGTAGGCCCCCAGGGTGCCGGTCAGCAGCGAAGCGGAGGGCTGGCCCGCGGTGAGGCTGAACAGCTCCGGTGTACCTGCCTGGTAGGCCTGCAGATTGGCGAAGGTGTATGCCCCGTTGTAATTTGCTGTCGACGTGTTCACCTCCTTGAGCAGGATGTACCGAGCGCCAAGGCGGAGAAAGTGACTCCCTTGCACAACCGACAGGTATTCCTGAAATTCAAACTGGTTCCCCGCATCATCCAGGCCCTGCGATGGCGAACCGCCGCCGTTGAACGCGCCCTGCACCACAATTGTTGGCGCGGACGAATTCGGCGTCTGCGTTGCGTGTGTGCGCAGGTACTGGAACCTTGTCTCCGACACTACGTTCTGACCGATCAACTCTGTGTTGCTCAGCTGCAGTGTGTGCGTGGAGGTGTCGTTCGTTGAGCCTTCAGAGGGCAGCACCAGCAGGCCAACACCGCTGTTGTTTGCCACATCACTGGTGTATTCGTACCGTCCGATGAACGTGTTGTTCTTGCTTGCCTGCCGGTCAATGCGGACGGAATAGTTGGAGTTGGTGTTGGGTGCAGGTACGGCCTCCGACAACGCAGTTCCATCCGGATTAAAGGCGTTCACCACTGCATTGCTGTGCTGGTCGATGCGTCTTCCTGAAACGAAGAACGACGTCTTCTTGCCCAGCGGTCCGTTCAGATCTCCTCGATTGAACGTCAGGAAGTAGGGCGGCTCATTGCCGGTATAAGGATTCAGGGCATTAAAGCTCTTGGTAGATCCCGCGGAGAAAAAGTCACCATGCAGCTTGTCCCCGCCGGGTTTGGTGAAGATTTCGACGCGTCCATAGCCCAATTCCGGGTACTGCACCGAGTAGGGGTTCTGGTTGATGCGGATCTCGCGAATCGTATCCTTCGGTGGGAACTGGCCACCGCTGAAGCCGTTCACATAGAGGGAGCCACCGCCGGAGCCGCCGCCCGCCATGGCGTTCACCTGCTGCTGCAGCAGGGTGTCGTCAGAGGCGAGCGTGTTCAGCTCTTCGCCCTTGAAGACCAGAGCATTCTTATTGTCGCCATTGGCGATACTCGCGGCGTTTTCGAGAGGCACATCAATCTGCTGCGAGGTGGTCGCAATGGCGAGATGCAGGGCCAACGGTGCCGGCCGCGGCCCCACGACGAGCTTCCGGGACAAAGCCGTGAACCCGTCCGCCGTGACTGTGAACGTGTAGTTGCCCGGTGGAAGCGTGACGGCAAAGCGCCCTGCCCCGTCGGTTGTTGTCTCCTTGCCTGTGCTGGCGCCCGCGTCCGCGCCCGTGGCGTCCCCCACGGGAAGAAAGTGCAGGATCGCGCCTGGGATGAGGGCGCCGGATGGGTCCGCCACGCTGCCGTTTAAACGAGACCACGGGCGCGTTATCGGCAGGGCTTGTCTGACCAGCTGGAACGTTCGCCTGCGCCGTGGTTTTCGATGCCTGCTGCGCGTCGCCCCGTGCAGCACCCGCTGCAAGGGTCGCCAACAGGCAGCACTGCCAGGCACAGATTCTTTGTAAAGACACTGCAGAATCACAGAGGCTCATCGGTTCCATTCAGAACAGCGTTCGAGATCAGAAATGGTTGCGTACGCGGCTTGGACGACAGCGTTTCTGGAAGGTTAGGAGAAAGATGCCTCTTTCCAAGCCAAAACGTGAGCGCAGGACGCTCTGGCCCGCCCAGGCGCCGATGCCCTGAAGGGTATTCCGGGAAGCTACTCCAGCGGAGAAGTCGCTCCTGCGGAGTAGCTCATACCGCCGTGTCTGCTACCTGGTTCGCGGTTGCGGCTTTCCGTCAGGGTTCCATTGGGGTACGAAGTCGCTTTGCGCCAACCATCGCACCGGTTCGATAAGGCTCTGGATCGCGGTGGTCATGAACTGCAGATCCAAATGGGCCATGTCGTCATTTGGCTTGTGATACGTCGGCACTGTTCCCCACCCGGCAGCGGTGTGCGCTACAACGCCCCGTAGTGCCAGCTGATAGTTATCAGAGCGTTCGAAAAAGTGCTGCTCCGGGTATGGATCCGGTCCGAGCAGAGCGCCATGGGCTTTGAGCTCCGGGCCGAGATTGGAGCGCTCCCACCCGGTAAAGGTCAGGACGCCTTTTGCGGTCTTCGGATCCTGGTTGCCGATCATTTCGAACTCGAGGTTGGCAATCAGGTTTTTCAGAGGTACCGGCGGATGCTCGCCAAAGTACGTGGAGCCGATTTCGCCGGCTTCTTCGCTGCGGTAACAGACAAAGAGCACGCCCCGACGCAGCTTCGGCCCGGCGGCCAGTGCATGGGCGAGCTCCAGGACGGCGGTGGTGCCGGAGGCATCGTCATTAGCGCCGTTGAAGATCCTGTCGTCCCCGGAGTCAGCGGTGCCGAGGTGATCCAGGTGGGCAGTGAGCAGGATGGTGCCGCTGTTGGGATCGGTGCCTTCGAGATAACCGATGGCGTTGTACGTCTTGCGGTCGACGGGCTTGTCGGTGAGGCGAAGGCGCTGCCTTCCGTGCGGATCTGTATAGACTTCGACAGCCGCGCTTTGGATATAGCCGGCCATTCCGGGAGCGAGCTTCAGCCCGTAGGCTTCGAACTCCGAAGCGACGTAGGTGGCGGTGATCTCCTCGAGCCGGGAGGCGCTGCCGCGGCCGCCCATGGCGTCGCTGGCGAGGAAGTCTTCATGCGCCTTGACCCACTCCGGGCGGACAGTCCATATCTGGCCGGTCTGGGCGGGGAGCACTGCGCACAGCGCCATGGTGCACGTCAGTCCGAGACGCCATTTAAAGTTCATCTAACTCCCCCCCTGCTGCGATGCTGCTCTTCCTGCCTTATCAGTCGATCTCGCGAGTGACGTTTAGCAGGATACCCATGCAGGCGAGTGTGACGAAGACGCTGGTGCCGCCGGAGCTGATGAACGGTAGCGGGATGCCCTTGG
>CAXTVC010000146.1:0-4884 GCA_964247615.1 uncultured Acidobacteriaceae bacterium
TCGAGGCCAGTCGCATGATCCAGGGAAAGCGACAGCCCCATGCCCCTTTGTTCCTGATTGGTGGAAAGGAAAATTTCCGATCAAACGCAGCCGACATGGCACAGGCTCGGTGGTCGCTACAACTTGTTTTAGAGACGATCCAAACTACCAGCGGCATCCGAGTCGCAGGCGCCCGCGCTGTGGATAACCCAGGCTTGCCCACAGCTGCGATGTGATATTTTGAAGGCCAGGGTGTGATATTTTGCAGGGACGGTCCGAACGGGCGGCGACACCCAAACAATGACTTACGGGACTAATCCCGAGTTATTTTGAAGGACATACTATTAGAGTCTTCAAATAGTCTCTTCTAGTAGCTAGCCCTTCAAAATATCACAGAGACAACAGCACTGGTTCCGATGCAAGGTCGGCGCATGGGAACGGTTCATCGGCTCATCGCAGACAGGGGCAGGCAGGCGGCGCTCGACTTCGGCCACGATCGCGGCGAGATCGCAGCCGCGCAGGCATACATGGCCGACGAGGACACCGGCATTGGGTTCTTGTATTCCGGCTGGTGCCAAGCCGCCCTCCCCCACAGGCGCCTGCCCGACGCTGACGGCTGGCAGATAAAATCCGAGCACACGACACTCATCGTGGAACCCGGGATGCGGCCTGGTGACGCAGGCAAGCCCATCCCAGTCGGCGTTCCCTACGGCTCACGGGCCCGCCTTATCCTGATCTTCCTCCAGTCCCAGGCCATCAGGAGCCGCAGCCGAGAGATAGAACTCGGTGGTAGCCTGAGGTCCTGGCTGGGACGACTGGGCATTCCCGCAGGCGGACCAAACGTGCGCGCCGTCAAGGAGCAATCCGAGCGCCTGGCCCTGTGTCGGCTGACTCTCAGGGTGAAGTCCGCTGGCGCGACTGGCCTGATGAACCAAAGCATCGTTGACTCCGCGCTGTTTCTCGACGAACCCGAGGACGGGTCCATAGCTAGGAGCCAATTCACCGAGAAAGTGACGTTGTCGGCAGGCTTTTACGAGCAGCTTCAGCGCCACCCCGTGCCGCTCGAGGAAGCCGCCATCCGGGCTGTGAGCAACAACAGCCAAGCCCTGGACGCGTACGCCTGGCTTGCCTACCGGCTCCATTCCCTGACATCGCCAAAGGCCGTTACCTGGCGCGCGCTCATGGGCCAGTTCGGCGCAGGGTTCGCTCGCCTCGACAACTTCCGGGCCAGGTTCCTGCCGAACCTGAAGCTCGCCCTGGCCGTCTATCCGGAAGCCCGTGTGGACATCACCGACAAGGGTGTCGTGCTCCATCCGTCCAAGCCCCCGGTGGCGAAATCCTTGGTGCGGCTGGCCTGAGGCGACCCAAATCCTTCAAAAGATCACACCGCAGCCGCCGAAATCCTTCAAAAGGTCACGCCCCTCGCCTACCCTGCTACTCGGTAAGCTTACCGAGTAGCTTGCTAGAAGCCCACTCGGTCAAGAAGTTGAATAAGCGCGTCCTCCCAGACGGTCTGACGTTGCGCCTTGGTTGCAGATACGAAGGCCTCCAGGCGCTCGATCGTCGATCTGGTGATTTTGACCGACACTGTCTCGCGCTGGACCTTGGGTTCGGGTCTATACCGGGCGAGCAGGTCGGCGTCCGGCTGTTTTGACGGCCCGGTCGACGCTAGCTGGAGCTCCCTTCCCTGCCCTGCTGTCACCTCCGACTCGCTTGGCGCCTGGGGACTTTCCGACGGCACCGTCCTTAGACTTGGCGCCGCCACCGGCTCTCGCGGCACCGGCGTTCCCTTCTGGACCAACGGCCCCAACTCGCTGATCGACGGACGCGCTGCCATGCTCAACTCCTACATACTGTGCAATCTGGCGCCAGAGGGCTGCGACATCATCAGCCGCGGCCCCCTTCGGCTTGAACTCCGAGGCCGACAAACCGCGGATTTTTGAGACCTTGTAGTCTTCACGGTCCGCCAACATTGCTGGGCATACAGCACCGTGGTGGGACAGCGCAGTTACGACGTCCACAACCATTGCTGCCCGGCTTTTGACGCGGCTCATGACGAACACCGACTTGGTGTCTGATGCTGACAGCAGCTCCAGCGTTCCTTCGATGCCGTCGAGGTCATCCGGCGACGCCTGACACGGCACAACGACCAGATCAGCGAGCGCGACAGCGTCAGCCACAAGCTGCGAGACAGCCGGTGGTGTGTCGACAACGACCAGCCCGATGCCCAGCTTTCTGCAAACTTCAAGTGCGGCCGCCAAATCGGGCTCGGGACGCATCAGGATTGGGGTCTCGGCCGCCCTGCGCGCCCACCATTTCGACAGTCCGGCCATCGGATCAAGGTCGACGTATGCCGTGGGGATGCCTGCCAGCTCGCTGGCTACGCCGATTTGCACACAAAAGTTGGTCTTACCAACCCCGCCCTTTCTGCTGGCGGCCACACAGACACGCATACGGCTGCACTCCTGCCAAGCTTCCTAAATTATAGACTGGCTACCCGAGCAGTCAACTGGGAAGTTGTAAAACAAGCTAACTAGCTTACCGGTAAGCTTCCTGACCTCCTAACCTTTTGACTGTTAGACTACCTGATAGGCGGCTGCTGGGCCAGTTAGAAGTCAGGTCAAACACATATATGACCTTCTTTGTGGCCAGATATATGAGCGGTGATATGGCTAATAGACTATTTAGCCAAACGGGCAGTTGCATGATCGGGAAGCCGGCTTAGCAAACATCCAGCTGAATGGCCTGCAGGGTGCATGTCCGGTCAGACAGACAGCTAGTTGCACGGCAAGATAAAGGGCCATGCGGCAATCTATTCAGTAAGCTTGCCGGTAAGCCATCTAGTATTCTTCCTGCATCCTCCCAACAGGCCCGGTGTCTTGCATGGAGTGCGGCGAGTCTTGGAGACCATCCCACACGAGAGGTCTACCATGATCCCGCACACCACCGCCACCGAAGTCACGGACCGGCACGGCTTCACACTCGTCACCACCCCTCCTTCTTGCAGAGTCGGCCAAGGCGAGAGCAGACGGTGATCACTGGGTAAAGATGTTTCGGAAGGCATCGCTCCGCGCCGACCCAGCAGCCCGGGCCGCTGCGCTCAATGCCATCAACGGCCCGATTCGCCAGCGCCGCCTCATCGGCTACATCGCCAAGGTTGCTGCCGACCTGGCAGCCAAAGACGGCCGTGAGCCCGCAGCGTGCATGCAAGCGGCGGCTCACATCGTCCTGCAAGCCGAGGCCGATGCCAAGATCCGCTCCGCCGCCAAGAGGGCAGGGGCCGCGACCTACACTCCGAATGGCGGCCGCGAAGTCGCCCGCCGCCTGGGGCAAATCTCCACCGACGCACAAATCATCGAGGCATTCACAGGCCATGTTTCGCGGTTGCTGGCCGAACGCCAGCAAGCAGCCTTCCACCGCGAGGCGGCTAGCCGCATGCTGGCCGGAGACAAGCCAGATCAGGATGCGCTGTCTGCGTGGCTCGATGCCATCAACACGCACGTGGCGGCGACTATACCCGTCATCCTCTACAACCCATCCACCAACATTCCCAGGAGGCTCTTATTGGGTTCCGGGGTGGTGGTGGGTTCGTCACGCAACCAGGCCGGTGATGAGGGTGCCGAGCAGGGCCTTGCCACGTCGGCGTGCGTTGTGGACGAATTGGAAGAAGCCGAGGTAGAGCGGCAGCTTTTCTTGCGAGATGCCCCGATGCGGGCGCAGCCAGGAGCGCAGCAGCAACCAGAAGCCTTCCATCGTGTTGACGTGCACCTCGCAAAAGCCGTCCCCATCCTCGTCGCAGGCATACTCGCCGCGCCCATGGCAGACGGTCTTGTGCCCGTAGCCCCAGGCTGGCAGGCGGGCGTAGATGCTATACTCGTCCGTGTGGACAAGGGTGCCCGGGGTGACCGCGGCGGTGATGACTGGCTTGATCGTCCTCTGCTGCACGTTGGCCAGCATGTGCAGCACGACCTGGCCACCGGGCTGTATTAGGCCAAGGATGAGGGCATAGCGTCGGGTGTCACGCAGACAACGCTAGACCAGAACTAAAGCGAACGCCGTTGATTTCACTCGTCCGTCCCGCAACCGTCCGCTCTCTGGACGGCTCCGGCACCCTCTGTTCAAGGGCTGTTTTCCCGTCCACAGAATACGTCCCACAAACATCAGGCGTCCCGTAATCGCCTACCACGTTTTGGGGACGCTGGTGTTCCTGGCCCGTTCACGCGTCGCGTTGTCTGCATGACACCCGACGCTATGCCCTCAAGGATGGGCGGCTTATCCTTTTCCAGCGTGCCGCGGCCCGGCGCGCCTGCCAGCCTGCGGCAGCGCCCAAGCCGCCCCTTTTGGCCACCTCTTTCGGCTGCCCTTTATGGCCGGTCACGACGTAGACTTCGTCGATCTCAACTTCGCCCGTCAGCTCTACCGCCGGCGTTTTGGCGACCAGCCCGTGGCGCAGCTGCTCCGTCATGGCTTGCACGTCCGAAGCATCCAGGCCCAGCTCCAGGGCGATCTGCCGGTTTGACAGGTTCAGGCCCACGAAATACAGGCACAGCACCCACACACGCAGCGGCCGGTGGTGCCCGGCCAGCACCGTTCCAGTGAAATCGTCGAAGCGCCCTGAACACGCCTTGCACCGATGGCGCTGCCGGAAGGGCTGCGTGTCGTCGTGGCCGTCGCGGGTCACTGCATCGTTGTCGCAGGCAGGGCACCGGATGGCGTGGTTCAGAATCCGGCCTTTTTGGGTTACACAAGGCGTGCGGAAACGACCGGCCTGTGAGGGCCGGATTTCAGCGGGAACGACGTCCTGTAGGGGGAGGCGGTCAGCCTCTCCGGGTCACACTCGCCGGGGCTGGAGTTCGCCCAGGCCGAGCAGGGTCAGCCAGTGCGGATGGGCGTGGCCGGTCAGCA
>CAXTVC010000147.1:0-4769 GCA_964247615.1 uncultured Acidobacteriaceae bacterium
GCGGTGGACCTGCTGCGCAGCCTGCGGCCGGGCGAGCACAATGGCTCGGCGGAGGAGGGTCGTGAGGTGGTGATCCTGGCGGCGACGGATCCGGCGAACCCGTATGGGTCGTTGCTGCGATGGCCGAGCGCGCCGGAGGAGGGATCGTCGTTGACGCGGAGTGTGGGGGCGCGGGTGGTGCTGATCGATGGGGCGTTGAGTGCCTATCTACGGCGCGGCAATCCGAATGTGCAGGTGCTGCTGCCGGAGGAGGAGCCGGCACGTGGCAATGCGATGCGAGCGCTGGCGGAGTTCTTTGTGACGACCGTGCAGCGGGCGGAGAACGAGGGCACCGATCGGACGCGCGGGGGCATGTTGATCACGAGCCTGAACGGGGTGGCGGTGGCGGAGCACCCGATGGCGCGTGTGTTGCTGGATGCGGGATTTCAGGCGGCACCGATGGGGTTCAATGTGCGGCGGCTGTTGCCGCAGTTACCTCGGCAGGCCGCGCTGGGGAGCTCGCAGTAGCGCAGGGCTTGCGTCGCTAGAGATTGAAGATTCCGCGGAACGCGAGGGCTGCGGGTCCCGTATAGTGCAGCCAGTGAATCTCGAAACGTTGTTTCATCTCGGTGGTGGTCTGGTGTTGCCAGGGTGGTTGCTGCTGGCGTTTGCGCCGGCTTGGACCTGGACGCGGCGGTATACGACCTTTGCGGCGCCGTTGCCCCTGGCCGTCGTGTACGGGTGGCTGCTGCTGCATGCGCATCCGCCGGTGGGTGCGGGGTTCGGGAGCCTCGCGGCGGTGCGGCTCTTGTTCAGTGCGCCTGAGGCTTTGCTGGCGGGGTGGTTGCACTACCTGGCTTTCGATCTGTTTACCGGGGCGTGGGAGGCGCGCGATGCGGCCCGGCTGGGGATCTCGCGCTGGGTGGTTGCACCTTGCCTGGCGCTTACGTTTCTGCTGGGTCCGCTGGGGCTGGCGGCGTACCTGCTGGTGCGCCTCGCGATGCGGAAGGAGATCGCGGCGTGAAGGCGCTGCTGCAGAGCGCGTGGCGGGAGAACCTGGGACTGCGGGTGGCGTTGCTGTTTAACGTGTTTCTGCTGCTGTTTGCACTGGTGGCGCTGCCGCTGGATCATCGTGTGCTGCTGGGGCTGAACCCGTGGATCAAGCCGATGAAGTTTGATCTCTCCGTAATCGTCTACCTGTTGACGGTTGGGGCGGTGCTGTCGGCGTTGGGTCGATGGGCGAGGATGCGGTGGGTGATTGGCTGGGGCATCGGCGTGGCGATGATTCTTGAGAACGGGATTATCTCGCTGCAGTCGCTGCGCGGCGTGCGGTCTCACATGAACTTTGCCACGGTGCAGGATGCTGCGCTGTTTGGCGTGATGGGCTTGTTTGTCGCGCTGAACACGGTGCTTGTTGCGTGGATGACCGCCCTAGTGTGCTCGACCGAGATGACGTGGCCACGGCCGGCAGTGTGGGGTATCCGCCTGGGGCTCGCGACGTTTCTGGCCGGCAGCCTGGAAGGCGTGTACATGATTGCCAGGTTTCAGGCCCATACGGTAGGCGCGAAGGACGGAGGGCCGGGCCTTCCCTTTGTGAACTGGAGCACAGGGCATGGGGATCTGCGCGTGGCGCATTTCTTTGCGCTGCATGCGCTGCAGTTGCTGCCACTGCTGGGATGGGCGCTGTCGCGCACACGGCTGCCTCGGCGGGTGCAGTTGGCGGGGGTTGTTGCGGGGTCGGCGGGGTACCTGGTGGTGGTAGGGGCGTTGTTCCGGCAGGCGATGGCCGGGTTGCCGCTGTTGGGCTAGGCCGCTGCGGGGGCTGGGCCAAGCTGACCTCAGAGGCTGAAGCCACTCGTTGGCTGGGAGGTTATCGGCACGGCTGAAGCCGTGCCCCTTCGGGTATGTGGCTCGAAGTCGACAAGGCTGGGGTTCGTGGCCTTCGGCATAGAATGACGAACCCCAAAAGGCTGTGGGGGCGTGGTTATACCGGGCCGAGGGGCAGGTGAGGTTCGGGTGGGAGTTCTATGCGGAGCGTGTCGCCGGGGTGGACGGTGCCGCCGGTAAGGACCACGGCCATGACGCCTGCGCGGCGATCGCGTTTGCCCTTGGCGTCGCGGGGTCCCCAGAGGAACTTCTGGAGGCCTTTCCGGTAGCCGTCGATTTGCGAGCAGGGGGTGCGGAGGCCGGTGATTTCTACGACGGCTTCCGGTCCCAGGTGCATGCGAGTGCCGCGTGGAAGGCGCAGCAGGTCGACCCCGCGGGTGAGGATGTTTTCGCCGATCTCGCCAGGGCCGAGAGCGAAGCCTGTGGCGGCCAGTTCGTCGAGTTTTTCGGCGGCGAAGAGGTGGACCTGGCAGAGGTTGGGCTGGGTGGCGTCGCGGCGTTGTTGGTAGAGGTGTTGCACGGCCGTGCCGCAGTGCGCGTCGCCTTCGATGCCTTCGCCTGCGAGCAGATGGATGGAGGGCTGGGGCTGCTTGGCGAAGCCGTGTTTTGGAGCGAGCGAGACCGCGATAATCTGGCCGGAAGAGCTCACCGGCATGGGCTGTCTGCAGGAGCGGTTTTGTGGGCAGCTGAGTCAGCCGTCCGCATTGCCGACCTCAGCGAGCTCAAACGATTCATCGTTGTTTCCATCCGAGCCTCCCTGCATCCGATGCTACAGGGAAGGTTTTTGACCATGAACGATCACCCCAGCCTCTGTTCCAGGGAGCGAGCCCATGCCTGAAGGCGACACAATCTTCCGATCCGCCAGGGCGTTGCAAAAGGCGCTTGGCGGCAAGGTGGTCACGGCGTTCGAGGCGCAGGTGGCGACGCTGGCTTCTGTCGCGGACAGCAAGGGCATCACCGGGCGCACGGTGGAGAAGGTGGAGGCGCGGGGCAAGTGGTGCCTGGTGTACTTTTCGGGCGACCTGATCCTGGTGACGCACATGCTGATGTCAGGGTCGTGGCACATCTACCGCACGGGGGAGCGCTGGCGGGTGCCGCGGACATCTGTGCGTTGTGCGATCAGCGTAGCGGACTTTGTGGCGCTGGCGGTGAACGTGCCGGTAGCGGCGTTCCATACGGAACGGACGCTGGCGCGGTACTCGCAGGTGCCGAAGCTTGGGCTGGATATTTTGAGCGATGCGTACTCGACCGAAGCGGGCGTGACAGCGATGCGGGAGTATGCGGGGCGCAAGCCCGAGGCCGAAGTGGGGGTGACGCTGCTGAACCAGCGCGTGATGGCTGGCTTGGGCAATGTCTACAAGAGTGAGGTGGCGTTTGCGGCGGGCGTAAACCCATTCCGACAGATGGGGACTGTGACTGAGCGCGAGCTCGAGGTCATGGCCGAGGTTTCGGGTCGGTATATGCGGGCGAATGTGGCGAACGGATCGTCGACGACCGGAGGCGATGCGATTGTGACCTATGCGGGCAACCGGCGCACGACGCACAGCATGAACGCCAGTGAGCGGTTGTGGGTGTATGGGCGGCAGGGGCAGGAATGTCGGCGCTGCGGGGCGTCTGTGATGATGCGTAAGCAGGGCGAGCAGGTTCGCAGCACGTACTGGTGCCCGGTGTGCCAGCCGTGGGTAGCCGCTGAAGGGCAGACGGAAGAGGCCCCGGTAGGACGCATGGTGAAGGTGCTGGGCGGCCGGCGACGGGTGGGTTGCTAAGTCCTGCCGGCGACGGGTAAGGACTTCGGAAGCCTACTTGGCGAGGCTATCAGGGCGAGCACGAAGCCGAGGCCGACGCCGATGGCGTCGGTGTGCACGTCTTTGACCTCGATGGGCCAGCCGTTCCTGCCGCTCTCGTGCGCTTCGGTGGCCCAGCCGAAGAAGAGGAGCAGGCCGAAGAGCAGGACCCGGAGCACCTGGGAACGCGTGGCCGAGATGAGGAGAAACGAGACCAGGGCAAAGCCGCCGAAGTGCAGCCAGGGATGCAACACGCCCTGGGTGTGCAGGGCGTGCTTGTGGTGGGTCGACAGCGTGGAGGTGTAGCCGATGGTTATGGCGAGCAGAAGCCCCATGGTGAAGACGAGCGCGCGCTTGTTCACCCCTTCAGGATATAGGGCTGGGCGGGGTAGGAGGGATGTCGTCGCTTGCTGCGGTACATAGGTCAGGCCTGGGGCATTACTCACTTGTGAGCGGAGGTTACTAATGGCTCGTATTACGGCGCGCCGCGCCGTGTAGTCTGGCGCTCATCTGACAAAGGGCGTGCACCTTGAAAGCCTCGATACACCTTCTTGCTTCACTTTTGCTGCTGTGTTTTTTCTCTGCCATTGCCAAAGCCGACACGGCGGGCGTCAGCTTTACGTCGCCTGGTGATCCGTTGAATAACGGGCTGGGATTCAGCCTGGGCTACACATTCACCCCGTATGTGCCGATGACCGTGACTGCGCTGGGGTACTACGACAACCGTGGCCTGCAGGAGGTCCACGATGTCGGGCTGTATGACAGCAGTGGCGATCTGCTGGCTTCCACAAGTGTCGATGGAACGGGGTCTCAGCAGGGCTTCTTTAACTACAACGCGGTAGGGGCGGTCAGCCTCGCCGCGGGGGAGATGTACGAGGTGATGGGGACCTCCGGCCTGCTGGATGAGTACACGTACCGGACGGTGGGGTTCTCCGCAGATCCAAGCATGGCCTTTGGGCACGATGTATTTGGGTATGGCAACACGCTGCAATTCAGCCTGCGATCCGAGAACTTGACGGCTGAACCGGGCGGGGCGTTCTTCGGGGGCAATGTTCTATTGGCGTCTGCGGTGACCCCGGAGCCTGGCTCGCTGTTGTTGCTGGGGACGGGGTTCGCCGG
>CAXTVC010000148.1:0-2617 GCA_964247615.1 uncultured Acidobacteriaceae bacterium
ACGGAGACGGGGCAGTCGCCTTTGCAGCCTTTGCAGGCGAGGCAGAGGTCGAGGGCCTCTTTGACCTCTTCGTTGCGCCAGGTGTCGGGGATCGAGTCGCCACGGAGCATTTCGAAGAGCAGGCGGGCGCGGCCGCGGGTGGTGTGTTTTTCTTCGCGGGTGACCTGGAAGCTGGGGCACATGGTGCCGCCTTCGAGCTTGCGGCACTTGCCGACGCCGAAGCAACGCTCGGTCGCTTCGGCCATGCTGCCGTGGTCGTCGGGAAACTGGAAGATGGTGGGCAGGGCGAGGGGCTTGTAGTCGGGGCCGGTGCGGAGGTGGGAGTCGAGGGGATAGGGGTCGACGACCTTGCCGGGGTTCATGCGGCCGGTGGGATCCCAGATGCGCTTGAACTTGCGGAAGGCTTCGATGAGCTCGGGGCCGAACATGATGGGGAGGAGTTCGGCGCGGGCGTGGCCGTCGCCGTGCTCGCCGGAGATGGAGCCGCCGTATTTGACGACGAGGTGGGCGGCTTCGGTGACGAAGTTGCGGTAGTGCCCGACGCCTTCCGCGGTACGGAGGTCGTAGTTCATGTGGGTGTGGAGGCAGCCCTGGCCGAAGTGGCCGTAGAGGACGACGAAGTAGCCGAAGCGTTCGCAGAGGGCGTAGAACTCGCGGAGGTAGGGGCCGAGTTTGGCGGGTTCTACGGCGGCGTCGTCCCAACCGCCCCAGGTGTCCGCCATCTTCCCGGGGACGCGGGAGACACCGAGGCCGAGCTCGCGGACCTCCATGGCGGCGCGCTGCTGCTTGGGGTCTTCGAGGAGGAGCATGCCGACCTGGTCGGGGTCGTGTTTTTGTGCCCAGCGCATGGCCTTTTTGCCCATGGCGACGGCGGCTTCGGGGGTATCGGCGCCGAACTCGACGAGCAGCCAGGCGTCGCCTTCGGGGAAGAGTTTGAGGCCGGGCATGTGCTTGCCGGCGAGGCGGGCCTGGTCGATGATGCGCTTCTGGAAGCCTTCGATGGCGATGGGGCCTAGTGCTTGCAAGTGGGGTGATTGATCGGCGGCGGCGAAGACCGTGGGGTAGGCGAGCAGGAGCAGGACGCGGTGCTGGGGGCTTCGGATGAGGCGAGTTTTGGCGCGCAGGGTGATGGCGCAGGTGCTCTCCGTACCGACGAGGGCGCGGGCCACGTGGAAGCCGTTTTCGGGGAGGAGGTAGTCGAGGTTGTAGCCGGAGACGCGGCGCGGGATGTTGGGGAACTTCTCCCGGATGAGCGTGGCGTAGGTGTCGCGGAGATCGCGTAGAGCGGCGTAGATTTCGCCTTTGCGACCACCTTGTTTGATGATGCGGGTGAGCTCGCGTTCGGAGGTGGCGCCGACGGTCATGCGGGTGCCGTCGTAGAGCAGGATGTCGAGCTCGTCGATGTTTTCGCTGGTCTTGCCGCCGAGCACGGAGTGGGGGCCGCAGGAGTTGTTGCCGATCATGCCGCCGACGGTGCAGTAGGCGTGGGTGGCGGGGTCGGGGGCGAAGGTGAGCTCGTGCGCCTCGGCGGCGGCGCGGAGGTGGTCGTTGATGATGCCGGGCTCCACCCAGGCGTAGCGCTTGCGGGGGTCCAGCTCTTCTACCCCGTTGAGGTACTTGGAGAAGTCGATGACGACGCCGGCGTTGGTGGTCTGGCCGGAGAGTGAGGTACCGGCGCCGCGGCCGAAGAGGGGCACGTCGAACGCGCGGCAGGCCGCGACGGTGGCGATTACGTCGTCGAGGCTCCTAGGGACGACGACGCCGAGCGGGACCTGGCGGTAGTGGGAGAGGTCGGAGGCATAGAGGGCGCGCTCGCCGGGGGTGAAGCGGACTTCGGCGTTCGTGGTTTCGGTGAGTCGTCGCGCGAGTTGTTCGGTGATGGAGTTGCCGAGGATGGGGAAGGGCTCAGGAGAGGTCAGCAGCATGGGACTCCGGCAGTCGTGGACTGCTCCCTGTCAAGGATGCCCTGCCACTGGTTCGTTTGTCGAAACGGGTGGCCAGCGTGCCCGGCAACACGAGTCTGTCCTTGCTTCCTGACAGGGGAGGACATTCCAGCGAGGTGCGGCTAAAGTTTGCGGCGTTCATGCCGATAGACAGAGTGTCATGCACACAAACACCACAGATTCGATGTATAGGCTGCTTGTTCAGAGTGTCACCGATTCTGCCATTATCTGCTGAGCCTTGAGGGCATCGTCAGCAACTGGAACGCCGGTGCAGAGCGAGCGAAGGGCTACCGGGCAGAGGAGATTGTCGGGCAACACTTTTCGGTGTTTTATACCGAAGCAGATCGTTCGCGGGGACTGCCGCAGCAGGCGCTGAGTACATCTCTTGCCACGGGCAGATTTGAAGGTGAGGGATGGCGTTTGCGGAAGGATGGCTCGCGCTTCTGGGCCCATGTCGTGCTGCAACCCGTGCAGGATGATGAAGGCAAGACGGTCGGCTTTGCCAAGATCACCCGGGACATGACGGAGCAGAGGGAACGGAAGTCCGAGGCTGAGGAGCAGGAGCGGAACTTCCGGCTGCTGGTGCAGGGGGTGACGGACTACGCGATCTACATGCTAAGTCCGGAAGGCATTGTAAGTAACTGGAATGTTGGCGCGGAGAGGTCGAAGGGGTA
>CAXTVC010000148.1:2717-4716 GCA_964247615.1 uncultured Acidobacteriaceae bacterium
GCGCTGCTGAACCGTGCGTCGTTTCGGGATGCGGTGGAGAGAGCGTTGAACGAGGGACGGCGCTGCGTTCTGCTGTGTCTTGACCTGGATCGCTTCAAGCCGATCAACGACACCCTGGGCCACCCCGTAGGAGACAAGGTGCTGCAGGTGGTGGCGGAGCGCATTGCGAAACAGCTTCGCAAGACGGATGTGGGAGGCCGGCTGGGTGGCGATGAGTTTGCCGTGCTGCTGGTGGATTGCGAGAGCGAGGCGGATGCGACGCGGGCCAGCCAGCGGCTGATTGCCGGGGTGAAGGAGCCGATCCCGATCGACAACCTGAGTGTATCTGTAGGGGTCAGTGTCGGCATGGCTTTTGCCGGGGATGGGTCGGTAGGTACGGAGATGCTGCTGCGCAATGCAGACCTTGCACTGTATGCCGCCAAAAAGGAAGAGCGTGGCACCTACCGGTGCTATGAGCCAGGGATGGAATCTGCCCTGCTGCAGCGCAAGGCCCTGGAGAATGACTTGCGCCTTGCCTTGATTCGGAATGAATTTACGTTGCACTACCAGCCGGTGATTGATGCCAACCGTGACGCTGTAACCGGCTACGAAGCGTTGATTCGCTGGGAGAGCCCGACGCGCGGCCGAGTTTCTCCGGCCGACTTTATCCCCTTCGCCGAGGAGCATGGACTCATGGTGGAGATTGGGGATTGGGTGCTGCGTACGGCCTGTGCCGAGGCTGCCGAATGGTCGGATGAGCTCTCGATTTCGATTAACCTGTCTCCCGCGCAGTTTCGATCGCAGCACCTGGTGAACAGGATTACGGGCGTGCTGCAGGTAACAGGCCTGTCACCTGCGCGCCTGGAGTTGGAGATCACGGAGACGGCGATGATGAGCGATATCTCCGCAGCAAAGACGATCCTCGATGAGCTGCGAGCAATGGGGATCATGGTGGCCATGGACGATTTCGGGACGGGCTATTCGTCCCTGAGTTTTCTGCGCATGCTGCCCTTTACACGGATCAAGATCGACAAGAGCTTTATTCAGGACCTGGGGAAGACGCAAGAGTCCCTGGCGATCGTTCGTGCCGTGACGGGCCTGTGCAGCAGCCTGGGCGTAGCGACCACGGCAGAGGGTGTGGAGACGGATGAACAGAGGCGCATCCTGCAACGTGAGGGCTGCCACGAGCTGCAGGGCTACCTTCTGGGTCGACCGACCCCTACCCCGGAGCGAAATGGCCTGCAGGTTCGTCGGCTGGACGCAGGCCTTGCGCTGAAGGTGGCTTAAGCGCAGGCTGCGACGATGGTCTCGAACTGCTCGGCGCGGTGCGCGGCGGTGTGCTGGGAGAGGATGCGGTCGCGGGCTCGCCCGCCCATGGCGATGCGGTCGGTCTCCAGGGTGTTCTGGAGGACGTCGGCGACCTCCTGTGCGCTCTGGGGAAGAAGGATCTCGCTGCCCGGGGTGAGGAAATCTTCGAGACCGGGCCAGGGGTCGGAGAGGATGGCAGCGCCGCAGGCGGAGGCTTCGAAGAGGCGGACGGAGGGCGACCAGCCGGCGGCAACCATGTCGTCTCGGGTGACGTTCAGGGTGAAGCGCGCGCTGGAGTAGAAGGCCGGGTGCTGTGGCGGCGAGAGGTGGATGATGCGCTCGACGTTGGCGGCCCAGGGTTCGTCGGCGGGGTACTGGGGGCCGGCGACGATGAAGGGTTCGTTTGGGAGGAGTTTGGCTGTGTCGTTGAGGAGAGCGAGGAGCTTGGGCTGGCGATCGCGGGCGTAGGTGCCTAGATAGCTTAGCGCGCAGCGGAAGTCGGGGTTGATGGGTGTGGGGTGGTAAAGGTCGGGGTCGACCGAGCAGTAGAAGGCCACGGCGCGAGGTGAGCCGAAGCGGGTTTCGAGCTCTCGGAGTGCGGGACCGCCGGTGAAGCTGAGATAGGCGGCGTAGTGGGGGATTAGGTCGGCGCGGAGATAGTCGGTGTGGCCGTGGGCGCGCAGCGTGGCGAGGGTGATGGGCGTGTCGATGT
>CAXTVC010000149.1:0-4387 GCA_964247615.1 uncultured Acidobacteriaceae bacterium
ATGCCCATGTGGCTGCAGGTGCTTTGGGGCACGGTGCCGACGAGGAAGGCAGCGGTATAGCCGTCGCCGGGGCAGGCGTCGTCGGCGGGCAGGTTGCTCGCGCGGTCGATGCGTACGATCTGGATGCCCTCGGGCGGGGGCGCAAAGGCCTTCATGTCCGAGTACTGCGGTAGCTTGATGGCCCGGTTCATGAACTGGGCCCAGATGGGGGCCGCTGCATCGGCACCCTGGATCTTGATGTCGGTGTAGTCGTCGTTGCCGATCCAGATGATGCAGAGCAGATTGGAGGTGTAGCCAGCGAACCACGCGTCATGGTCGGTGCCGGTTTTTCCGGCAGCCGGCGCGGTGAAACCGTACCTGCGGACCGAGGAGCCGGTGCCATAGGTCATGTCGCCGATCATGAGCGATTGGGTCAGGTAAGCTGCGCGGGGGTCAAGCACCTGCTTGGCGTCCGGGGTGTAGTCGGCCACGACGTCGCCGGTAGTGCTGCGGATGCCGGAGAGCATCCAGGGCGTGAGGTGGACGCCACTGTTGGCGAAGGCGGTGTAGGCACCCGCTACATCCATGGGTGTTGCGTCGTAGGTACCGATCGCGACGGAGGGCGTTGCCTTGGCGTTCGCGAGGCCGAGGGAACGGGCCAGAGCGGCGACGTTGCTGTAGCCGACCTTTTGCGCTAGGGCGATGGTGGCGATGTTCAAGGAGTGCGCCAACGCGGTGGCGGCGGTTACCATGCCGGGGTACTCGCCGTGAACGAAGTTGTTGGGGATGTAGGACCGTCCTGCGGTGCCGAAATCCTGGGGGTCGTCGTTGAGGCGGGTGAGGGCTGTGAAGACGCCGTCGCCGTCCAGCGTCGTGCCGTTGATGGATGTGGTGAAGGCATCGGCGAAGACGATGGGTTTGAAGGTGGAGCCGGTGGGCCGTTTGGCCATCGCGTGGTTCAGCTGCGAGGCGGCATAGCTGCGGCCGCCGACCAGCGCCAGGACCTGTCCGGTGTGCGGGTTCAGGGCGATGAGAGCGACCTGCGGTAGATTTGCTGGCGCGGCGTCGTGACGGTGCTTGGCGCGAACGAGATCGTCCACGTGGCGCATGCCCACTTCGACGGCATCGGCAGCGGCCTTCTGCAGGTCGGGGTCGAGCGAGGTGTAGATGCGCAGAGAGGAATGGGAGGTGTCGACGTCACCGAGCCGCTGCATCATCTGGTCGTGCACGAGGTCGACGAAGTAGGGTGCTTCGGAGGCGTCGACCTCGGCCGGGGCGAGCTTGATGGGCTCGGCCTTGGCGGTTTCCGCCTGTTCCGCGGTGATGGCACCGGTTTCAACCATGGAACTGAGGACGAGGTTGCGGCGCTCGGTCGCGCGGTCGGTATGGCGGTAGGGGTTGTAGAAGTTGGGGCGCTGGATCATGCCGGCGAGGGTGGCGCACTGGGCGAGATCGAGCTGTTTAAGGGGCTTGCCGAAGTAGGCCTGGGCGGCCTCGCCGAAGCCGTTCACGGCGAAGCTGCCGCGCTGGCCGAGGTTGATCTGATTGGCATACATCTCGAAGATCTGCTGCTTGTTGAAGCGGTCTTCGAGCTGGTAGGTGATCATGATCTCCGCGATTTTGCGGGCGTAGGTCTTCTGCGGGGTGAGGAAGAAGCCGCGGGCGAGCTGCTGGGTGAGCGTGGAGCCACCGCAGGATTTGTGGTGGGAGACGATGTCCTGGACGGCGCACTTGGCGGTGCGGACGTAGTTGATGCCGGCGTGCTCAAAGAAGCGGCGGTCTTCAATGGCGAGGACGGCCTGCACCATGCGCGGCGGGATGTCGTCGTAGGTGACCATGCGACGCTTGGTGCGGTTTTTGTCTTCGGAGAGCGCAGTGATGAGCTGGGGCTCGAGCTTGTAGGCAGCGAGTGGCGCGCCGTTGTCGGCGGTGATGGATTGCACGACGCCCGCAGAGGTGTCGATGGTGGCCCCGTCTGCGGCGAGGTAGCTCTGGGGGCCGGGCTTAATGCGGACGGCTTCGCCGTTCAGGTCGACGCTGCCCATTTGGCTCGAAGGGCCGTCGTAGCCGGCTTTGCGGAGCGATGCTGCGATGGACTCGGCGCTGAGATGCTGGCCGGGGCGGACCTCCTGCGGGGCGGCGTAGATCTGTGCCATGGAGGCGAAGAGGGGTCCCTGCGCGAGGCGCTGGTCGACCAGGCCGGCGTACTGGTGGTACTCGTACGCGAAGGTAAGACCGAAGAGCACGGCGAGGAACAGGACGAGCACGAGCAGGGCGCGAAAGGCGCGGAAGAGCAGCGAATGCTTGGTGGAGCGGGCGACTTTGAGGAGGACGGGCAAGGTGGTTGTAAGTTCTAGGTTCTACGTTGTAAGTGTTTCGTGGTTGGTGAGATTCCAGGGGATACAGCGGATCGGGTGGGGCTAGTCAGGCGAGAGCGCAGAGCTTCAGCTTAGAGCTGGGTCCTGGGGGTCGGAGGCGGGGTCCCGCGTGTTGAGAATGGCTAGGTTCAGGGGTTCAGATTTCGCAGCGCCGGCTTCGGCTTGGGTGATAGCGCCTGTCTGGACCATGGTGTCCAGGACGACGTTGCGGCGGCGGCCAGCGCGGTCGGGGTGGCGGTAGGGGTTGTCGAAGTTGGGTGCGTGGATCATGCCGGCCAGCAGGGCGCACTGCGCGAGATCGAGCTGGCTTAGGTCTTCGCCGAAGTAGACCTGGGCGGCCTGTCGAAAGCCTTTGATGGGAGCCGGGCCGCTTTGGCCGAGGTTGATCTGCGTGGCGTACATGGCGAAGATCTGTTGCTTGGTGAGGCGATCCTCGAGGCGGCGCGCGATGACAATTTCGGCGAGTTTGCGGCGCAGAGTCTGGCGCGGCGAGAGGAAGTCGACGCGGGCGAGCTGCTGGGTGATGGTGGAGCCGCCGCAGATGGTGTGCATCGTGAGGGCGTCCTGCACGGCGCATTGGGCGGTGCGGGCGTAGTTTATGCCGGAGTGCTCGAAAAAGTGGCGGTCCTCGATGGAGACGACGGCGGCTACAAGTTGCGGGGGCAGTGCGTCGTAGGCCGGGACGGAGCGTGTGGGATGGGTGTAGCTGCTCTTCAGGAGGGCTATCGGATCGCCGGGAAGGGCGGTGCGCTTCACTACGCGGACGCGAGGGCGTGCGGCGAAGAGGGCGCTGTGGGCGAGGCGGCGGTCGACGACGCGGCTATAGCGGCCGTACTCGTAAGCGAAGCCGAGGCTCCCGATGATGAGGAGGAGCAGGCTGAGGGTGAGGAGGGTGCGGAGTGCCCGGAGGAGTCTCGGCTTTGGCTGCGTTGGCGGGATGAGAGCTTGCATGGGCTTTGCCTCGCGGCCGGGCTGGCCTCCGGCGCTGAAGCGCCGGGTGCTACGGATGAGGATACGGCACGGCCGAAGACGTGGCCCCCACGTCTCTTTGAGTTTCTGCGCTGCGCCTGGTTGCGCCGAGCCATCCCCTACTGTTTGGACGCCTCGACACGCCCGGCGATGTGGGCGGCGGCGCCGTCTACCGGGATGTCGAGGGTGGTTCCGTTCAGGCGGTCGACGAGTTCGTAGGCGCCCTCGGCGAACTTCTTGCCGATGTTGATGCGGAAGGGGATGCCGATGAGGTCGGCGTCCTTGAACTTGACGCCGGCACGCTCGTCGCGGTCGTCGAGGAGGGTGTCGACGCCGGCCGCGGAGAGGGCTTCGGCAAGGTCGACGCCGGCCTGGTTGAGCGCGGCCTCGCGGGTGTTGGTGATTGTGACGACGACCTCGAAGGGGGCAATGGTGGGAGGCAGGACGTACTGGGGTTCGGTCTGCTTCGGGTCAGTGTTGTCCGCGGCCAATTTGGCGGCGCTGGACTCTATGGCGGAGGTGAGGATGCGCTCTATGCCGATGCCGTAGCTGCCCATGATGGGCGTGACTTCCTTGCCATCCTTGTCGAGCACACGGGCATGCATGGCGTCGGTGTACTTGCGGCCGAGCTTGAAGATGTGGCCGATCTCGACGGCTTTGCCGAGACGCAGCGGCTGTTGGCCGAGCGGGTCGAGCTCGCCCTCGTTGATGTTGCGGATGTCGGCGATGAGGGTAGGGGTGAAGTCACGGCCGGGGGTGACGTTGCGGAAGTGGTGGTCGAGCTTGTTGGCGCCGGCGACGAGGTTTTTGCGGCCTTCGAGGCCTGAATCCATGATGATGATGGCTTTCAGGGCCTTTGGGTCGTTGTCGCGGGTGACGCCCTTCAGCTTTTCGAGGGCCTTGCCGCTCTTAAGGCCGTTGAGGGAGCCGCCGGTCATGACCTCGGGGATGCCGATGGGGCCAAGGTAGCCGGCCGGGCCGCCGATGTAGAGCTCGAGCTCTTCGGGCGTCATGGGGCGGAGTTCGGCGGTGCCGGCGAGGGCGTTGAGCTTGGTCTCGTT
>CAXTVC010000150.1:0-4356 GCA_964247615.1 uncultured Acidobacteriaceae bacterium
GCTGCGAGCAGACCGCCGCCAAACTTCGACAAAAGTGAAAACCGCATCGTACCCCTTGGCTACCAAATCAGCTTAAGCAAAGTAGAGCCTGCGGAACGCGCGGACACAAGACCCATTCGCTTTTTCTTCTCGATTTGATGCCCAAAACGGGCCGAGGTGCCATTTCGGGACCGCCCAACTCACTATCCTATCGCAGGTAGGCGTCATCCCTGGTGATCCAGTCCTCCCGGGGCGGGGCGAAGATGTCGAAGTCGACGCTGTCCTCGAGAGCTTCGGCGCCGTGGGGCAGATCACCCGGAATGACCAGCACCTCGCCTGCACGGACAGTGACCTGCCGATCGCCGCCAGGCTCGCCCAGCGTAAACAGGAGGGCGCCCTCGACGATCCAGGAGATCTGCTCGTTAGGGTGGCTGTGGCGTGGGACCGTGCAGCCCTTTTTGAGCTCGATGCGGGCGAGCATGGCCTGGGCACCCGTGACGAATGCCCGGTTGAGCAGGGGATTCATCGTTTCGACAGGCACGTCTTTCCAGGAGACGTGCACGGCCTCTCTGGCTTGCGGGGCGGGGATCGGGAGCGTGTCAGACATGACGCAAGCGTACCCGTTCGGGGCTGGCCTGCGCCAACTGCCTGCCGGGCGGGCGCCGGAGCCAGAAAGCTGTTGTACAGTAAACGGAAATGCAGCTAATTTGACCTCCTCGTGATGCGCGAAGCTCACAAGGAGAGGTGCCGTTCCGGTTTGCCACAAGCAATGGGCGGCGTCAGTGTTTCTGTTTCCCGTGTAGCACTTGAAAGGACCTCTGGGCATGCGCTTGGTTGCAGGTTGTCGGCGGCACATCCGCCTTTTCTCTCGCTTTGCTGGTCTTTCGCTTGCCCTGCTGTTTGGGTTGCTGATGGCAGGCACGGCAGCCGCCCAGACGAACGCGACGGCTTCTACCGATCGGATCGCGGTCCTGGAACGCTCGGCCGCCGACAACGCAACGGCAATCGCCAATGCGCAATCGGCGGGCGACAACGCCTGGATGCTGACCTCGGCGGCGCTGGTGCTGATGATGAGCGGCCCGGGGCTGGCCCTGTTTTACGGCGGGCTGGTGCGCCGCAAAAACATCCTTGGCACCATGATGCAGACGTTTGCCATGATGGCCGTGATCACGGTGTTGTGGGCGCTGCTGACGTATTCCCTGGCCTTTGGCGACGGGAATGCGTTTATCGGCAACCTGCACAACATGTTCTTGAACGGGGTTGGGCTCGCGCCGGATAAAGACTATGCGGGTACGATCCCGCTGCAGACCTTTATGGTCTACCAGTTGATGTTCGCCATTATCACGCCGGCGCTGATCTCCGGCGCCTTTGCGGAACGCATGAAGTTTTCGGCCATGGTGGTCTTTCTGGTGCTGTGGGCGATCTTTGTGTACAGCCCCATGGCGCACATGGTGTGGGGCAAGCACGGGCTGCTGAATGCGTCGCTGGGCGGCAGATTTCCTTGCCTCGATTTTGCCGGCGGGACCGTGGTGCACGTGACCTCGGGCGTCAGTGCGCTGGTGACGGCGCTGTACCTGGGCAAGCGGGTGGGGTACCCACAGAAGGCCATGCCGCCGCACTCGGTGGTACTGAGCTTTATCGGCGCGTGCCTGTTATGGGTGGGCTGGTTTGGGTTCAACGCCGGATCGGCACTGGGCGCGAGCGGACTGGCGACCTCTGCCTTTGTGAATACGCACTTTGCGGCGGCCGCGGCGGCGCTGGGCTGGCTGGCCGCGGAGTGGATCCGCAACGGCAAGCCTTCGGCGCTGGGCGGCATCTCGGGTGCAGTTGCGGGCCTAGTCGGCATTACGCCGGCTTCGGGGTTCGTTACGCCCATGGGCGCGCTCTGGATCGGGCTCATCACGGGTGTCTTCTGCTTCTTCATGGTGGTGAAGGTGAAAAACATCTTCGGTTACGACGACTCACTGGACGCCTTTGGCGTGCATGGCGCCGGTGGGACGATCGGGGCGGTGCTTACGGGTCTGTTTGCCAACTCGGCTATCAACCCACTGCTTGGCAAAGGTAAGGCGACGGGCTTCTTCGAGGGCAATCACGGCCAGGTGCTCAACCAGTTCGTGGGGATTGCCATTGCGTGGGGTCTGTCGATCGTGGGAACTCTGGTCATCCTTTTTCTTGTAGACAAGGTCATTGGGCTGCGGGTGAGCGAGGAAGATGAACGCATCGGGCTGGACATCAGCCAGCACGGCGAGGAAGGCTACGATTGGGAGGCCGCCTAGGCCTCCCGCATCTGAAACCAAGCAAGGCAACTTCGCCGAGGGATAGGTTTATGCAAAAGATTGAAGCTGTCATCCAGCCCTCACGGCTGGACGCTGTAAAGGATGCACTCGTGGAAGCCGGCGTTTCGGGCATCACGATCTTTGAGGCGCGCGGCCATGGGCGCCAGAAGGGTCATACCGAGTTTTACCGGGGACGTGAGTACTCGGTCGACTTGCTGCCTAAGATCAAGCTGGAGATCGTTGTCACGGACGATATGGTCGAGCGCGCCGTGCTCGCGATCACCACTGCCGCCCGCACGGGACGCATCGGGGATGGCAAGATCTTCATCTCCCGTATCGACGACGCGATTCGCATCCGCAACGATGAACGCGGCGACATCGCCCTTTAAACGCCCACCATGCCAACTCCCCGCGGCGAGGACCAGAACGGTGATTCCCTTCGCGTCCGCTACGAGCGACGCATCGGGGCGCTGCGTGAGCAGTTCGAGCGAGACGGGGACGGCGTTGCGGCCGTGGAAGGGCGGAGCGCGGCTACCGACGACCTGATCCAGGGTCTTCTGCAGCGGGAGATCGATCAGCATCACCGGTTAGCTACCGGCTTCGCGATCGCGGCGCTGGGCGGGTACGGCCGGGGCCAGCTCTTCCCTTTTTCCGATGTCGACCTGTTGTTTCTCACGGAAAAGAGTGCCAGCCCGGAGCTGATGGCGGTCGTTCGGCGCCTCTCTCAGGAGCTCTGGGACTGCGGTCTACGGACCTCCGGCGCGACCCGCACCCCTGGCGAGTGCGAACGGTTCCGGAGCGCGGATCCGGAGGGCAGCCTGGCCCTGCTGGATCTTCGTGCAGTGGCGGGCGACAGGGTCCTTTTTGCCTCGCTGGAAGCCAGGGTCCACGGCAAGCGCTCCTCCCGGGAGGCTCGAGCGCTGGCAGGCGCCGCGGCTGAACTCACGCGGCATCGCCATGCGCGGTTTGGCTACACGCTCTTCCATCTGGAGCCAAACGTCAAAGACTCCCCTGGCGGGCTGCGCGACGCGCATGTCGCCCAGTGGCTGGCGACGCTGCGTGGTCCTGGTGCGCCAGGCTCGCCGTCTGAGCTGTTTGTGGAGGCGGTCCGCTTTATGACCGCCGTGCGTGTGTTTCTGCACCTGCGCCATGGACGGGACGACAACACGCTCGACTGGCATGTCCAGGATGAGGCCGCGGGTCAGGGCATTGGCAGGCCGACCTTCGCGGCGTCACCCGCCAACCCCGATCCGGCGTACTGGATGCGACTCTATTTCCGCAACGCGCGCGTGATTCAACGCACGCTGGATCACGGGCTGGAGCTCTCCGGTCAGCAGCCGAAGCCGCCACGCACAGCGCTAAAGGCGAAGGCGCCGGCGCGTTCCGGTTTCATTCTGAACGAGGGCACGCTGAGTCTGAAGGAGCCACGGCCCGATCTTGACCCGGCCAGCGATCCCGAGATCGTGCTTGGAGCGTTCGGTTTGGCAGCAGAGACGGGCGTTCGCCTCCACCCGGAAAGCGAGGAACGGATCGTTGCAGCCATCCCCCTGTTGGCTGGAGCGCTGGAGGAGGGGCCTCGGCTGTGGGCAGCCCTGCGCCGCGTGCTTTGCGGCCGGTTCGCGGCAGATGCCCTGCGCTCCATGCATGCGCTGGGCGTTCTGGACCTGATAGTCCCGGAGTTCCATGGGATCGATGCGTTGGTAGTGCGCGATGCTTATCACCGCTACACCGTGGACGAGCACACGTTTGTGCTGCTCGATGCGCTGCAGGCCCTGGCTGATGAGCCTCCCCGGGGGGCTCCTGCCTGGCGGCTGCGGTTCCGCCACCTGTTCCGCGATCTGCCCCATCCCGAGCTGCTGCTCCTGGCGGCCCTGCTGCATGACACCGGCAAGGCGCGATCCGCAGTGGCGCACGCCCATGCGAGTGCACAGCTGGCCGGGACTGTGACCAGCCGACTCGAGCTGGAGCCGTTTGATCGGAACCTCGTCACACGACTCATTGATTGCCACCTTGAGATGTCCGCCACGCTGCGCCGCGACATCTTTGACGCAGAGACCGTGCGCGGCTTTGCCGACAAGATCGGCACCCATGACCTGCTGCG
>CAXTVC010000151.1:0-4343 GCA_964247615.1 uncultured Acidobacteriaceae bacterium
TGCGAAAGCGAGATACGATCGACCATGCTCAACCGCAGAACCTTTCTTCGATCCACGGCAACGACGGCGCTTTCGGCCGCGGCCGTTACGCACCTTCAACCTCTGTTTGCCCAGTCCGCTGCTCCGGCGCCGCGCTCGCCGAACGATATGGTCCAGCTTGCGCTCATTGGGGCTGGCATCCAGGGCCAGGGCGATACTCGCTTTGCGTTGCAGGGACCGGGCGTCAAGCTGGTCGCTGTTGCCGATTGCTATGACGGCCGGCTGACGCACGCCAAGGAGATGTGGGGCTCGGACATCTTCACCACGCGCGACTACCGCGAGATCCTGAACCGCAAGGACGTCGACGCCGTGCTGATCGCCGTGCCGGATCACTGGCACAAGCAGGCGGCAGTTGACGCGATGCACGCGGGCAAGGACGTATATCTCGAGAAGCCGATGATCCACCTCTACTCGGACGGGCCGGAGATCATCAATACAGCGCACTCCACGAATCGCATCCTGCAGGTCGGCAGCCAGCGCGTGAGCTCGATCGTGTATGCGAAGGCAAAAGAGTTGCTGGCGTCCGGCGCGATTGGCAAGCTGAACATGGTGACGGCCCGATGGGATAGGAACTCGTCGATCGGCGCGTGGAACTACACGGTGCCGCTCGATGCTTCGACCGAGACCTGCGACTGGCCGCGCTTTCAGGGCTCCGCTCCGAAGACGGCGTGGAATCCGGAGCGCTTCTTCCAGTGGCGCAAGTGGAAGGACTACGGCTCGGGAGTGGCGGGCGATCTCTTCGTGCATCTCTTTAGCGGAACGCACTTCATTACCGGTGCGAAGGGACCGACGCGCGCGATGGCCACGGGCGGCCTGCGCTTCTGGAACGATGGGCGCGACGCCTACGACGTTCTGCTGGCGCAGTTCGACTATCCGGAGGGCTTCAACCTGAGCCTGCATGTGAACTTCGTCGATGGCGGGGAGGAGAGTGAAGGCTTCCTCTTCACCGGCTCGGAAGGGCTGATGGAGATCGCCGGCAACACGGTGACGGTGACGCGCACGCCGCTCGCTACGGAGCCTGGCTATACGGTGTCGACATTCGCCGAGGCGATGCAGAAGCAGACGCTTGACGCCTACCGGCAGAAGTACCCGGTGAAGCACAATGACGGGCCGCCGGTGCAGGAGGTGCAGAAGTTCGTCGCTCCAGCGGGCTACGTGGACAGCTACGACCACTTCAAGAACTTCTTCAGCTCGGTTCGCAGCCGGCAGCCGGTGGTTGAGGATGCGACCTTTGGCTTCCGTGCCGCCGGCGCTGCGCTGCTCAGCAATCTGAGCGTCGAGAAGGATGCCATTGTTCATTGGAATCCTGAAACCATGAAGATCGTCTAGCTCTTTCGTTCGGAGACCCTGATGAAGACTCGCATGAAGTACTTTGCACCGCTGCTGGCGCTGCCTGGTGTTTGCAGCATAGGTATGGCTCAGGATCCTGCCCATGCGACGGAGTTCCGCATGCCGCACCCGGGCAATGGGCCGGGGGGCGAGCCGCGCATTGCCTTCCTTTCGCATCGTCTCGGCAGCGACCATGCCGAGGGCATTTCGATGCTGGATATGGATGGTGATGGCTTTCCGGATCTGCTGAGCGGGGCGTACTGGTATCAGAACCCGGGCGCCTCGGGCGGGGAGTGGAAGCAGCATCAGTTCCGCACGGTGGGCATCCACAACGAGTTCGTCTCCGACTGCGGCGAGTGGATCGTGGATGTGGATCATGACGGGCTGCCGGACCTGGTGACCACGGGATGGATCCAGAATGGCCTGTACTGGTACAAGAACCCGGGGCCGAAGGCGACCGCGGCCGGCGCGATGTGGAAGGCCGAGAAGATCACGGACAGCTTCGACACGGAGGGCGGCGCCTTTGGTGATATCAACGGTGACGGCAAGCCGGATGTGGCGCTGGCGCACTACAACCGCGCTGGTGTGATCTGGGTCGACTTCAGCAAGGACAAGCCGCGGGTGCATCATCTCGGCGGGCGGGAGCAGGACGGGCACGGCATCGGCGTCGCGGACATCAACGGCGATGGCAAGCCGGACGTGATCACGCCGCATGGCTGGTTTCAGCAGATTGATGCGGACAACGACAAGTGGCAGTGGCATGCGGACTGGGACCTGGGGGACACCGGGTTTCCGATCCTGGGCTACGACGTGAATCATGATGGGAAGCTGGACCTGATCTATGGCCAAGGGCATGGGTATGGGCTCTACTGGCTGGAGCAGGGCGGATCGAAGGAGCACCCGACGTGGACGCGGCATACGATCGACGAGTCCTTCTCGCAGTCGCATGCGCTGGCGCTGGTGGACATCGACGGGGACGGGGTGCCGGAGCTGATTACGGGCAAGCGGTACCGGGGGCACGCCGGGAACGATCCGGGGTCGTACGATCCGGTGGTGGTGTATGCCTACAAGCTGCCGACCGCGGCTCAGTTCCACACGGGCAAGCAGAAGCCGGCTACTACGCCTGGCGGCGGAGGCAGCATGAGGATCGCGGACAGTGCGTCTGACCCACTCTTCACGCGGTTTGCGCTGTCGGTGAACGGGACGGCGAGTGCGGGGACGCAGTTTGTGTTTGGGGACTTCGACCACGACGGGGACATCGATCTGGCGAGCGCGGGCAAGCTAGGAGTTCACGTGCTCGAGAACCTGAAGATCGAGAAGGTGCCGAAGGAGGTGCGTGAGGCGACGCAGCCGCTGAACCGCACCTGGCCGTTCCCGGGCGAGGGCAAAGAGGTAGAGCAGGAAGACGGACCCAAGCCTTAGGCGTCCGGTCCTGATGCCCTGGTCGTGCTGGCGAGAGCCGGGTGCGGCCAGGGCATTTCTGCGTCTGGTTCCGCGCCTCACGGCTGTGGCGCGGACTGACGCCTGGGAACCCACGGCGTTTCTTCCTGGAGCACGATGGGGGCCAGTTCGATGGATTCCCAGCTGGCTGGGTACCCTCCCCCCTCCTACTTACTCCGCAAAGTCTTTAGAGCAGGACAGTTAGATCTGTACCGGTCCATACCGCGGGGGTTCGAGTGGTGCTGCTGAGCGACTTTCTTCCCATTCCGTCTCCTGTCGGGAGGATGGTCGCGGTCAGGCTACCGGCAGGTGAAGAGCCCCTTGCGGACTTAGGTTCAGCAGTTGGTGGGTTCGCATCGAGCGCTAGGGAGCTTTGTGCTGCTGAGCCTTTGGCATTGCGGGAAGCCTCATTCCGATCGCTAGGTCCGCTGCTTTCATGATACTTAGCTGAGGCCGGTGAGTACGCCAAGGGGCGAAGGAAAAGGCCGAACCGGTGATGCCGGTTCGGCCTTTTCTCGCGTTGCGGTTGGTGGTTAGAAGTTGATGGTTCCCTGGATCTGTCCTTGTCGAGGCGTGTTTTGCTGACCGCTAGGGACGAAGCCGTAGCTGCCGTTGCCAAAGGTGATGTTCGGGTTTTCGTACTGTGTGCGATTGAAGATGTTGAAGTAGGTCATCTGCAGGCTGAGGCTGACCTTCTCGCCGAGCGCGAACTTCTTGGAGGCATTGATATCTTCATCGTAGTAGGCAGGATCACGAAGTTCGCTGTAGTTGCGAACGGCGTTCCCCAGTTCATACGGCCCCGTGGCAACAAAGGCGTTGGTGAAGGCCTGCTTGCTGCTGTTTCCGCTGTTGTTCATGAAGCCGAGATTGCTGTACCCGTTCGTCTTCCGGGCGACACCGGGGGCGACGTTTGGGCGGTTCAAGCAGTTAGCGCAGCCGAGGGGGTTGCTGTTCTGCTCGGTAAGCTGGCTGATCGGTACTCCGCCGTAGTACTGCAGGATGAAGCCAACCTGGATCCCACCAACAATCTGGCCGGTGACCCCCTTGTTGTTCAGGAAGGACTTACCCGGACCGATTGGCAGCTCGTAGGTACCGCTGGCCTTGACGTTGTTGCGGATGTCGTTATTGCCGACTGTCCACTCTGCCTTCTGGTTGTACTTGTTCTCAGGCAGAACGGCGAAGGTGGTAAAGCCGCTATCGACGTTCGACATGGACTTGGACAACGTGTAGGAGGTGAGGAAGGAGAGGCCGTTCGAGAAGCGCTTCTCCACGCTGGCCTGAAGGCCGCTATAATCAGCCGCGCCGCTCAGATCGAAGTTGTTATAGACGTTGGAGTATTGCGGGAACGGCGACAAGGCATGTGCCAGTGTCGAGGAGCCCGCCAGATCTGTAGCAAAGCCCGCATAGGGAGCCTTGAAGCCTGCCGCACCGAGCTGAGCTGCCTGAGCCGGATCACTGAACTTCAATGCCAGCTGCGAACCATATTGCAAAATGGACGGATTCGGCTGGCTGATGGGGTTCAGCTGACTGTTGAG
>CAXTVC010000152.1:0-4269 GCA_964247615.1 uncultured Acidobacteriaceae bacterium
GTGGCGGTGGGTTGGTGGACGTGCTTGAACGCGAGTCTCTCCGCTGCGCTTTGCGCTTCGGTCGAGATGACAGAAATTGTGGTCAGGGTTGGGGTGGTTTTGGGACCTGGATAGTTGGTGGGCCGGCGGCAGGAGCTGCGGGGGGTGTCGGCGGCTCGGGTGGGAGGGGTTGGCCGGGCTGCAGGATGAGGACCTTGTTGACGGTTACGGGGGTGTAGGGCTTGTCATCCGGGTTGCGTTCCACGCGGGCGATGGAGGCGACGAGGAGGACGGAGTGAGGGTCGCACTGGCCGAAGATGGTGTAGTGGCCGTTGAGCTCGGCCTTTGGGAGCTCGGTGATGAAGAACTGCGAGCTATTGGTGTTGGGGCCGGAGTTGGCCATGGCGAGGCGTCCGGGAACATCGAAGCGCAGTGAAGGGACGATCTCGTCGGGGATGTAGTAGCCGGCGTCGCCGAGGCCGCTGGCGAGCGGGTCGCCGCCCTGGATCATAAAGCCGGGGATGACGCGGTGGAACTGGGTGCCGTTATAGAAGGGCTTGCCGGTAACCTGTTGCCGCGTGGATGGGTCAGTCCAGGGCTTGGTGCCGGTGGCGAGCGCGACGAAGTTGGCGCTGGTTTGCGGGGCTTCGACGCTGAACAGCTGGCAGGTGAGGCGGCCCATCGATGTCTCAAAGAGGACTGTTGGCCCGGTAGGCATCGATGGAGCGACCGCGTGGGCGGTGGCGCTGGGCGCGTCCGGAAGGGGATCTGGCGTTTGCGCGGCGAGTGCCGGGACGGCCAGTGCAGAGAGCAGGACGGGGGCGAGACGAACGGAGAGGGAAACGGTCATGGCAGCCTCTTCAGGGTAGCGCCGATGTGTTTCGCCGCAAAGGACGGGGCGGGCGTATCTTGAGGGTGCGGAGGCCGAGCGGCCACCCCAAGGGAGATCGTGTTCATGGCGAAGCAGGCAATCTGGGTGATGTTGAAGGCAAAGCCGGGCAAAGAGGAAGAGATCGAGGCCTTTCTGAAGGCCGGGGCGCAGATGGCGGCCGCTGAGCCGGGAACCGCGACCTGGTACGGGGTGAAGATGGGGCCCGGTGTGTATGGGGTGTTCGATACGTTCGGTGATGAGGCGGGTCGCGATGCGCACCTGAACGGGGAGATCGCCAAGGCCTTGATGGCTAAGGCGCCGGAGCTGTTTTCGAACGAGATCCGGATTGAGCAGATGGAGATTCTGGCGGCTAAGTAGAGGCCCGGGAAGGGGCGGACCGACGACTTCAGCAGCAAGGGAAGTGGGCCGGACAACCTCTCCGAAGTGACGGTCGTCCGATGGGCTGAGGTGAGTTATGGCACAAGGTTTGGACGCAACAAAGACTGCAGCACGTCCCTCGCACGAGTCTGTTGAGACGACCGGTGGTCAGGCGACGGAGATTGGTGAAACGCCGTTGGAGCATGTGGACCATGAGGCGATGGAGAGTGCCAAGCGCGCTCAGAACCGCATTCACGATAATGAAGGCAAGAACCCCGGGACGCAGATCTTTACCAAGTAAGGAAGTCGTGCAAGCAAGAAAGACGACCCCGCCATGGCGGGGTTGTTTGTTTCTCCGCGTCTGCCGGAGCGGCTGGGCATCCAAATCTGCATGTCACTGCTGAAGCGCGCGGAGAAGCACGCTAGTAAGTTCGAGAGCCCAATTCCCACCACCCTCGGTGGGTTCGGCATGATGGTGAAGTTGCTACCGCTGTACCTGCGCGACAGAACGGCACGGGAGCCGAAGTCGCCCCTGGGACCTTTTCGCACGAACGCGAGTGTGTACGGGATCCCGCCGGCGAGCGGGCTGCGTGTTACGTGGTTCGGGCACTCGGGGATGTTGGTGGAAATTGATGGTGTGCGCGTCCTGGTAGACCCGGTGTGGGAGCCGCGGGCGAGCCCGTTTTCCTGGATGGGGCCTAAGCGTTTCTTTGCGCCGACCTTGCGGCTGGAGGACATGCCGGCGCTGGACGCAGTGCTGATCTCGCATGATCACTATGACCACCTTGGGGCGCAGACGGTGGAACGGCTGAGCCGGCTCAATGCGACGGCAAAGGCGAAGTGGATTACCTCTCTGGGCGTAGGCAAACGGCTGCGCGCGTTTGGTGTGGGGGCGGACCGGATCCAGGAGCTGGATTGGACGCAGGGTACCGATGTCGCAGGGGTGGAGCTGGGGCAGGACGTGCGTGTGACCGCATGGCCGGCACGGCACTTTTCCGGGCGTACGCCGTGGGACCGAAACGTGACCCTTTGGAGTTCGTTTGTGTTTGAGGGGCCGCGGCACCGGGTGTACTACGGGGCAGATTCGGGGATGTGGCCGGGTTTTGCGGAGATTGCCGCGGCCTATGACGGTTTTGACCTGACAATGCTGGAGATCGGGGCGTTCCACCCGCTGTGGGCTTCGATCCACCTAGGGCCGGACGGCGCAGGGGAGGCATACCGGCAGATGGGTGGGCCGGAAAAGGCGGGGATGCTGTTTCCGATCCACTGGGGACTCTTTAACCTGGCGCTCCACCCGTGGCGCGAGCCCATTGAACGTATGTGCACGATTGCGCGGGAAGAGGGATGGCCGCTGTGGCTGCCGACCCCTGGTGAACCCACGGAGGTGGTGCCTGGGGAGGCTTCGGCATCGGTGTGGTGGGAGCACGCCGAGCGCGCCGAGGCGGGGGCGAGTGCCGCAGATAGATCCCCCGTGGGAGCCCTGGGCGAGCGCAACTTGTAGGCAGGGTTGGCGATGCAGATGATGACGAGAAGGGGACACAGGCAGGCGAACACAGGGCAAAAGCAGGGAGATTGTGCTTGTTTCGTGGGACGGAACCGGGTAGAAGGGGTGGTGCACCCGGCAATTCCGGAGAAGAGCGCCCCCTGGCGCGAGAGGACACAATGGCTACAGCAGCGGTTGGTCAGGCAACAACGCGTGAGGTGATGGACATTCGGCAGGCAGCCGACTACCTGGGTATCAGTGGCGACACGCTGTACCGGTACGCGTCGGAGGGTTTCGTGCCGGCGTTCAAGCTGGGGAATCGGTGGCGCTTTCGTAAGAGCCTGCTGGATGGATGGATGGATGAGAAGAGCGGCGTGCGTGCCGCGGTCCCAGCGCCTGAGGTGATCGAGGCCGGGGCGCGGAAACCGGTGCGTAAGGCGCGTTAGTTTTGTTTTGCGCCCTCGAATGGACTGTCTTGGTGGTGCAGACGCTGGTCTCTCCACTGCGCTGACGGACATCAGCTTCGGTCGAAATGACAGTGAAGGGGCTTAGCGGTGCAGCCGCAGCAAGGTGACGCCGTGGGGCCCGACCCCGGCGTGCAGCGTGCCGTGCAGTGGGGCGAGATCGGTGCCGCTCCAGAGATCGCGCGCATGCGGCGTGTCACCCGCGCCGAAGCCGAGGCGGGCCAGGGGGACATCGAGCGCCAGCGGCATAGTCCAGCGATTGAAGACGGCTACGGCGAGACCGCCGTCGGCCAGCGACTTGCTCCAGACTTCCAGAGGACCTTCGGTGTAGACGCGGTCGCCTTGATGGCCAGCAGGGTCCTGATCGAGCGCGATGACTTCGCGATTGGTGAGGATGCTGCGCGTCTCGGGCGTCATGGTGGAGAGGTCGTTGCCGGCGAGCAGGGGTGCGCTCAGCATCGACCACAGACTCATGTGGGTGCGGTACTCCGCCGCATTCATGCCGCCGTTGCCGACCTCAAGCATGTCCGGATCGTTCCAGTGGCCGGGGCCGGCGAAAGGGCTGAGGCCAGCCTGCGCGAAGCCTATTCCTGCCATGGAGGCGTAGTTGTCTTCGATGTCGCCGCTGGTACGCCAAGCGTTGCCGCCGACGGATGCGCCCCAGCGCCATACGGCCTCCCAGCCGTACTGGCATAGCGAGAGCACGATGGGCCGGCCGGTGTGGGCCAGGGCATCGTGCATCTCCCTGTAGACCTCTTCCATGACCTCGCGGGATTTTTCGTGATCGCCGCCGGAGCGCTGCGAGAGCTCCTTGGTGTAGGAGCAGAGGTCGTATTTGAGGTAGTCGATGCCCCACCTGGCGTAGGTGTCGGCATCCTGTTGTTCGTGGCCGAGAGAGCCCTCGAAGCCGGCGCAGGTTTTGGCTCCGGGTGAAGAATAGATGCCGAGTTTGAGGCCACGGCTGTGCACGTAGTCCGCGAGCGCCTTCATGTCGGGGAATCTGTCGTTGGGGTGGATCACGCCGGTGGCGTCGCGCTTGCCTTCCCAGGTGTCGTCGATGTTGACGTAGATGTAGCCGGCGTCGCGCATGCCGG
>CAXTVC010000153.1:0-4254 GCA_964247615.1 uncultured Acidobacteriaceae bacterium
AAATGGATGAGTGACACAATCGTTCGATTCACATCGAAACAAGAATTCCCCGGTTAGAGAGAAGCGAGGCTCTTCAGGTAGGCCTGCCAGGTCTCTTCCTGCAGCGTCAACCGGGCATTTCGGCCCTCACGGGCCACCTGGACCAGCCCTGCGTGCTGCAGCACTGTCAAATGGTGGGAGATCGTCGCCGGACTGAGGCACTGGTGTGCATCCAGAGCCACGCACAGCAGGTCGCCGCCGCGTGCAATCTGCCGCAACATCGCAAACCGCTTGGGATCAGCCACGGCGCGGGAGATGGTCTCCACCTGCTCATCGGTCAATCGTGTGGGCTTGGCAGTTAACACCTGCCTTGAGCATACGCCGGCCCCGCCATCAGTTGCGCTGCTCGCGATCTTGGGGGAGTCACAGCCCATGCCATGCGATTTTGCAACGCACAGCTTGCTTGCCACGTGCGCTCGCCTATCCGGAAACGAAGCCTCGGAACCGGGTCCTCGAAACCGCTTCCTCGTCCCTCAGTGCCGGTACACTGCAACCTGTTCCAGACTCCTCGCCATGCGTGCCATCCAAAATATCGCACCCATCCTTCCCGTGCGTTCCATACCACGGGCCATCGCCTTCTATGAGCGGCTCGGCTTCACAGCCCGCCGCTACAACGATGCAGACGACTACGCCTTTCTCACCCGCGACACTCTCGCCATCCATCTCCGCCGCGCCCCCGATCTCCGCGACGACGCAAACCCCTCAGGCATTTACTTCAGCCTGACTCACGGCACCGCAGCATCGCTCGAAGCCGACTTCCGCGCGGCTGGCGCGCCTATTCTCTCCGCCCTTGCACTCCGCGAGTGGCGCATGAACGAATTTATGCTCAGCGACCCCGACGGGAACCTGCTCCGCTTCGGTGAGCCCGTCACCTAGAACAAAAGCAAGCCCCCACCAAGGCCCAAAACTCCGGCGCTGATACCCTGCGGAGTGAGGTAAGGCTCTCTGAAGCGCGTGTCCGTTGCCCTGCTGCTGGTTCTGCTCACATGCCTGGCGCCGCGTTTGAGACGCCCGCTGCCCCCCACCTATCCCGCGGATTTCAACGTCTACTACAGCGCAGCGTGGCTCGTGCGGCACGGCGGAGCTGCCCAGCTCTACACAGGCGCGGACACCGGCATCGACCCACAGAAGCTCATCGCCGCGCCCTCTACCCCGATCTTCCACGCGGCACAGGCGGAAGGTCTCGGCTTCGTCGGCCTCTATCTCTACCCGCCCATCCTCGCCGACCTGCTCGTCCCGCTGACCTTCGTTCCCCTCGCTACAGCAGCCCGCCTCTGGTACGGCCTCAATATCGCCCTTCTGCTGGGCACCGCGGCCATGCTCGCCAGCCTGCTCGGCATGTCTCTGCGAAAGTGGTCGTTCGCTCTGCTCCTGCTGCCCGCACTCTGCTTCACGCCCTCGCTGCAGTGCCTGACCGACGGCCAGATCACGATCGTCCTGCTCGCTCTCTGGACGCTCGGCCTGCTTCTCTACAAACGCGGGCAACTGGTCTTCGCCGGTGGGGTCTTCGCCCTTGCCGCGGCCATCAAGCTCACACCCGCGGTCGTTCTGCTGCCCCTTCTTATCTGGCGTCAGTGGAAGCCTCTTGCGGGCTTTGCGCTTAGCTCGCTTGTGCTGGCGTTGACCTGCCTCTGGATCAACACTCCGGCAGCCATCGGGACCTACGTCCATCGCGTGCTGCCCGCCATGTCCGGCGCTATCGCCTCGGCCACCAACTACTCCCTGCCCGCGGCGACGCAGCGCTTCATCACCCTGCTGCGCACCGGCACAATCCCTTACACCCTGCCACTGCTCCCGCCCTCGACGGTCCTTGCGGGCCGTGTCGCGTCAACCGCCGTGCTCCTCGTCTTTGCTGCCCTTCTGTGGCGTCGTCGCCGCAGTCTGTCGTCAACGCACCAGGTCCTTGTCCTGGGGCTGCTCGCCCTGCTAGCTCCGGTCGTCTCGCCGGTCTCCTGGTTTCACGCCTACGCCACGGCCTTTGCCGCCCTCGCTCTGCTCTGGTGGGAAGCTCTCACGCGGCCCGTCTCCAACACCTTCCTTGCCCTGCTCGTCCTCACCAGCCTTTGCCTGGGTACAGCCCTTTCTGAAAACCTCCTGTCCGCCCTCGCACTCACGCGCGCGGCCCCTCTGGCCTGCCTTCTGCAGCTGGCTCAGCTGCTCCTGGCTGCCTCGCTGGTCTGCTATCGCGTCTGGCTCCTGCCGCGTTCTGCGCCACACGCGTGAGCGCCGCAACCGCAACTCCGGCTCAGGGGTCTCGAGTCCTTCGTCTGCTATGTTCGCAAGCGATGGTCCCCAAGAATCATGGCTCCTTCAGCTCGCCCCTGAACGACCTCCAAACGCTTCACCCCGCACCAGTTCAACGCGTCACGATCAACAGCTTCGGCGATCTGCTCTGGGTCGACTGGATCATGATGGCGCTTCTCTGCGCCGTCATGGTGTCGCTTACAGTCGTGCGTTCGCGCACCCACCTGCTATGGGCAGACGAGCTCTTTACCCGCAGCATGATCACGCCACCCTCCGTCAGAACCACGCTGCTGGGCGTCTATAAAGGCGCAGATGGCGGTGGCGTCCTTTTCTACCTGCTCGCGCGCGGCTGGTACAAGGTCTTTGGCGAAGGCGCGTTGGCCCTGCGACTCTTCTCCACAACCGGCATGTGCCTTGCCCTTTTCCTTACCTGGGCGTGCGCGCGACGCTATCTCGCAGTGCTTCCCGTTGGACTGGCCGTCAGCCTCGTCTACCTCACCACGCCGGTACTGCTCTGGCAAAACAACAACGCTCGCTTTTATGGTCTCTTCCTGGCTTGTGCCGCTCTCGCGTCCTATCTCTTCCTTAAATCGTTTACACAGGATCTCTCGCGTGTGGAACTGCTTGCACTCGCGGGCGCACACGCCGGCCTCATTGGCAGCCACATCCTTGGCATCACCTACAGCTTTGCGCTGGTAGCGGGCATGGTGTTGCTCGACGTTGTGCGTCGTCGCCTCCGGCCTTCGCTCTACGCCGCGGCCCTGAGCGGCTGGGTTGTCTTTCTGATCGCGCTCCCCGCCATGCGGGCCAGCGCGAAAGTCGGCGCGAACCACTTCTGGACGGTTCGCCCCGGCTTGGGCGCTCTGGTGATGGGCATCACGCAGGGGGGCCGCCTGCCTTTCTGGGCACTTCTGCTTTCCCTCACGCTAGCCGCCATCGTTCTGCGGACCAGGCAGTCGTTTCGCAGAGGGACTCCCTTTCAGGGCAACGCTCCCGTGGTGCTCTGCACTTCTCTGCTTGGGGTACAGTTCCTGCTCTTCCTCAAGTCGCAGGTCGGCACCTCCATCTACGTCGATCGCTACCTGCTGCCGGTAAGCATTGTCTCCGTCTTCCTCTTCGCCGGGGCCTTCACCGTTCTTCTCCCCGTGGAGCTGCAGGAGGGACCCAAGGGACGAAGTGCCGCCTGCCTCGCCTTGTTCGCCCTCACCCTCCTGCCGCTCTCTGCCTTTGCTTACACCCATGACATCTATGCCATCTCCTACGCATCAGAGAGCTACGTCAAGAACCTCGTGGCGAGACTACCGCCGGATCAGCCTGTCCTGGCTACCCTGCCGGAGTACAACCTCCTCAGCACCTACGACCCGCGGCACCGGTCCCTGTTCATGCTCGACTGGCCGTATGATCTGGCTCCCGCTCGCGCCGCCGTCGACCTCACCGGCCAGCACCTCATGCAAAACTGGCAACGGGCCGGACTGGACCCGGGTCACATCCTTGATTGCCCGCAGATCTTCCGCTCCTACCCGGACGTCACCATCCTGGTCGACTTCTTTCGCACTCCCTGGATGGCGGACCAGCTCACCGGCAATCCGGGCTACAAAGTGCAGGACCTAGGCCCCGTCACCGGCTGGGGCGCTCCGTTTGAAATCTATTCAGTCCACAGGATCGCTCCCGGGGCCACGCCCTGCACACCCTGAGAGGGCCAATTCTGTGTAGCTCGATACGAAGGCCCGTCGAATTCCTGCATTCACCCCAGCCTCTATGATGAAGGGGTGTCGCCCGCTTCCCTCACCCCGCTCATCGGCGTGCTCGCCCTGCAAGGCGCCTTCGAGGTCCACGCCAGGCGCCTGGCCGAACTCGGCGCCTCGACCCGTCTTGTCCGCAAGCCTGAGGATCTCGACGGCCTCGACGGCCTCGTAATCCCCGGCGGCGAGTCCACCACCTTCCTCAAGCACCTGGAGCGCGCCGGCTTCT
>CAXTVC010000154.1:0-4070 GCA_964247615.1 uncultured Acidobacteriaceae bacterium
CGGCACGTTCTGCACCAGGGAGCGCAGCGAGCGGAGGCGTGCAGACGCAATATGCGTTGCCCTTGGCAACGCGGCCGTGGAGGGAAAGTATCGTGCCCCAGTGCGTGTTCTGCGCCATCGCTTCCGGCTTGATCGGGGCCCACCTGGTCCACGAGGACGAGCTGACGGTGGCGTTCCTCGACACGCACCCGATCCGCCCAGGCCACGTCCAAGTGATCCCGCGCGACCACCACGCCACCTTCGACGACCTACCGCCCGCAACCGCGGCGCGGATCGTCCACGTCGGCCAGCGCGTGGCGAAGGCGCTGAAGCAGCTCCACGGCGTACCCCGGGTCGCCTTCCTGTTCACCGGCGGCGACGTGGCTCACGCGCACGCCCACGTCGTGGCCATGCACGAGAAGACCGACATCACCTCGCGCCGCTACATCGCCGAAGAGCACCTGACGTTCCGGCCCACGCCGCGAACCTCAGCGGAGGAGCTGTCCGGCATCGCCGCCACGCTCCGCCGGGCGCTCGGTTCAGCCTAGCAGGCATCGCGTCAGTCCGGCACGAAGCGCAGGGATGCAGGCCAACAACCTGCACCAGCTACCTGCGACAACCCACCGCTGAGCGGTCACTTGGTCTGTCGGAGAACGTTGCGCTTTCGAGGTGCGCCAAGCTCGGGTCTAACTCGCACCATCTTCGGGCCAAGCTCGATCCAGGGTGCGACAAAACCGCGACGGGTGCTAGGTTGGGTGCAGGCTGCAAGGGGCATGTGGGGCCGATGGCGGGGGGTGACGAGGCGGACGTGGACCTGGACAGCATCCTCGCCGCGGCCCGGCAACGGTCCCCGGGGCACCGGGGCGGGCGCTCCCCGGTGTATGACCTGATGTGGGACCACCACGCCCGCCTGGCGCCGGAGCTGGGCCGCCCGCGCCGGCCGAACTGGGCCGCGGTGGCGCAGGCGCTCGGCAATCAGGGCGTGCTGGACGGGGCCGGCCAGGCGCTGGTAGCCACGTCGGCCGAAACCGTCCGCAAGACCTGGTGGAAGGTTTGCCGCGACAAGGGGGACAGTTGAAGGCCGACCTGCACCGTGTTGGAAGGCGAGTGGAAAGCGTTGTTAGCTTGCAGCAGCTCAAGCCAGCCAATTACCCTTGCAATCATTTAAGGAAGAAGTTGTGGAAAAGTACCGTCTAGAGTTTCGGTCGATCTACAACCATCCGAATCTCATCGTGCTGCTTAGCAGTGCAATGGCCTCGATGTCCACTTGGCTATCTGACTACTTTGAGACAAAAATCAGGGCAGGAATTGTCTTTCGCTCAGGAAACACCATTCAGGTTGGATGGATGATTTTGATATTGAGGGAGGACGAGATTGGAGATCTAGAAGTGTGGGAGCCAGGTTTCAACAAGATGCCTATCGAGTGGGTTGAAGGAGCTAGCAACACGCTTCGGTTTCTTAGTATTCAAAAGGAAGTGTGCAACCGGGCTGGTGTAGAGCCAGATTATCCGTCCTTGCGGCAATCAGGGGTGGTGTCTCTAGATTTCCTAAGCAGCTCAAGCGGCTTTGACATGGTGCGTGACCAGCCTGATGGCACGGACTCTGGCTGGATTTTCCAGCGTCACGGTGTAGAAAGTCACAAGGGAAAGCACTGCTCCTTGTTCGAGATCGCTGTTAGCCATCCATCAATTATCCCTTTCCTCGCACTTCCGCCAAGCTCTTCTGTTCGTCGCTCAGCAAGTGGCGTGAAGATCGAGTCTGGCTCCAGGTTCACCTCGTCCGAAACAGACAACTTTTTAGATAGAATAAGAATGTCATCGGCTTTTTCTTGATGCTTGGTTTATGATGTTTAGTGATGTGGCTGTAGGCCAACCCCGACTGGGGCCAGCCACCAGGGGCTTGGCTAGGTCCATCCTTCCTCCCGCCCTCACTGCCTCAGTCGGCGCTGGCCCGCGCTCCGTCCCTATGAACGGGCAAGAGGGAGGGAAAACCTACGCGAGTAGGGACGAGTGCGGGATATGTTTGATGGTATCAGTGTTTAACATGGAGAGCGCCACCCAGCGGCCGGCTAACGCCGCTGTAGCTTCCATCGCCTAGCACGGCCCGCGCACATCCAGCGCACGCCGAGCGCACGTCCAACGCACGCAGAAGGTGTCCATATGGACCAATGCACTGGTGGTGCTGGCAAGGGGCTGAGCATTACGGATACCCCTTTTCCCATACTCCCTCTTCCCGGTTAGGGCAGAGGATGCTGGGCCGTCCCCAGGGACAGGTGCGCCGTCTCTAGGGACGGAATCAGGCGTCCCCAGAGACGGTGTCAACGGCTTTGGAGACATGTCCCTAGAGACGCACTAGGCTGCCTCCATGGAGGGCGAGGACAGGACAGGGCGGGAGCGCAAGGAGCGGCTGCGGGCGCGGCGCGACGAGGCCGGCATGGCGCAGGTGTCGGGCTGGGTGCCAAAGGAGCGGCGAGCTTACGCGCGTGAGGTGATTGCGGCGCTGGCACGGGGGGCGAACAGCTTGCCGCCGGATCCGGAGCAGGCGGGAGCAGTAGAGGCAGCGCGGGCCGAGACAGAGGCTGCATGGGACGCAGAGGCAGCAGCCCGTGCAGCGCTGGCCAAGGTCGAGCAGCGCGGGCAGGAGTTAACGGCCGAGCGGGATGCAGCTCGCGCCCGAGCGGAGTTGGCAGAGCAGGCGCAGGCGGAGGCTATCAACGCGTTGCAGGCGGCCAAGGAGGCTACAGCGTTGGCTCGGGCCGAGACTCGACGTTTCCAAGGGGCGCCAGGCTTACGGGGCAGGGTGGTGCGCTGGCTAATTAAATAGAGCCAAGAATGCGGTCACATTACCCGAGACGAGGGTACCTACTGGATTGGGCGGGTCTGCCCACTGACACACGTACTTGTTGCGTTCTGCAATTCGCCGAACGTGCGGTTATGGAAAGGGCGATCAGTGAAAGGGTGTCAGCAGCCGGCTTCGGCCTCGAGCTGCTGGCTGGCATAGGGCCAGGCTGGAAGCTCGCCGCCCTCAAACGCAGTCCAGGCCAGCAGAAGAAACCGGTCGGCCTGGACTGTACGACCCACAGCTCGCGCCCACTCCGCCAACCCAATCAAGCGGTCAGTGAACCCCTGCTCTTGATCTGTCGTCTCGCGCATGATGCTGACCCCAAAATGCTTGTTAGGAGAGTATGTATAAGCAGTTAAAAGGGTTTGTACGAACCGATGACATATTCGGTTCAGGCTTGACTGTTCTGAACTTGTGTCCCTGCTAAACTTTGCGTTTACTCACAGTGCCGTGATAGTCGCCCATCATGCATTCTGTGAGGTTACATGAGTTCCGGAGTTCTTGCCGTTGCCATCCTTGCAGCTCGGGCCGAACTGGTGGTGCAGGTCGCCGATACTCCTGTTCTGGTGCGGGAGGCCCATCAGTTGCGTCATCAGGTATATTCCCTGGAACGCGGCTACCTCACAAGCCAGGATGGATTAGAAATCGATGGCTATGATGCGCATTCGCAACACGTCGTGCTGCGCCTGCGCAGCAATGGCGAGGTGATCGGCACGGCACGGCTGATCCTGCCCTTGCCGGGCCACGCCCGGCCGGGGCACCGCAGCTTTCCCATGCAGGGCGTATGCGATCCGGCGCTGTTCCAGAGCCTGCCAACGCGCGGTACGGCCGAGGTGTCGCGCTTTGCGGTGTCTAAGGAACGGCGCGGGCTGAGCACGGCTGCAACCAGCCTGTCCCGCCTGGCGCTGGTGCGCGGACTGGTGCAGCTCAGCCAAGCAGAAGGCGTGACGCACTGGTGCGCCACGATGGAGCGCACGCTGCTGCGGCTGCTGCGGGCGTCGGGCATCCACTTCCAGGACATAGGGCCGGTGGTGGACTACTACGGCCCGCGCCAGCCGGCGTTCTGCAACGTGGCCGCCATGCTGGACCGCATGGCGCGGGAGCAGCCGGAAATCTGGGACTACGTGACCGAGTATGGGCAGTTCACCGATGCCGGCGCGAACCTCGACATGGATGCCAGGGAACGCCGGGCCGCCTAGCCGTACTGCCGCGAGGATCCAGAGCTTGAAGGCAGCTATTTGTAAAACAGC
>CAXTVC010000155.1:0-3717 GCA_964247615.1 uncultured Acidobacteriaceae bacterium
CTGGACGAGGTCGTGCAGGTGGATGATGCCCTGGACGGGCTGATGGGTGATGCCGTCTTTCATGATGGGGAGTGCTGTGATCTTGTGCTGCTCCATGAGGTCGAGAGCGTCGGCGGCGAAGAGCTGGGGAGACACGGTGCGGGGAGTGGGGTTCATGACCTGTCCGGCCGTGCGGTGGAAGGCTGCGGGGCCTTCGCGTTCGAAGAGACGGCGGAGGTCGCCGTCGGAGAGCACGCCGAGGAGCCTGCCGGCTGCGTCCTGGACGGTGGTCATGCCGAGGCGCTTGGCGCTCATTTCGTGGATGACCTGCGGCATGGACGCGTCCGGGGCGACTACCGGGATGGCGGTGCCCGTATGCATGAGCTCGCGGACGGGGGTGAGGCGGCGACCGAGCGTGCCGCCGGGGTGGAGCTCCGCAAAGGTCTGTGGAGCGAAGCCGAGCCGCTGCGAGAGGGTGATCGCGAGGGCGTCGCCGAGCGCGAGCATGGCGGTGGTGGACGCGGTGGGGGCGAGCTGGTGAGTGCAGGCTTCGCGGTCGACGGAGACGTCGAGGGAGTGCGCGCTGGCTTTGGCCAGGGTGGAGTTTGAGCAGCCGGTGAAGGTGACGAGCTGGACGCCAAGGCGATCCAGGGCGGGGAGCAGGCGGAGGAGTTCTTCGGTTTCACCGCTGTAGCTGAGAGCGAGGAGGGCGTCGCCGGGGGTCAGCAGGCCGAGGTCGCCGTGGAGGGCCTCGGCGGGGTGCAGGAAGGGCGTCGGGATGGACAGCGAGGTGAGCGTGGCCGCGATTTTGCGGGCGATCAGGCCGCTCTTGCCCATGCCGGTAAGGACGAGTTTCTGTCCACTGTGTACGGTTTGCTCGAGTAGAGCGAGGAGGGCATCAAACGCGGGCCGTCCCGGGCCGTCGAGGCGCAGGGCGAGCTGCTGCAGGGCGGCTGCTTCGATACGGACGAGATCGGCGGGTGATGTCACCGGGTGAAGTGGATCTTGCATTTCATACATTTCCAAGGCGGATGCTAGCAGAGCCGGTAGATGGGCGGCGGTAGACTTGACTTGGAGCGCGAGGCGGGTCGCGCGGGAGTGAATAGCGATGGTGCGCAGGTTTGGTGTGTTAGCGGTGATGTTGCTGGTGGTAGTCGGGCTGGCATGGGCTGGCGTCGTGAATTTGCGGGAGCGCCGTGCGGCCATTGAGGCCAATCACATAGAGTTAATTCCGGTAAAGGCTGGTGCGGCCGAGGCGGGAGCGCCGGATGCCGAGGGAGCGCAACTGCAGGGAAAGCTGGCACCGGCATTTACGCTGGTCGGCACGGATGGCAAGAAAGTCTCGCTCAGTCAGTTCAAGGGGCGGCCGGTCATTGTGAACTTCTGGGCGACCTGGTGCGGTCCGTGCAAGCTCGAAATGCCATGGTTTGAGGAGTTCAGCAAAAAGTACGGCGGGCAGGGACTCGTGGTGCTGGGACTGAACCAGGACGACGGCATGGCCCCGGCTGAGGTAGCCAAGGTGGCCAAGCGTATCGGGGTGAGCTACCCGGTGTTGATGCCGGACAAGGATGAGGTTGTGTCCAAGGCGTATGGTGGTGTGGATTACCTGCCGGAGACGTTTTACGTAAACCGTGCGGGAAAGGTGATCAACATTTCCGCAGGAGCACCGAGTAAGGATCAGATGGAGAGCCTGGTGCAAGCTGTGTTGACTAAGTAGTTGTAAGTTTTAGGTTCTAAGTTGTGAGTTCGGGTCTTGGTTCTGAGTTGTTCGTTGTTCGTTGTTAGTGGTTCGTGGAGCGGCTGGTGAGAGTTTGGTTTGGGCGGGCTGCGGTTTGGGCTGGATTGGCTGTTGCTTTTGGCCCTGGTGGGCTGGTAGCGCAAGACATTCAGCTAGGTGACGGATCCCTGTTCAGCAAGCCGGCGCACCGCCAGTATGTAGAGTTAACTACCGATGCCGTGCAGGTGAAAGCCGGGCGGCCGGAGTGGGTGGAGTTGCGGTTTCGGGTGGATCCCGGGATGCATATCAACTCGCATAGCCCGAAGGATGAGTTGCTAGTGGCGACAGCCCTGGAGATAGCAGCGGGCGGGGCACCCAAGGTGGTGGCGCAGGAGTACCCGGCCGGGATCCCGCTACGCCTGGATGTAGGTGGGGGCGAGGTGCTGAGCACCTACCAGGGCGAGTTTCGGGTGCGGTTACAGGTGATTGCGGCGTCCGGCGAGAGTTCACTGGCGGGGACGCTGCGTTACCAGGCCTGCGATGCGCGGTCGTGCTTCCCACCGAAGAGTCTGCCGGTGCGGGTCACTTTGACGGCCAGGTAAGTAAGAGCACTGGCAAGATCTACATGTGCTGTGAGATGGATAGCGTGTTGCCGTCCGGGTCTTTGAACCAGGCGATTTTCGCGCGGCCCGGGGCGTGCCAGATGCCACGCTCGTCCTGCTCGAAATAAGAGTAACGCTCGAAGGTGACGCCCTTTGCGGTGAGTTCATCCACGGTGGACTCCATGGCGGTGACTTCCCAGCCGAAGACGGTGAAAGACACGGGCGTGAACTTCCCGGTGCGCACCACGCGCAGCATAGGGCCATCGACGGGACCGAGGCGGAAGACGAGGGCGAACGGTTCATCGGCCACGAACTGCAGGCCGAGGGTGCCTTCGTAAAAGGCGCGTGCGGCTTCCGCGTTGGCGGTCGGGATAAAACCTACGGGCTGGCTGGTTCCGAGGGACATGCCGCATCGTAACGCCGTGGGCTGTCCTGGGCCAACGTTATTCTGCTACTTCTTGCCCGGTTTCTTCTGCGTCTCGATGAAGCGGCGGACGCGGTCCAGGGAGCGTGCCTTGCCGAAGACGACCAGGCTTTCCATGAGGGGCGGCGATTGCACGCTGCCGGTAATGATTGCGCGCAGCAGCATGAAATTCTCCTTCACGCTCCAGCCTTTTGCCTCGCCAAGCTGCTTCATAGCCGTTTCGATCGCGGGTCCGTCCCACGACGTGACGGTCTCGAGCGTGATGAGTAGTTCACCAGCGAACGCGAGGGTCTCTTCGGGGGTGCGCTTTTTGGGGAGCCACGTCGACTCGGCGGGCACCACGTTGTCGCGGAAGAAGAAGTCGGCCATGTCGCCGATCCCGCCGAGGGTCTCGATACGGGTCTGGACCAGGGGTGCAATGGCCTGCAGGTAGGCGTCGGAGAATACGGTGCGGCGTATGGCGGCGTAGAAATCCTCGGGCGCGAGCTTGCGGATGTACTCGCCATTAAGCCACTTGAGCTTGACGAGGTCGAAGACCGGACCGCCGAGCGAAATGCGGCTGAAGTCGTAGCGGGCGAGCATGTCGTCGAGCGAAAACATGTCGCTCAGCTTCGTATCGAGACCCAGGGTGACGATCTCCTGCTCCGTGGGCTGGGCCATGCCGCCGCCCATCAGGCCGAGATAGTTGAGCAGGGCCTCGGGCAGGAAGCCGGAGTCGCGGTAGAAGTTGAGCGAGACGGGGTTTTTGCGTTTGGAGATCTTGCTCTTGTCGGCGTTGCGCAGCAGGGGCATGTGCCAGAACTTGGGCAGCTCCCAACCGAAGGCCTCGTAGAGCAGGACGTGCTTGGGGGTGGAGCTGATCCATTCCTCGGCGCGGATCACGTCGGTGATCTGCATGAGGTGGTCGTCGACGACGTTGGCGAGGTGGTATGTGGGGTAACCGTCGGACTTGAGGAGAACCTGATCGTCGACGTTGGCGTGGTCGAAGGTGACGT
>CAXTVC010000156.1:0-3342 GCA_964247615.1 uncultured Acidobacteriaceae bacterium
CCATCAGGTCGTGGTAATTGGCGTAGGCCTGGTAGAACTCGAGCATGGTGAACTCGGGGTTGTGGCGGGTGCTGACGCCCTCGTTGCGGAAGTTGCGATTGATCTCGTAGACGCGATCCATGCCGCCGACCACGAGGCGCTTGAGGTAGAGCTCGGGGGCGATGCGCAGGTTGAGCGGGATGTCGAGCGCGTTGTGGTGCGTGGTGAAGGGCCGCGCCGCGGCGCCGCCGGCGACGGTGTGCAGCATCGGGGTTTCGACCTCGATGTAGCCGCGGGTGTCGAAGAACTTGCGCAGGGCGCGGAGGACGGCGGCGCGCTTTTCAAAGACCTCGCGGACGTTGACCGGCGCGTCGTTGTGCTCCTCGTTGGGTTGCGCGGCGTCGGTGACGGCAGAGACGCCGGGTGGGACGTCGGTTTTGCCAGCGTCTTCGGCCTTGGCGAGCGTGCCGCTGTTCATGATGAGGTCGACGTAGCGGCGGCGGTAGCGCAGCTCGACGTCCTCGAGGCCGTGGTACTTGTCCGGCAGGGCGACCATCGCCTTGGCGAGGAAGCTGAGGGCGGGCTTGCCGTTGACGGGCAGGGCCTTGAGGGTGAGTTCACCTGTGCGGGTGCGCATCAGCGTGCCGCGGACGCCGATGTGGTCGCCAAGATCGAGCAGCTTGTAGAGGGCAAAGGCGTCCTCGCCGACGTCGTCCTTGCGGACGTAGATCTGCAGGCGTTTGCCGCCGCCCTGCAGGTGCGCAAAGCCGGCCTTGCCCTGCACGCGGAGGCTCATCAGGCGGCCCGCGGCGGCGATCTGGACGTGCTCGGCCTCGAGTTCCTCGGCGGTCACGGGCGCGGAGGGTGTGTCGTAGCGGGCGAGCAGGTGGGGGATCTGCGAGAGCTGCAGCGGCTCGTCGGCGGAGGGGAAGCGGTTCGGATAGACCGCTTCGGCGGGCGTGAGACCCCCGCGGATGCCGAGCGCACGGATTTGCTCAAGCTTGTCGCGGCGCTGTTGAAAGAGAGATTGTTCGAACTCGGAGTCAAACTGGGGCAAGATGCTGGTCCTTTTTGTGATGACGAACTGTCGTCAGCTCTGATGTCAATCTGTCGTCACTTAGTGTATCGAGCGGTCACGCTGGCCGCGGTGGGCACGGAATGGTAGTGTGGGCGAGATGGCTGACGTGAACAAGCCGGCAAAGAACGACAATGCGCTGGGACAGCTGGTCAAGGCGGAGTCCTTTATCCAGCTGGCCATTGCGATGCCGGCGGGGTGCGTGATCGGCTGGCTGGTGGGCGAGGCGCTGGACAAGCACTTTCACCAGCACTGGATCGGGGTCGTGGGCATCCTGGTGGGCGCGGTCGGCGGCTTCATCCAGATCTTCACGATGGCCTCGCGCTACCTGAAGCGGGACGAGTAGGGGATGGAGCTATCGGAGTTCACTGACCGGGATTTCCGGGAGACGATCCTGCGGGCGCTGCGGCTGCTGCTGACCCTCACCCTGGTGGCGCTGCCCCTGTTCTGGTGGAAGCTGGGCTGGCGCAGCGGGCTGCTGCTGCTGGTCGGGGCGGGGATCTCGGCCTCGGGACTGTGGGAGTGGCTGCGGCTACTGACGGCCGTGATGAAGCGCATGGACGCGAGCCCGGATGGGAGTGCGAGGATGCGCCCGGTGGCGCTGGTGTTCTTTGGCTTCTTTGTGCGCCTGATCCTGGTCGTCGGGGTGCTCTATGTTAGCCTCAAGGTACTGCAAGGATCCGTGTTGGCCATCGCAGTCGGCCTTGGTTTGGGCATACTTTCGCTCACAATTGAGGGTTTACGACTGGTGAAGGCGTGGACGGTGTAGCCGGGCGCGCTTGCCGGTAGATTGCAGAACTGATCATGCCGATACAGCTCTGGTGTACCCGATTTCTGAATCATCTCTTTGCGCGCCCGGTCGATGGACTGCTGGCCTCGCTGCATATTGCCCTTCCGTACCCAGGTCATCCTGAAGCGCCGATCACGAACTCCTTTGCCATGGAGTTGCTGATTTTTGTCGCTCTGATCGCCTATTTCCTGATTGTGCGTGCGAGTCTGAGCGTTGAGACGCCCGGCGGCGTCCAGCACCTGGCCGAGATGACCCACGAGTTTGTCTCCGACCAGGGCGAGCAGATCATCGGTCACGGCTACGAGCGCTTCACGGGCTACCTGACCGCGCTGTTTCTGTTCATCCTGGTGGCCAACCTTGCCGGTCTGGCTTCGCCGTGGCTGGAATCGCCGACGGCCAACGTCTCGGTGCCGCTTGGGTTTGCCCTGGTCACGTTTGTGTACTACCACTACCATGGCATTCGCGTGAACGGTGGATCGTACGTTAAGCAGTTCCTCGGGCCAGTGTGGTGGATCTCGCCGCTGCTGTTTCCGATCGAAATCATCTCCCACCTGGCGCGTGTCCTGTCCCTCACCGTTCGTCTGTACGCAAATATGTTTGCGGGCGATCTGTTGACGCTGGCATTCTTCTCGCTGATTCCAATAGGCATTCCACTGGTTTTTTTGGCGCTCCACCTTGGTGTGGCGGCTATCCAGGCGTACGTGTTCATGCTGCTGGCGGCGATTTACCTGTCGCTGGCCGTGGCGCACGATCATTAGAGTTTCCGGCCGGGGCATTGTCCCCGGCCTGTGTTTTTGCCGGTGAGGTTTGACCGGATACGAGATGCCCGCGGGGGGGTGCCCCCTCCCTGCGGTGGGTTTTACCGCCGCTTCAGTGTGAGGGGGCCAGCACGGTGAGCCTCAACCACCAACTGGCGGCGAGATAACGGGGGCGGGAGTTTCACCTATGCGCATCATGAAGTACATCTTCTCGATCCTGGCCGTCCTGCTGATCTCAGCACCGGCCTTTGCCCAGGAAGCTGCAGCCAATGGCGGCAGCCCTGCAGGTCAATGGGTTCCCCTGGCAGCCGGTCTGGGCATGGCCCTGGCGGCTGGTCTTTGCGGTCTGGCGCAGGGCAAGGCGACCGCCTCGTCCGCCGAGGCGCTGGCCCGGAACCCCGGCGCACGCCCTGGCATCTTCATCTTCCTGATTCTTGGACTGGCCTTTATCGAGTCCCTGGCACTGTTCACGTTCGTGATCATCTTCCTGAAGGTCCGCGCGTAGGCAAGGACTGCAGGGGAAGGCCCCCGCTTCGGCGGGGGCCTTTGTGTTTGGTGCTACTGGAGGTGGCCCCCCCCCGGGGGTATATTGTGCAAGATCTTCTATCGATTGAACTTAGGTCCGGATCGATACCCATAGAGGGGTCGTCCAACCGATAGCCTGCATGTTGCTGCTTCCCGGTATAGTCCCCGAGGGTGTTCACTGATCGCGTGAACCGGCGCCTGGTTGATTAGAGTTT
>CAXTVC010000157.1:0-3240 GCA_964247615.1 uncultured Acidobacteriaceae bacterium
TTCCTGGAAAAGCCGTTCCAGAACTGGACGCGCGAAACGGCCTCGCTGATTGGATCGGTGTTCGTGCACGTGGACTACTCCGTGCCGTTCGAGGCCGTGCGCGAGGAGCTGACGAGGATCGCCCAGGCCAGCCCACTCTGGGACGGACGGGTGGTGAACCTGCAGGTGAGCGACGCCACGGAGCGGACCGTGCAGTTGCGCGCCCTGGTGAGCGCGCGCAACGCGCCGCAAACCTGGGATCTCCGCTGCGAGGTGCGGGAGAAGCTGATCGCCTACCTGCAGCGCGAGCACCCACAGGCGCTGCCGACGGCCCGGGTGGAGGTGCGTGTTGGACCTGGTGATGCCATGCCGCACATGGCTGGTGGGGCGGCGGCGCCTCGTCCAGACGCTGGGGGCAGCCACGCGGCACCAGTTGCAGGGGGCCGCGGGTTCACGTCCAACTCAGAAGCAGGGCGTGCGGCTTGAAGCAGTGTCGTTGCCTGACCGGGACCCTTGGGGCCTGACGCGGAACAAGCGAAACGGGGGGCTAGGAATAGCGCCGGCTGCGCCCTGTTCTGGCCTACTCTTTACACTTCTCCCCCCGGACGCCTGGTCCAGTATGGCCAGGAACCCTTGCTGCTGCTGGCGGCAGCATAGACCACTTTTGACAATATGCGCTGACGCTGTTGGCGAAGTCGCGTGACCTGCCTCAATAAGCAACTATAGTTTACGATGACCTATTTTCTAGCAAATAAATTGCTATCGTGTGGTTTCTGTCGTTATGAAAGAATAAACAATCGATTTCGCCAACAGGGTCTGTGCTTTCTGTAAAAAGTCGGGCTACTTTCCTTGTCTATGCCCGCGATCAGCGCGTCCTGGCACTCGTGTCCACATATCGGCCAGTTGCAGAGTCATATCGCAGTAGGTGACTGATGACGTGGTAGCGCTGCTCGGCCATGGACAGGTTTGGGTTGTAGGGAAACGGCTGTGTGACGCCTACACGGAGGCTCGGGTAGCCGCCGCGCACGGGAGCCAGTGTGATAGGTATGCTGTCGCTGCGGCTCCCACCGACGGCGCCGGCCTCCCTAAAACCGTGTGCGCCGCTCAGAAATATGCCGACCCCCGTCGCGCTCGCACCGCTGAAACCGCCTCCTTGGATAAGGAGTAGCTGTTGCCCGTCGTTCAGGTCGTAGAGGGCGGCTTGTACGCCAGGCACTTCGTTGAGCGAGAGGTTCAGCTGCCGTTCCACCACTTGCTGTGCCAGGCGAGCCGCCGGGGAAGGTAGATTCTCCCAGCGAACCTGCGTGGCCGCAGGGGCAAGCCTGCGACTTGGGTACCGACCGCCTGCGGCTGCGCCATCGCTGCAAAGGGGAGCAATGTGAAGCCGAGCACGAACATGGTCAGCGCAGCCACATGGAATCCAGCCTGGCTTTTCCTCACCGCACCTCTCCTGAACCTACTCGGGTCGAGTTCAAGGCAGATCTTGGAAGGGATCAAGCTCATGGCCTACCCTAGCCAGCGAGGTTGCTACCGTACATCCAGGCGCCAGGCTGGTCGCAGTGCTCAAGCCGCAACATCTAGACGGTGGTGGCACGTTTCCCAAACCAGAACGTCACGTAGCAGCCCGACCAAACGCCGCCCGACGAGACTAAGGTTTGAAGCACCGAGCTGTTGAAACCCCAAAGCGGGAACAGTTTGTAGGCGACAAGAGCCGAGATGATGCTGATCATCAAGGCTATCAGGATCCCACCAAGGCTGGGCATGACCCGCTTTGTAACGAAAGGCTGTGGTTTGTGGCCAGTGTCCATCGTCCTGTCCTTACTGCTAGCCTGGCTGTTCGCTACCACCATAATAATTGAAAACTTCCTGCTGTCAGGAAATTAAGCTGAGCGGCCGGCCGCAAAGGGTGCGTTTTCCTACCCGGTTCACCGCATCCCGCCTCAGTCTCAGCGAACGTGGGGCCTTGGCCACTTTCGATGATTCAGGGCTGGACCACGAAGAAGTGCCGTAGGGCGATGCCACGTTCTCGCTAGCGCCATCATCTAGAGTGGCCAAGAGCCCGATCGTGAGCCAGCTCAGGCCCATGAGTGCCAGCCCAACCCCGGATAAGGGTTCTGTCAGCACTCGCGCCAGCAAGTATCGCCATCGGTCTCATGGGGACAGGAGCGGCTGATCAAGCGGCTTCCAAGATGGCGAGCACGATCGCGGTTCGGCGGAGAAGGAGCAATCTGCGGCGGTCGGCTGGGACATGCTGGCTGTGGCGGGATCGGAGGCGGAGGAAGTTGCGCAGTTCGTCGTGGCCGCGACAGAACCGGGCGGCTGATTTTGGGCACTTGAAGCCCCGCATGGGCCGGTATCGGCCTTTATACCCCGGTGATCTTGTTCCAGCTTGTTGTTCAGGTAGCGGCTGGTCCGGTGCCGCACCCTCTTGCCCAGCTCGGCCTGGATCGCCCGGGGATAGCTGTCGTGGCCGTCCGTCGTGACCCGGCCAGGGGTGATGCCCGTCACGGCCTTGGCGGAGCGGAAGAACGCCTTCTCTGCGGCCATGTCGCGACGCTCGCTGAACATCACGTCCACCAGTGCGCCGGATCGGTCGACGGCGCGGTAAAGGTAGCACCAGCATCCATCCACCTTGATGTAGGTCTCGTCCACATACCAGCTGCGGCCCGCCTTGCCGCGCCGGCGTCGCCGCAAGTCCTCGGCCAGAGCCGGGGTAAGCTTGGCTTCCCACTCGCGCACCGTCTCATGGCTGAACACTATGCCGCGCAGGGCGAACATCTCGGGCAGGTCGCGAAGGGCCAGCTTGTAGCGCCGGCGCCAGAGCACCACGAGGGCGATGACGTCCGACGGATGCTGCGCTCGGTTCAGCAGCGTGCTTGATCGTTCGTTGAATTGTTTGCCGCACGCACGGCAGCGGAACCTGCGGTAGCCCTGGGCCGTGCGCTCAGACCGATCCGTGACTGCGGCCGACCCGCACCCGATGCACCGCATCCCCGTTTGCCCCGCCCGTGCGGGACGGCGCTATAAACGAACCAACCCCGCCCGACCAGGGAGGTTGGCGCGAGCCCTGACGTAACCCTGCGAGGAGCTGGGCATCCCATATGAGCTGACGCTGCACGAGCGCGATCCCGTCACCATCTTGTCACCTCCTGCGCTGAGGGCGCTGCACCCGCTCGGCGCGGCCCCGGTGATCCGGGATGACGGGATCCTGCTGGCGGAGTCCGCGGCGATCACTGAGTATATCATCGTCAAGCACGGCGG
>CAXTVC010000158.1:0-1416 GCA_964247615.1 uncultured Acidobacteriaceae bacterium
AGTTGAACCGCGGCGGCACCAAGTCGAGCGCCGGCCGCCAGCTCATTCGTCGTGTCCCTGCCACTGCACGAACGTTGCGGATTGGCGTGCCAACTTCGCAGAAGCAGGCGAACAATCCAAGAACATGTAAATCTCTCGCCTTCTTCCCGTCCGCCCACTCCGGCGAAGACTGTGAACCAGCGCCTTGCAAGTAGCGCGCGCTCGTTGCTTATCGAGCATTCCACTGTGGAGATTGGAACGGATGCAAACACTTCACTGTACCTGACAAAACGTGACATCACGATCTCGTGATGCAACCTACGGTGATGCTCTGTCGGCCGATCGCGGCTGCCCAGTATGTGACAGGGACGCTGCTGTTCGACGCTGCGTGAACATCATTGATACGACTCGCTCCGACCCTCCACATTTTTAGAACAATTCGGCATGAGTCGTTTATTGGATGTATGGTTCTTCTCTCGAACGCCGCACAATCCCTGCCAAGATCTGCGTTCAGCACGTCTAACCTCTTTACTGCGGCGCAATGGGTGAAGTTTATCTAGCTTCACAGCCGCCGCGAGCTTGGTAGTATGCCACCCGGTCCTGGTAGGCGCGTAGAAAATGCTATGCACTGGCGTTGGTGGCTCGGCTGTCATATTTCTCGGGACTGTTTCCGAGATAGACTCCTTATTTAGACCTGTGCTCCCGCTGCTGTCGGTTGCTTATGCTGGTCACTCAATCACCTCGATGCGTGCTGTCCTTTCCTACTGAGCTTCAGGGTCTGCATCTCTGGGATGCGGTTGCAACAATAACGGGACCGAGGTGTCCGTCGTGAGGAACGATGTCAAATTATTCAGGAAGCGGTGTCATGGTAACGCCGGAGCTCCACCCACTCGACGAGGCCTCGCTCGACTATTCTCGCACTCAGCCTAGCCAAGTCGAACTCGCGTGCTGCAACGTCCTTGGCACGTATGAGGTCCGTGCTGCCCTTGAGGCAGTAATCGGATCACAACTCCAACCGCCGGATGATATCGAAGATGCCTTGTTTCATGCCATGGAAGACTTCGACTTGGCCATCGACCATCTTCAGCACCTGCGGCCATATATGTTACAGGACGTTTATGCTAAAGCTAGGGTAGTCTCGGTGTTAGCAAGCTCTCTTGGAAAAGAGGACCTCCGTCTTCTCACAATATCCCTTGAAGTTGCGACGGAGTTGGTCCGGTTCGAGCGCCAGGACCCCGCGTCGACCTAGCAGTGTCTCAAGCCCCTGCTCCGCTTGTCGGCGGGCTGCCGACCCGTTCGCAAAAGCCTAATACTACGGTGCAACCTTCCCGATGGAGGTTCCAATGCACCGTCTTGTTGCCCTTGCTTTTCTGAGCGTGTCGTCTGCCCATGCCGCACCACCACTTTGCGCCCTAGCAGCGCCAACTAGCACTGCAT
>CAXTVC010000158.1:1516-3217 GCA_964247615.1 uncultured Acidobacteriaceae bacterium
GGGGCGCTGACCGAGCTGACCCCGGCCCAGCTGTCGATGCTGGCTGGTGGCACCCTGGTTGAACTCGGCACCCTGCATGGCCTGCGGGGCTTCTATGTTCGCAGTGGGCCGCAGTTCCAAATTTTCTACGCCACCCCTGACGAGCAGCGCTTGATCCCTGGCGTGCTCTGGGACGCATCGGGCCAGGACCTCACAAAAGGCCAGGTTGCCAACATCCCCGGCGCGATCCCGACTGTGGTGGTCGGCGACGCCCCTCCCTCGGCCACTGACGCCCCAGTGATCACCGCGCCTGCGCTATCGCTGGTGCAGAGAGCAGCTTCTGGGACAGTTGGCCCCGCCAGCGCTCCCCACCTGTGGATGCTGATCGATCCCCAGTGCATCTACTCGGTTCGCGCCTACCAGGCGCTGCAGCCCTACGTGGCCAGCGGCAAGCTCCAGCTCTCCGTTATCCCCCTCTCGGTCCTGGACTACGAGGATGGCGGTCAGAGCACCCGCAGCGCCCTGGCCCTGCTCAGCAAGCCTGTGGACCGCCTCGTGACTGCCTGGCAGGCGGGCGATGTCGCTGGGCCTCCCAGCCCGGACGCTGCTACGCGCCTGCAGGGGAACATGGCGGTGTCCCAGGCCATCGGCCTGACGGGCACGCCCACATTCATCTGGCGCAAGCCGGACGGTACCGAGGGCCGCCTCGATGGCATGCCGTCCAGCATGGACTCCCTCGTGTCCTCGATTGGGGGCTGAGCATGGCGATCCCCCTCAATCTCCCCCGGCCGCCCAACCCTGATAAGCCGCCGCGCCGTCGCCGGTCCGTGATGGGCAAGGTAGCCCGCGGCGCGGGCTGGCTGGCCTCTGGGCCGTTGGACTGGGCGGGTGTCCGCCGCATTCGCCGCAGCGCCACGTTCATCGGTGATCTCGCCACTCTTCTCCGCCACGGACCCAGCCGCGACGACCGGTTCCGCACCGAGGAGGATGGCGCATTCGACCGCGCTGTGACCGCCTCCATGTATGGACTGTCTGTTGAGGAGTTCGATCAACGGCTCCTGGCGCGCCGCCGCCAGACCGCCCGCATCGCCTATGCCTCATTTGCGCTCGCCTGCGCCTTTTTCCTAGCCTGGCTCTGGCAGGCGCTGTCCTCCCCGTGGACCACGGCACGGCTGGTATCCACGGTGGAGTTCCTGCCGTTCAGCGGCCTGTTCCTGCTGATCGCGTTCTACAACGCACTGCTCAACTTCCAGATTAGGGTAGGTCGGACGGCGAGCTGGCGGGAATACCTGGGCACCTCGCTGCCCTTCCTGCCAAGCTGAAAGCGATTGTCCACCGCCGTCTTGCCACGGCGGTGGACTGCTTCTTGAGCCGGGTGTTCGCTACGGCCTAAGAGGCGAAGAGGTAAGCCACTTATGCTGGACCTGTCCCGCGACCTGAACCGAGCTTCTAATCAGAAAGTGCCAGGTGGGGCGAAGCGGCTGCCGCCGTCTGCCCCGGTCGCCCAAGGGGCATGCTCGTAATCCGGTCGTCCAGCTTCCGTTGCGGGTTCCACCGGCTTCACGATGGTGCCATCGCGGTTGAACACCGGTGCCTGCCAGGTCGCGTTGGCCTCGCCGTACGGGGCATTCGGGTTGTAGAGCGGATTGCGCACCGCCGGTGCCCGCGGGGCAGAGTAGTCCCTTGCAGACTTGACGTTGGGGCTGCTGCAGGCTGCGAGGC
>CAXTVC010000159.1:0-3207 GCA_964247615.1 uncultured Acidobacteriaceae bacterium
AGCGGGACTGTGTGGGGAAGATGAAGCAGTTTGCCAGCTGGTTTACGCACGGGGTTCCGGGTGGCGCGGGGCTGAGGCGGGGGATCTTCGAGGCGAAGACGGGAGCAGCGGTGCTGGGGCGGGTGGAGGAGTTTTTTGCGGGTGAGGGTGATGGTGCGGAGGAGAGGCCGGAGCACGATACTGCGGCTGAGTCGTTGGCTTGCTGTGATTGAGATGCCGAGAGTGCGATGGTGACGAGGAGCGCGTGTCTCAGGACTAATCCGCCATCCCCTCCGCCTTGCTCCCTCGCGATTGTGCTCGCTTTCTGCACGCCGATCTTAGCGTTGACCCAAACGTTCTCCACGAACGGGCATCGGCTCTATCTGAGCTGCGAGGGCAAGCCGAGTGCTTCGACTGTCGTCCTGATCGCCGGCGGAGGCGGTACGACGGATACCTGGAACAAGGTGCAGACTCCGATCTCCCAGTTCACACGAGTGTGTAGCTATGATCGGCAGGGTCTAGGAAAGAGCGATCCTCTTAGCCCGGGCAGTCAGCAAACCGAAGGGCAGATCGTGACTGATCTAGAGGTCCTACTGAGGGAGGCAAAAGTTGCACCACCATACATCCTGGTGGGGCACTCGATTGGTGGCCTGTACGCCCGTGCCTTCGACGCACGATTCGACAGCCAAGTTGAGGGCATCGTTCTTCTCGACTCCTCGCATGAAGAACAGGTATGGCGATTTGCCCAGAGCGAGCCTGATGCGCTGAAAGAGTACCCTCGCTGGCGGGATCAGCAATACATGGTCTCTCAAGGTTTCCTTCCCCCTGGCCAGCACCTTGCCTGGCGTTTCTCGAAACCTCTTATTGTGATCGAGCACGGAACGCCGCCTGAACCTGTGTGGCACGAGATGCAAGAGGACCTGGCGAGCCGGTCTTCCAAATCGCGCTTTATCACCGCGAGTCAAAGCAGCCACTATATCCAGAAGTTGCAACCGCAACTCGTAATCGACGCTGTGCGCTGGATCGCAACTCAGCCGAGCCTTGGCGGCTCTCGCGATGCACACAGTGAGCGGTGATCCATGACAACTCTGACAACCACACGGACGGCTGAGTCTGGCGGCACTTCGAACTACGGTTGCTTCTTCTACGATCGTTGTGTGTTGCCGATTGTGGGTACCTTCTCAATCCCGCCCGTGGACGAGGCTCGAGAGCTACGTTTGCGTTTGCTTTCGCAGGATAGCTAGTTCTGTTTGCAGGCGGCGCACGATCTCTGGGTGGTTGGCGGCGACGTTGTGGCTCTCGTAGGGGTCGGTCTCTAGGTTGTAGAGCTCGAGCGGGGCCGTGGGGTAGGGCGAGAGCTTGTCCTGTCGCGCCTCCGCCCCGCCGCCCAGGTGGAGCTCGCCCGCTGCCGGATGCGCGCCGGGGCGTTGGCTGCGGTCGATCAGCTTCCACGGTCCGTCGACGACGGCCAGGACGCGCGCCTCTTCGACCAGCGAGGTGCGGCCCTGCCGCGACTGCCCTAACAGCGCCGGCAGCACGTTGCTGCTGTCGGTCGCCTGCCCTGCCGGAACTGCCTGCCGGGTGAGTGCGGCCAGGCTGGCCAGCAGGTCGAGCTCGCTGATCAGCGCGTCCGAGACGCCGGGCTTCACCTCCCCCGGCCATCTCACCAGGAACGGCATCCGCGTTCCACCCTCGTAGATCGAGTACTTGCCGCCGCGGAAGGGGCCGGCAGGCTTGTGCCCATCGAGCGCGCGATCGGCGCCGTCGTCGTAGCCGTCGTTCACCACCGGTCCGTTGTCCGAGGTGAAGATCATCAGCGTGTCGTTGTCGAGCTTCAGCCGTTTCAGCGTCGCCAGTACCTGCGCCACGCTCCAGTCCAGCTGGTTGATGACATCGCAGCGGACGCCACACTCGCTTTGCCCGGCGAACTGCGCTGCGGGCACGCGCGGCACGTGGATGTCACTGGGGGTGAAGTACAGCAGAAAGGGCCGGTGCTGGTGCGCTTCAATGAATTTAACTGCCTTTCCGGTGAAGGTGGCGGCCATCTCTTCGTCTTTCCAGCGGGCCGCGTGGCCACCGGTCATGAAGCCGATGCGGCTCACGCCGTCGACGATCGTGCCATCGTGGCCTTCGCTCAGCCGCATCTTCAGCAGGTCAGGATCTTCCCTGCCTGTGGGTTCGTTGCCGATCTTGCTGCCATAGGAGACGTGGATGGGGTCTTTCGGATCGAGGTTCACCACGCGATGATCGTGCAGGTAGACGGTCGGCACGCGATCCGCGGTTGCGGCGAAGAAGAAGGCCTCGTCAAAGCCGACCTCGCATGGGCCGGGCCGGATATTGCCGTTCCAGTCGATCGTGCCGTTGCCCAGGCCGATGTGCCATTTGCCGACGAGTCCGGTTCGGTAGCCCGCGCCTTTGAGCAGGGAGGCGACGGTCATCTGGTCTGGCCGGATCAGCAGCTTCGCGTCTCCGGGCAGGATCTGGACCCCGTCGTGCCGCCAGGCGTAGCTGCCGGTCATCATGGCGTAGCGCGAGGGCGTGCAGGTTGCGGCGTCGGAGTGCGCGTTGGTGAACCGCATGCCCTCGCGCGCCAACGAGTCGATGGCCGGTGTGTGCACACGGGTCGCGCCATAGCAGGAGAGATCACCGTAGCCGACGTCGTCCGACAGGATGATGACGATGTTGGGCGGCCGCTCGCGCTTCGGACCTGCCTGCCCCTGAGCCGGACGCGCCGGCAGAGCGCTGCTCGCCGCCAGTCCTGCCGCGACGATCCCCAGACGCTCGAGAAAGCTGCGACGATCGATCCCCATGCTGTCTCCTGGTTCCGAATTTACCTGGCCAGCCTACTAGCCGGCCGGGTGCCTCTCCCCTGGGTTGTCGGCGGCGGGTCCTCGCGGGTGGCAGCAAGGAGACCGGGACGGCGGAGTTCGTGGCGTTGGCGCCGGCTTTTGGGGAGAAGGGATCCCTCTGCTGGGCGCTTTGCGCTTCGGTCGAGATGACGAGGGTTAGGGAGTTGAGTGGAGCCGCGCCTGCTGATGGGTTAGCGGGCGGGCTCCGGGAGTGGGGTGGCGAGCAGGGCTCCGCAGATGACGGGTTCGACGTTGATGAGGGAGGGTGGGGCGAGGGTGATGCCGAGGAGGACGACGTTTCGGTTGGTCGGGAGGGTGAGGCTCACCACTTGTTTTCGCGGGTTGAGCTGGAGTGTGTAGAGGTAGACGTTGAAGGGGG
>CAXTVC010000160.1:0-3127 GCA_964247615.1 uncultured Acidobacteriaceae bacterium
TGTTCGTCAGGGTGCGGAGCTTAAAGCAGTGCGGCGACCCCGACCTGTGATTGGAGCCACGCGGCGTCTTGGCGGGGTGGTTTGCCGAAGGTGCGGGTGTATTCGCGGCTGAACTGGGAGGGGCTGGTGTAGCCGACGTGGAAGCCTGCAGCCGCGGCGTCTTCGCCTTGTGTCACGAGCCTTCGGCGGGCTTCCTGCAGGCGAATGAGCTTCTGGTATTGCAGGGCGCTCATGGCGGTTACAGCGCGGAAGTGGCGATTGAAGGAGGCAGTGCTCATGTTGGCGACGCGGGCGAGCGTGTTGGTGGAGAAGGGTTCGGCAAAGTGCTCGCGGATCCAGCGAATGGCGTGCGCGATGCCGGCGGCACGGGTGTCGCGGGTGGCTACCTGTCGCAGCATGGGGGCCTGTGTGTCTTGCAGGAGGCGGAACAGGACCTCGCGGTGAATGAGCGGGGCGAGCTGCGCGGCGTGGACGGGGGGCTCGTCGAGCAGGCGGGTGAGGCGGACGAAGCAGTCGAGCAAGGCGGGGGAGAGCATGCCGATGCCGAGGCCGGAGGTGGGCTCAGCGGGGACGGTGGCCGGGGGCACAGTCAGCATGACTTCTGCCAGCAGGGCCGGGTCGATGGCGAGGCTGAGGGCGAGGTAGGGCTGGCCTGGGTTGGCGTTGGTGACGGTGCCGGTGACCGGCAGGTCGACCGAGGCGATCAGGTAGTTGGCGGGCGTGTAGCGGAAGACCTTGTCGCCGAGCGTGACGGACTTCTCGCCTGCCACCATGATGCAGACCATGGGGTGGTAGACGAGCTGCGCACTCGTGGGCTCCGAAGCGTCGGTGCAGTAGAGCCGAAGGCCGGGGACCGGGGTGTCGGTCACGGGGCCGTGGGCGTGTTGACGGATCGAGCGCTCGAGTTCTTCCAGGTGCAGCATGGCGGATTCGATGGTCTCACCGTGCGGAACGATGCTTTCAGGCAACCGGACACGTTGAGCGGATTAGGCAAAGATGCGATCTGTTTGGTCTACCTCTTGGCTGCTTTGCGAGCCTAGGCTTGGGACTGTAAAGACGAGGAGAGCGCATTGAGCAAGGTATGGATGATCACGGGAGCAAGCCGGGGACTGGGTCTGGAGATAGCGCGTGCGGCGTTGGCGGCAGGCGAAATGGTGGTGGCCACGGCGCGCAAGGCAGAGGCAGTGACGGCGGCGCTGGGGGAGCATGAGCGGTTGTTGGCGGTTGCGTTGGACGTGACTGCCGCCGAGCAGGCGGTGAGTGCGGTGGCTGCAGCGACCGAGCGGTTCGGGCGTGTGGACGTGCTGGTGAACAACGCGGGCTACGGGCATTTGGGACCGTTTGAGGAGTCCGCAGCCGAGGACGTTGCGGAACAATTCGCGGTGAATGTGTTTGGCGCGATGCATGTGACGCGGGCGGTGTTGCCGGGCATGCGGGAGCGGCGGCGTGGGCGCATCTTCAACATTTCGTCGATTGCGGGCCTGCGCGGTGGACCGAATGCATCGTTGTACTGCTCCAGCAAATTTGCGCTGGAGGGATGGTCGGAGTCGCTGGCGGCGGAGGTGCAGCCGCTTGGGGTCCAGGTGACGGCAGTAGAGCCGGGGTTCTTCCGTACGGATTTTCTGGATGCGTCGTCGGTGCGCTACACGGAGGTGAAGCACCCGGAGTATCGCGAGGGCATGGAGCAGCTACAGGGATGGATGGCGACGAAGAACCATACGCAGGAGGGGGATCCCGCGAAGCTGGCGCAGGTGTTGCTGGAGGTGGCCGGGCGGCCGGAACAGCCGCTGCATTTGCCCATGGGCAGCGATGCCGTGGCCTGGATGGAGGCGCGGATTGCACGGGACCGGGAGGCACTGGAGGAGTGGAGGGCGGTGTCGACGTCGACGGACTTCCCGGCTTAGCGGCTTGCTGCCGCGGGCGCCTAGGCCGTGGAGGTGGCGAGGCTACCTGGCCAGCGCCACGGCCAGAGCGATGAGTGCGACCAGCAGCGCCGCTCCGGGAAGGCCGTAGAGCAACAGTTGCGAAGTTTCCAGGGGGGTTGCCGGCTTGAGGACCTCGGGCTGGGGCACGACCACGGGAGGCTCCGCAAAGATGGACTGTTGCATGACCCGTTTGCTCAGCAAGACCTGTTCTATACCGGCCTGGAAATGATGTTGATGGATCTTCTTGGCAAGGTCGGGCAAGGGCTCGGCCGCCGCGGCCAGGGCTGCTTTCAGCACGGCATTCTGGATGTCTCCGCCGCTTACTTCGTGCTCCTGCGCAAGGGCCTGGAAGTCGACATCGGGGGCGAGCGGCGTCCGGGAGGGATGCAACTGCACCTTCCAGATGCGGACGCGCTCCGCCTCGCCGGGCAACTCGAAAAGGACGTGGGTGCGGATGCGCCGCTCAAACGCTGGATCGAAGTTTGCGGCGAGATTGGTGGCAAAGATCACGACCCCTGTGTACCTGTCCAACTCCTGCAGGAGCACGTTGACGACGCTGTTTGATTCGCGCTGCGCGCCATTATCGACGGAGGTCGATCGTCGCGCGGCGATTGCGTCGGCTTCGTCGAAGAAGAGAACGGCTTCATCCTCGCGTGCTGTGCGGAAGATAGCGGCGACGTTTTTTGACGTCTCGCCCATCCACATGGATTCGAGCTCGGCGTAGCGAACGACCAGGAGCTGGCGGCCGAGCGATTGCGCGATGGCCTCGGCGCAGATGGTTTTGCCGGTGCCGGGTGGTCCGGCGAAGTTGAACGCGAGACCGAGGCCGGTGGAATGACGCTCTCCCAGCCCCCAGCCCCTGAAGATCAGATCGTGCTGGGTGACCTGGGCCAGTGCGTTGCCGAGAGCGCGGCGGGTCGCGGGAGGCAGAATGACATCGTCGAAGGTGCGCCGTGGCGTAACGGCTTCCACCGCGCGACGGCCAGAGGTGCCGAAAAGACGTGAGAAGGGGAGAGGCGCCACCCGCTCACCCTACCTTGCTTGCCGGTTAGAAGCAATTGGGGTGGTGGCGGATCTTCGGATTCTCTGTCGAGTGGATCGTGGGTGACAGTGAAGGCTGAGTGCTTAAACGTGGGGGAGTGAAGGAAAGGCGAGGTTGCGGGAGGTGTGTGCGTCGTGAACGTGATGATGACGAATCGTTT
>CAXTVC010000161.1:0-2788 GCA_964247615.1 uncultured Acidobacteriaceae bacterium
GCAGCATGATCTCCCGATGCACCACGTCCGCCTTGGCAGTGTAGTCGTGCGTGCGGTCCAGGTGCTCGTCTAGCAGCTCGGACGCTGACCGATAGGCCGCAGCCGCCACCGCGCTGCGCCCCTGCGAGCGCCCGATGACCTTGGCAGAGAAGTGGTAGATCGCCATCTAGAGAGTCCGGCACGCAGGCGGTTGCAGGGCAGCAAGGGCCAGCCTAATCGTTTTTACGCAGATCATGCAATGATCTATAAGCGCGCATTTCCTGATCTGCTCCGTTGCACTCCGCAGCAGAAATGACGGGGTGCTCGCGTGCTAGATCGGGTGCGCCGGACTGTATAGCCGCTAGGCCGGATCAAGCAGCACCGGGCCGTTACGCCGCCAAGCTAAGCTCCCGAGCCAAAGCACCTAGTGCTGCCTCCGCCCTGATCTTGGCCTCAAGCAAGGTGTCCGCCAGCCCATACCGCTGCTGGCCGCGGCCAGACCGCTCCCACACGTGCCAGTCCCAGCCATGCTCCCCCAGGCTCTCCACCTGTAGGCGCAGGGTGTGCCGTCCGCCAAGCGACCGCTCGGCATGATGTACCTCGCCCTCCTCCGTCTCCCACTTAACCAGCATTCCGGACCCTTCCCACAACCTTATGAATGCAAGCCCTTGCCACTCCTCCCGTGTCGGGCGTGTGACCCCACCGTGTCCGCCCTGTGGCAACCGTCACCACGCCTTTGACACCGCATCCAGCATTGCTATCGTTCACGTCCGACCACGCCGCCAGTAAGGAAGTGTCATGGCCAGGAAACCACGCGACTTCGACGCCGAACTTCAGGCCCTCATGGACAAGGCCAAAAAGGTCAAGTCACAGAAGACCGTCCAGCTTGGCGAGCTGGTCCAGATTACCGGAGCCGATGCCCTGCCCATGGAAGCTCTGGCTGGTGCCCTGCTCGCCGCCGTCGAGCAATCCAAGAAGTCACCCGAGGCCGTCACGAGGTGGACCGAACGCGGCCAGGCCGTCTTTCAACCAGGGGGCAAGCGGGGGAAGAAGGCAGCATCCGGTGACGCTGCTTCACAACCTGCAAGCAGCAACGGCGCAGCTTAGCCGCATCCAGGTCATGCAGAACCGTGTCACCCGCGCCCAAGCCCTGCACGATACCCGCGATTGGGTTCAGGAACGGCGTGCACGCACACGTCAACTCATCGAGCTGGGCGGCCTCGTCCAGAAGGCCGGACTGATCGAGCTGCTGGACGACGACCGCGCCACCTTGCTTGGCGCACTCCTGGACGTGGCTACGCAGCTCCGGGGCGCAGGCGACGGCGACCCCGCGCACCTCCGCGCCCGCTGGCGCCGGGCCGGGCTGCGTGCTTTCGAGGCGGAACGCAATGCCGTTGCGGGCGGGCAGGAAGAAGAAGTGGCAACGGGCAGTGTAGCCCCACCCTGCCCCGGAAGTTCGGCGCCATGACGGAGAAGGCAATGCCACTGACACGCAGCTTCCGGGACAGCATTGCGGATCGGGCGCGGCAAAGTCCTGGGTTCGTCGTCGCCCTTGTCGAGGAAGCCATGCAGGCCCTTGCCGATGGCGACACGGAAACGGCTCGCATGCTGCTCCGCGACGTGGCCAACGCGACCTGCCTGCCGAACAACCCAGGCTGACGCCTTCGAGGCGGACAAGGAGGCCGACGCTGCGTAAGCTGGACCGAAGGAAGGAAGGACAGCACCGTGGCCCGCTCGCGCCGTCACACCCCCATCGCCAGCATCACCACCGCAGCCAGCGAAAAACAGGACAAGCGCTGGGCCAACCGCAATCATCGCTCGGCCACCTGCCGCGCCGTCAAGCGCGACACGGACCCGGACGCCACCGTGCTGCCCATCCTGCGCGATGTCAGCGACGAATGGGCCATGGCCAAGGATGGACGGTCCTGGTTCGGCCAGCATATCCCCAAGCTGATGCGTAAGTAGGCTGAGTCGAACACTCCATGGCTTAAAGCCGCCGCCGAACCAAAAAGCGCGACAGCCATTGCGCGAGCGGGTGACGTGTCCCGGCCGCCGTGGGCGCGACTGCATCCGGGCCGTGCAGGGTTACACGGGCTTGGTTCATCTGAGCACGAAGCTCGGCCAACTCGTCATTCACCAGCGCCTGCAACCCGACCATCTGGCGCTCGGCTGCTGCGCTCCGTTCCCGCTCCACCCGGAGCTGCGCGCGGTCCTCGTCGGCCCGGGTCTCCGCTTTGGCGAGCTGGGTTCGGAGCACATCCACCAGTTCGCGCAGTGCCGCGGCTTCCCCGGCCGTTTGTCCAACCGGTTGAACGGGTGGTTGTACGGGTGGTTGAACGCCCGTTTGTACGGTTGGATGAACGGGCGCACGTGGCTCCTCGCCTTCCGGAAGCTGGATCAGGGTCCGTCCATCATTCCCGCGCTGGTGACGCCAGCGCAGGCGCCGCGCCCGTTGTCGGGCCGCCTCGGACGAGATGCCTAACCGCTCGCCGGTTTGCTGGTAGGTCAGCCATTCCCCTGCGATATGCTGACCCTCCACCCGTTCATGCCGTCTGGCCTGTCCGACCGTATGTACGGCCTTTTGTACGAGTTGCAGACTGGTAGCCTGGAACTGGGCAGGGTAAAAACACATGATTTGCGGCGAGCGGCGGTAGCAGCCGCTCCGACTCGATCGCCCCTTGTCCAGCCCTTTGTTCGACCCTGGCCGGAGGCCATGGGTTGATGGGTTGGGACGCCCTTCGTCCCGACGCCCTCCGGCGGCTGCGGCGCGCAGCGGAGGGCAAGGGCGGCGCCGCTTGGCGCCGGGACC
>CAXTVC010000162.1:0-2729 GCA_964247615.1 uncultured Acidobacteriaceae bacterium
GGCGTTTACTCGCCTTTGCTGGCGAGCCAGCGGTGCAGGGCGCTGATGTGCAGGTTCAGGGCCACCGAGGTGGTGCTGAGCATTTCATGGAGCATGCGTCCGGCGCGGTCGAGGTCGTCGAGGTGGCCGAGCGGGGCGCGGGGTGAGGTGTAGACGGCCAGGCCCGCGCGGCGGCAGAGTAGGGCTATGCGGAAGAGGTGAGTGCCGTCGCTGACCACGTCCATGGAATGCAGATTGTGCTCGACGGCAATCTGCGCGAGGTCGTCGACTTGCTGTTCGGTGTCGACGGATGTGGTTTCGGCGATGATGTGGTCGCCGGGGACGCCGTTGGCTAGCAGGTAGTCGCGGCCGGCCGCGCCTTCGGTGTTGCCGGAGTCCTTTGCGGAGCCACCGCCGAGAGTGATGATGCGCGGGGCGAGACCGCGCTGGTAGAGCGACAGGGCTTTGTCCAGGCGGGCGTGGAAGACGGGTGAGGGATGGCCGCCGTATTCGGCTGCACCGAAGACGGCGATGGCGTCGGCATTCCGGGCGTTGTCGATGCCGGCTGTGAAGGTGATCTGGCGATAGAGCCAGAGGAACCAGACGACGAGCAGTACCAGAAAGAGCGCGAACAGGCGCGTGCCGAGGCGTAGGAAAGATCGCCTGAGGTGGGGTACGACTTGGTCTTTACGGAAAGCCCGGCGCATCGTCAGAGTAGATACAGTATGCCGTGAGTGGGGATGTTACCTGGTGAGAAGGGCTGAGACCTATCGTTGCCGGTGCGATGAGTAGACAGCAGGTTCCCCGTTCGGGGAATGACAGCTAGAAAAGCAAAATTCGAACTCAGCGGTGCGGTCGGGACTTGCTATCGGCCCAGGGCGAGGGCGATCTCGTGAGTGGGGATGGCGCCTTCGCGGAGGATCATCCAGGAGTTTTCTCCGCCGGAGAGGTCGACGATGGTCGTGGCGACAGCGCGTGCTGTGGGGCCGCCGTCGACGATGAGAGGGATCTTGTCGCCGAGCTGGTCGCGCACGCAGCCGGCCCAGCTGCACTCCGGCATGCCGCGCAGGTTGGCGCTGGTGGCGGTGATGGGCAGGCCGAGTTTCTCGACGACCGCGCGGCAGATGGGAGCCTCCGGTACGCGCAGGGCGACGTTGCCGGTGTTGGCGGTTACGCGCAGGGGAAGCTTGGTGCCGGCGCGCACGATGATGGTCAGGGGGCCGGGCCAGAAGCGCTCGGCGAGCTTGTCGAAGCCGGCGTCGATGCCGCGTGCCAGCTCGTAGGCCTGGGAGACGTCGGAGATAAGCAGGGAGAGCGGCTTGTGGCGGGCGCGGCTTTTGAGGTCGTAAATCCGGTCGACGGCGCGGAGGTTAACGGGGTCGACGGCGAGGCCGTAGAAGGTGTCAGTGGGAAGGGCAACGACGTTGCCCTCGTCGAGCGCCTGGGCGACCCGGGCGATGTGCTCCGGTTCAGGCTCGTCCGGATGTATGCGAAGAATCTCTGCGTCCAACGTGAGCTTGCTCCCCTGTTACAGCAGGGTATCGCATGCTGGAGAAGCGAGGGGAGTGGTGCCGGGTAGACTGGGGCGTATGCAGCTGCCACCGCCCATTACGAGCCGGACGAATGCGCGGGTGAAGGCCTTGCGCGCGGCGTTGAGTGGAGAGGCTCGTAGGCCGGGGGATCTGCTGGGGCTGGAAGGCGAGCACCTGGTCCAAGAGGCTCACTGGGCTGGCTTTGCGTTTGAGACGGTGTACCTGCGTGAAGGAAGCAGCCCGTCTCTCCTCCAGCGTTCACCCTGGATTGAAGAACTGCGTACCGGGGCCTGGGTGGTGCTGAGTCGGGAAGCCTTCGACAGCGCCGTGACGACGCATAGTCCGCAGGGGATTGCTGCGACCTGGTTGATACGCGAACTCCCCGCCCGGGTAGAAGGACCGGCAAATACCCTGGTATTGGAGCACCTGCAGGATCCCGGCAACCTGGGCACCTTGATTCGCTCCGCTGAATCGTTTGGGGTCCCGAGGGTCATGGTGACGCCGAATACGGTCAATCAATGGAACCCCAAGGTTGTTCGTGCGGGAGCAGGCGCTGTGCTGCGGACACCGGTCCTGCGCGCGAGGATCGAGACCATCTGTGATCAATTGCGTCTTGAAGGCCTGCGCATCTTTGCCGCCGTACCGTACTTCACCGATGAGAATGATCGAGCCGCCCGGCATGGTGTATTGACGGGCCGCGTCTCGAATGCGCATGCTCCGGCAGAACTGCGATACCGTGTTCCGAACAGCACGCTGGGATACCCATCGTCGATGTCCTATGACACGGACTTTCCCCAACCCTACGCTGTTGTGATCGGCAACGAAGGCAACGGACTTTCTGAGAGGGCACTTGCGCTAGCCGACGAACGGGTTCAGATACCGGGAGGCGGTGGGTCAGAGGGGCTGAATGCAGCTGTAGCCGGGTCCATATTGATGTATGAAGCGATGCGGCAGATCCCTCTGCGCTTATGGGCGCAACAGCAGGGGCTAAGACCGTGAGCCTGTTTGATACCTCGCCGATGCAGGGTGGAGCGCAGGGGCTGCCGCGTACGGCGCCGCTGGCGGAGCGCATGCGGCCTCGGTCGCTTGAAGAGTTTTATGGGCAGGCGCACCTGTTGGGGCCTGGGAAGCCGTTGCGTTTGCAGATTGAGCGCGATGACTCTGCGTCGTTGATTTTCTGGGGGCCGCCGGGGGTGGGCAAGACGACGCTGGCGAAGA
>CAXTVC010000163.1:0-2307 GCA_964247615.1 uncultured Acidobacteriaceae bacterium
CTTTGCGGAACGGGTGATTGCCGAGACGACGCCGCGGCTGATTGTTGGCGATGCCAGCATTGCTGGCGTCCTTGCGTGCCGAAGTCCCGCGGATGAACCTGAGCCGGTCTGCGGCGGAGCCGGGTGCAGGTAAGGCGGCGCGTGATGGGGGACGGTGGTTTCGTCCGTCGGGGCTGGCGGTGTGCGTGGGGCGGCCTTTGCGTTTTGCAGCGGATGCCCTGCCGGAGGAGATCACACGGCAGCTGGAAGATGCGTTGCGGGCGCTGAAGCCGAGTTGATGCCGCGTTGAGTTTCGCCCGATCTTCGCTTAGGCTAGCGCGATGGAGAGACTACGTTCTCGCTCTTTATCCGCTCGGGCGCTGCGTGCCGAGGTTGGCGCACGGAACCTGCAGCGCGGGGCCTCGCTGGCGCAAGAGGTGACCTATGGCCGCGTGCCGAGCGTGCTGTATGCGGCCGATGAGGACGGTGGGCATGGGAACTTTCTGCGGGCGTCGTACCGGCGTATCGTGGCGGACCCGGCGTGGGCGGAGCGGTTGGGAAAGAGCTATACCGGGGCGGCACGTCTGCCTCGCGCCGGGGATCGGTGGCGTGGCGAGCTGGAGTGTGCCGGGAGCTCGGATGCGCTGTTGATGAACGTATTTTGCTATCCGGGCGTGCTGCGGCGACGGCCCGTATGTGCGTCGCTGGGCGTGGATGCCGGTCTGCGACCAGCGTTTGGTGTGCGCGCGGAGCTGCCGATGCGCAAGGGTGAGGTGGACCGCACGGAGCTGGACATGGCCGTGGGTGACCTGCTGGTGGAGGCGAAGTTGACCGAGGGCGGCTTTGGACGCGCGAGCGGGGAGCGCCTGCTGCGCTACCTGCAGGTCGAAGAGGTCTTTCGTGTGGAGGACCTGCCACGGGGGAATGGGCAGTTCACGGGCTACCAGATCGTGCGGGGTGTGCTGGCGGCACAGCAGTGGGGAAGCCGCTACCTGGTGCTTCTGGACGGGCGTCGCGGGGATCTGCAGGAGATCTGCTTCCGGGTGCTGCGCGCGGTGCGGGTGGCCGAGGTGAGCAGTCGGTTTCGGCTGCTCACCTGGCAGGAGCTTGCGGCTAGTTTGCCGAAGGCGTTGCAGGTGTTTCTTGGCGAGAAGTATGGGATTGAGCCGGTGTGAGCTGCTTAGCGTGTTTGGGATGAGGCAGTGGACATGGAGGGTGGTGCATCGGCAGGTTTGCTGCCCCAGGTCTTGTTCGGCTGCGGGCCCATGGTGAGGACGAGCTTGCCGCCAGAAGCGATGTCAGAGTGGCTGAACCATGGCTTGTTCCAGGGTTTGCCGTTGAGGGTGGCGGACTGGATGTACATGTTCGCTTCCGAATTGTTTTGCGCAACGACGGTGAGGTCGTGGCCGTTGCCCATGTGCAGCGTGGCTTCGTCGAAGAGCGGGCTGCCGAGGATGTAATTGGGGCTGGAAGGATCGACGGGATAGAAGCCCATCGCGCTCATGACGTACCAGGACGAGGTGGAGCCTTGATCGTCCATGCCGGGGAAGGCGAGACCGGTGTGATCGCTGCCGTACATATCCGCGAGGATCTTGCGGGCCATGGCCTGGGTCTTCCAGGGCTGGCCGGCCCAGTCGTAGAAGTAGGCCGCCTGCTGATCGGGCTGGTTGCCCTGCACGTACTGGCCGATGACGCCGGTGCAGTCGCGGCAGATGCCCTTGGCCGTGTAGGGCGTGGTGAAGAACTCGTCGAGCTTGGCGTTGAACTTGTCGCGACCGCCAAGCTCGTTGACGAGGCCCTGCACGTCATAGGGTGTGAGCCAGAGCGTGGACCAGCCAGAGCCTTCCTTCATCATGAAGTTGTAGTAGGGCTCGCGTGGATCGAAGGGGGCGATCCACTTGCCGTCGGCTGTCTTGCCGCGGACGAAATTGACCGAGGGGTCGAATACGTTCTGGTAATTGTGCGCGCGTTTCAGGAAGAGGTCAGCGTCGGCCGAGTTGCCGAGTTTCTTTGCATAGAGCGACATGGCGTAGTCGTCCCAGCTGTACTCGAGGGTGGTGGCGGCGCCGGCTTTGCCGCCGGCATACGGAGGGCTTGGATTGCCCTGGGGGATAACGTCGGAGATCCAGCCCTGCTTCATGTACTCGGCCAGGTAGCCTCTTGGGCCTGCTGGGTCGGTGGCGTTCTTGTGCAAGTATTCGTAGACCGCGGGCCAGTCAAACTTGAGGCCGCGCTCCCAGTCGCCGAGGTACATGAAGACGGCGTTGTCGCCGTGGAAGGAGGTTTCCATGTAGCCGCGCTCGCGTGCATCGTCGAGCTCGGATTGCA